>NZ_JBIVMI010000015.1:0-156920 GCF_044753005.1 Kitasatospora sp. NPDC088548
GGTCTACGCCCGCTACCTCTCCTACCTGATCCCGGTGGCCTTCGTGGTGGGCGTGGCGGTTCTGAGCCGCTTCACCCGCCGCAACCTCGGCTACGCGCTGGCCGGCACGGTCGGACTCACCCTGCTCCTGGCCCAGTTGGTGATCTGGTCCGCGGGCTCGAAGCTCCACACTCAGGTCTTCATACCCTGGGGCATGCCGGACGTGCTGTTCCTCGCGGCCGACTGGGGCCGGCTGAACATGATGCGGTCGACGGCCGCGGCCTTCGTCGTCCTGCTCGCGGTCGTCCTGCTGCTGCTGGCCGGCGGCCGCCGGGTGCTCTGGGCGGTCGGCATCTCGCTCGCGCTCTTCGCCGGGTTCGCCACCGCCACCATCACCGAGCAGCTCAGCTACCCCCACTGGAAGGCCCGCAAGGGCTCGGCGACCGGGTTCACCAAGAGCACCGGGATCAAGCCCGGGGACAACGTGGTGTTCGCCTGGGACATCGACTGGGCCCTGCGGGGGACGCAGGCCTTTGAGGTCTACCAGGGCCGGGTCTGGTCCCGCGACCCGCGCTGGCAGCCGATTCCGGCGGAGGCGACCGCAGTCGTCACCCCGCCGCCCGCCGAGGGCAAGGAGCCGGACTCGTACTGGCCGAACCACCCCGCCGAGTGGTACGTCGAGAAGTTCGACCGGAAGCAGGGCTGGACGCTCTGGCGCAAGCACTGACCGGACAGGGCGGACTCCGCGCACTGCACATACCCTGCGCACTGCACGCACTGCACGCACGCCGTCCACGGCCTCCCGGGGCGACGTGGGAATCCGTGCGACGACCCCCGGACCCGGCGCGACGAACCGCTGACGCGCCGGGTCCGGGTGTCCGGGGGAGGCGAGCCGGGCCGGCGCCCGACGGTCCCTCAGGGATTCCCGGGTCGGGTGGACTTCGGTGAACGGGCTGCGGTCCGCCGACGGCGTCCGCTAACACTGGCGGCATGGATGATGACGCTGTGCAGTTGCCGGACCACCTCACCGTTCGGATCGCCCACACCGACGACCCGGTCTCCGCGGTGGCGGGCCTGGAAGCCTGGGCGGCCCGCGAGCGGTACCCGAATCTGCTGATGATGCCACCCGTCTTCGGCTGCCTGGAACGCACCGAGGAGGGGGCCTGGCGGATCCTCGGGTTCCGCTCGACCACCCCGCAGACGGCCCGGGACGACCTCGGCCATGTCTTCCGCTGCTGGGCGCTCGCCGAGCCCGGCCAGTGGGGCGCCGCCACCTGGGAGATCACCGACGAGGAACGGGCCGCCTACACCGCCGGGTACCAGCGGCTGGAGTGGGAGCGACTCGACGAACTGGCCGTCGCCGGGCGACAGTACCGGATCTTCCGCGCGGAACAGGTCCTGCGCGGGGGCCCCGAGGGCGTCGAACCTCCGCGTCCCACCGATCCGGACCCAGCCCCGGTCGGCCAGGGGTACAAGGCGCTCTCCCGCGTCAACGGGTTCGTCATCGACCCGGCCGCCGACGTCACGCTGGTGGACGGCATCCTCCGGCTGGACATGATGTCCCTGGTGCCGACCGGCCACGGCATTCCCGAGGACGTCCGGGCCGAGGCCCGGCTCGCCTCGTACCTGTACCCCAATGTGTTCGTGCTGCCGGTGCACTGCGCCGTCGCCGAGTACGAGGACGGCCGCTGGGGGCCGATGACCAACGCCTGCGAGACCCCGCAGGCCGCCCGCGACAGCCTCGCCGCCTATCTGCGCGAGTTCGCGCCGAGCCTGCTGCCGCACCTGACGGAGGACGAGCGCGCCCGGTACGCCGAGGCGGCCGACCGCCTCGACGCCGAACGCGGGAACAGCGTCGAGGCCGCCGACCGCCGGTTCCAGCTGGTCCGCGTCGAACCGGTCGTCCGCCTCGGCCCCGACGGACCCGAACTGCCCCGCACCTCGGACTGGGACCCGGACGTCCCGTTCAAGGTGCAGGAGCAGCAGGAGCGGGAGGCCGGCCTCTGCTACGACGACGAGGACGACGAGGTGGAGGCGGACGGCTGAGGCGGCGCCGGCGGGGTCAGCGGGCGGTGGGCGAGGGGGAGAGCCCGGCGGTCGGGGTGGCGGCGGCCGTCGGCGCGGACGTGGTCGCCGAGGCCGAGGAGGTCGGCTCGGGGGTGGCGGTCGCGCAGCCGGGAGCGGTGGGCGTCGCGGTGGCCGAGGCGGACGCCGACGGGCTCGGGCCCGTGGTCGGGGTGCCGGAGGGGGCCGCCGTGGGCGTGGTGGTGGGGCACTCGGTCGGGGTGCCGGTGGGCGTCGCCGTGGGTGTGGCGGTGGGCGTCGCGCTCGGGGCCGGGGTCGCCGTGGCGGACGGCGAGGGCGACCCGGTGGGCGTGGGCGTCCCGGTCGGCGTCCCCGTCGGCGTGGTGCCGGGGGTCGTGGTGGGCACCGTCGTGGGAGTTGTGGTGGGGGACGGGCTTCCGGACGGCGACGGCTGGGTGACCGGCGGCTCGGCGCTCGACGAGGGCTCCGGCAGAGGCTGCACCGGCGTCGGCGTGGTCGTCGGGGCGGTCGGCGGGGTGGCGGCGGCCGGGAGGTCCGGGGTGGTGGTCGTGGTGCCGCTGCCGAAGTGGGCCATCCAGTTCTTGACGGTCCGAAGGTACTCGCCCGAGTTGTTGTAGCTGAGGATGGCCCGGTCGAGCTGCGCCGGGTCGGAGAGGTTCCGCCCGCCGGCGCAGAGGTAGCGCCCGGCGGCCTCGGCGGCGTCGAAGATGTTGTTGGGGTCGGCCTTGCCGTCACCGTTGGCGTCCACGCCCCAGACCGCCCAGGTGGAGGGGATGAACTGCATCGGGCCGACGGCCCGGTCCCAGCGGCTGTCGCCGTCGTAGCGGCCGCCGTCGGTGTCGGCGATCGCGGCGAAGCCGTTGCCGTCGAGCACCGGGCCGAGGATGGCGCGGTAGGTCGTCCCGGCGGCGTCCACCCGGCCCCGGTCGGCCTGGCCGGACTCGACCTCGCCGATCGCGGCCAGCAGTTGCCACGGCAGGTGGCAGCCGGGCGAGCGCTGCGCGAGCGCGGCCTCGGCCTTGTGGTAGGCGGCGGAGACGGTCTCCGGCAGCGCGGGCCCGGTACGGAACGGCCCGGCGGACGGGTCGCCCGGCAGGGTGGTGGGCGGCTGCGGCTGCGGCAGGGCCAGCGGGCCGCCGCCGTCCACCGGGCCGCCGGTGCCGGGCGTGCCGAACGCCGTGGGCAGCACGGTGCCGGGCGGCACGGGGAAGGAGGAGCCCCGCGTGGCCGGGTCGGTGACGGGCGGCACGGCGTCGGCGGCCGCGACCGGGACGAGCCCGAGGCCCGTCACCTGAGAACCGGTCAGCGCGGCGAGCGCCGTGAACGCCGCTGCCGTCCCTGTCACCCGCTTGCCCAGTCGCAGCCTGCGGCCGCCCTGTCCGCTGCCGAACCTCGCCATCATGCGGTGCCCCTCCCCGTTGCCGTCCGGACTCCCCGAGAACGGACAGGCTGTCAACATCGTGCCTGCCAGTGCATGACAGAGCTCGTTTCCGGAATGATTAGTATCACGACGATCTGACGCGGACAGGGTGGCCGATGGCGGTCCGGGGCCCCACGGTTCGGTGAACGGGCAGTTCACGGTGGTCGGTCCGGGCAACCGGCGCAGGGCCGGCGGCCCGCGCCCGGTCAGGAGGTGAGCGACACCGCGAGCGTCGTCGCCAGCGCGGCCTCGGCGAGGGTCTCCGCGGGCGCGTTGACGTCGTCGCCCGGACCGCGGTCCTTGACCACCGCGACGGAGTAGGTGTGACCGCCCGCCACCAGGTACAGGATCGGCCGGGTGCCGTCCTTCTTCCACGCGGTGGCGACGGCCTCCTGGCCGATCCCCGGCACGGTGGTGACCGCGAGGTCGCTGTCGGCCCTGACCCGCGCGAGCGTGTCGGGCGCGGTCTCCTTGATGGCGGCGTACGACTGGCGGGATCCCCAGGTGCAGCCCCAGACCGCGCTGCCGTCGCTCGCCGGGTCGGGGTGGGTGCCCCTGAACGGTCCGGCGGTCCCGACGACGGCGACGACCTGGGCGGACGTCAGCATCGTGCAGGCGTCGGCGGGCCGCTTGCCGGCCGGTGCGGGGTTCGCCGCTCCGGTGGCGGGTGTGGCGGGTGTGGCGGGTGTGGCGGGCGTGACGGGTGTGGCGGCCGTGGTCGCGGGTGGGGTGGACACCGGCGCGGACGCGGCCGCCGCACCACCGCCGCCCGAGGAGGAACACCCCGCCACCGCGACCGCCGCGAGTGCCAGCGCGGGCAGCCAGCCGTACCGGCGGCCTTCCTGGATCGATGAGTTGACCTGCATGGGGACTCCTTCCGGTGGCGCCCGCCGCTTCGGCGGACTGCGACGGTCAGGATGCTACTGGTTGCCGTCGGCCGGTATTTTCCGTTCCTGCAACGGGAGTTGCCCGGGCGCGTAACGGACGTGAACCGGGCGTGCCCGGGGGCGGAACGGGCGGTTCGGGGCACGGGGGTGGTACAGACCTGCCCGCCCGGGCTCCCCGGCGGCGCCTGCGGCCGCCGACCCTGACCTGGCCCGATGCGCCGCCCCGAACCCGCCGTGCACGGTCAGGACGGGTGTGCGGGCGGCCGGTTCTACACCATCGCCTCCCCGGGCGGGTGACGTTCTGGTGAAAGTGGTCATGCCAGGAATCGCGGCCCGGCATGCTGTGCCCGTTGACCATGCGGATGGAGGCCCTGACAGTGAGCACGAACCTGCCGGAGACCGTCGCCGAGGGGCCTGCCGTCCTGCCGGCGCCACCTCGGGTGATCGACGACCTGGCCCGCGACCTGACCCATGCCGCGGCCGCCGTCCGGGCGGTGTCCCGCGTCGGCCGGAGCGGCGGGGACGTGTCGGTCGCGGCGTACACGGCGGTGGTGTGCACCGGTCGTTCGGCCGCCCGCGCGCTGGAGGAGGCCGCCGCCTGGTGCCGCCAGGCCCCGGAGGCCGAGGTCCACTCACTCGCCTGGGCCCGCGTCCCGGGCCACCGGGACGACGTCTTCGAGTACCGCGTCACCCTGGCCGTCAGCTTCCCCGACCACGAGACCGGTGAGCATGTCGGCGACACCCATCACGCACCCCACTGACCGCGGTCGGGCCGCCCCGAGTGCCCGCGGGCGGGACCGGCACTCGTCGGTCCCGCCCGCGGGCAGCGGCTCCGTCCGGTCTCAGGCACCTTGCGGCGACGGGCAGATGAGGTCACGGGCCGGGGTGCGGCCGGTCAGCAGATAGCCGTCGACGAGGTCCCGCACGCAGGAGTCGGGCCCGGGCGGTCAGGGGATCAGCAGGCCCCAGTAGAGCGCCCAGGGGACGAACACCACGGCGGCGACGGCCAGCAGGCCCAGCCGGACCCGCTCGGCGCGGGCGGGTACGGACGCGCCCGCGGCCGGTCCGCCGCCGGCGCCGCGGATGCGCCGGCGGCGGACGGCGAGCGTGGCGGCGAACCTGACGGCGAGCGCGGTGGCGGCCACCACCGCGGTGACGGCGGCGAGTTGGAGCAGGAGCCAGGGCAGCGGTCGGCCGAGCAGGACCGGGCCGGGGAGGGCGCCCGCCGTGACGACCATGAAGAGGAGGTAGAGCGGGCCGCCGGCCAGGGCCGTCAGCCCGGCGCCGGCCAGCCAGCGGGCGGGGCGGGCCGACGGGGTGCGCGGGGCGTCGGCCCGCCCTCCGGGCCGGAGGCGGCGGACCAGCGCCGTCAGCGGATAGCCGGCGAAGCCGACGCCGCACACCAGGACGGCCGCGAGCTGGAGCCACGGCCCCTCGTAGCCGGCGAGCGGGGTGAGCGCCGTGCTCCGGTACTCCTGCGGCGGCATCGCGTCGACGCTGATCGCGGGCGGCCCGTCGGCCAGGTGGTGGATCCAGGCGGACTCGGCGTCGGCGTAGTCCGGCGGGAGGTCGGACGGGCGGTCGAAGCCGTCGTCGGCGGTGCGGTTGAGGTTGTGCCGGACGCCGGGGACGGCGCGCAGGGTGTAGTGGGTGTTGCCGCCCCGGTCGAGCGCGTCCCGGATGATCGCCGCGCTCTCCTGGGGCGCGGCCTCCCGGTCGAGCGTGCCCCATTCGGCCAGCACCGGCTGGCGCACCCCGGTCCAGGCGGGCACCGGGTCGTAGTCCGCCTCGGGGAAGAGCCCGGCGCCCGCCACCACCCGGGCGGCGGTCCGCTGCATGGCCGGGAGCAGCGACCCGTGCACGCCGTGGTGGCGCAGGTAGCCGCCGTACGCCCAGGCCTGCTGGCGCAGCGGGCTGAGGCCGACCGCCCCGGCGGTGACCACGAACGCGACGTCCGACGAGCGGCCGGCGGCCAGCGAGACCACCCAGGCACCCTCCGACAGCCCCCACACCCCGGTCCGCGACCGGTCGACGCCGGGCCGCTCGCGCAGCGCGGCGAGTGCGGCGAGGGCGTCGTCGGCGAGCTGGGAGTAGTCGCGGTGGGTCATCGAGTACCCGTCGGTGCGCTTGTCGTAGACCAGCGTGACGATGCCGTGCCGCGCGTAGGCCTCGGCGGCGGGGCGCAGTTCCTCCCGGCCGCCGGGTCCGGCCCCGGGCACCATCACCAGCGCGGGCCCCGGTGCGCCGCCCGTGCCGCCGGGGGCGAGCACGGTGCCGTGCAGGGTGACGCCGTCGGCGCCGGTGAACCGGACGTCGGTGGCGGCCACGTCCGCCGTCGCGTTCCCGGTGCCGGCCGAGGCGGGTGGCTGTCCGAAGGCGGCGGACGGTGCCAGGAGCAGCACCGACAGTGCGGCGAGGAGGGCGGCCCGCAGCAGGCCGGCCCGGGCGGTCCGGCCCGGTGGCCGCTCGCGCGTCCGCTTCGGTGGACGAGGCATGGTGGTTTCCCCATGAGGTCGGGCCGTCTCCCGGCGGCGGTGGATCTCCGGCGGGTCCAGCCTGGCCCGCCGGCCACCCGACGGACCATCAGGAGGGCCCCCGTCCGGGGGTGGGGGCAGCCCCCGGGCCTCAGTACGCCACTGTGAAGCGGGTGCGGGTGGACGGGGTGCTCGGCCTCGTCGAGGAGGGCGACGGCGAGGTCCTCCATGGAAATGCCCTCGGTGTCCACCACGAGTACGTCACGGCCGAGCCGGTAGCGGCCGGTGCGCTCGCCGGGGGTGAGGAGGGCTGAGCCGGGCGGTGCGGGGTTCAGGCGGGCTCGGCCAGGCGGGCCGGTGCGGGCGCGTCGGCTGCCGCAGGGGCCGGTGCGGGGGTCGGTGCGGGGCGCGGGCGCTGGGTCTGGGCGGCGACCAGTGAACCGAGCACGATCAGCGCGCCGAGGGCCTGGACGGGTGAGAGGTCCTGGCCGAGGGCGAGCCAGCCGAGGGCGGTGGCGACCACCGGGCTGAGCAGCCCGAGGAAGGTCACGGAGGTCGGCGGCAGGGCCCGGATGCCCCGGAACCAGAGCGCGTACGCCACGGCCGCGCCGATCAGGCCGAGGTAGCCGTAGCCGAGCAGGTTGGCGCCGGTGAGGTGGGAGGGCGGGGCACCCTCCACGGCGAGGGCGACGGGGAGCAGCAGCAGGCCGCCCGCGGTGAGCTGCCAGCCGGTGGTGGCGAGCAGCGGCGCCGGTGACGTCCACCGCTTGGCGAGGACCACGCCGGTGGCCATCACCACCGCGCCGCCGAGCGCGGCGGCGACCCCGAGGGTGTCGAGCCGGGCGCCGGCCCGCAGCACCAGCAGGCTGACCCCGGCCACTCCGGCGATGCCGGACAGGACGGTTCGCAGCGAGAGCCGTTCGCCGAGCAGCCCGGCGGAGAGTCCGGCGGCGAGCAGCGGCTGGACGGCGCCGACGGTGGCCGCGACCCCGCCGGGCAGGCGGTAGGCGGCGATGAAGAGCAGTGCGAAGAACGCGCCGATGTTGAGCGCGCCCAGTATCAGTGAGCGCCACCACCAACTGCCCTTCGGCAGGCGGCGGGTGACGGCGACGAGCAGCAGCCCGGCGGGCAGGGCCCGGAGCACGCCGGCGAGCAGCGGGCGGTCGGGCGGCAGCAGTTCGGTGGTGACGAGGTAGGTCGAGCCCCAGATGACGGGGGCGAGGGCGGTCAACAGGACGATTCCGAGTCGATTCCTTAGCACTAAGCCAATGTATCTCAGCGCTAAGGCACATCTGGGTCCAATCGGGTGGTGTGAGGTATCTCACCGCTAAGGAATCCTCTAGGCTGAAGTGGTGGCAGATCACGTGGACCGAGTGGTGAAGCAGTGGGGCGCGGAGCGCCCGGACCTGGACGTCTCCCCGATGGAGGTGATCGGCCGGCTCAAGCGGCTCTACCGGCTGGTGGACGCGGAGCTGAAGCGGAACTTCGCCGACTACGACCTGGACGCGGCCTCCTTCGACGTCCTCGCCACGCTGCGCCGCAGCGGCCCGCCCTACCGGCTGACCCCCACCGGCCTGATGCGGTCCGCGATGGTCACCTCCGGTGCCATCACCCAGCGGCTCGACCGGCTGGAGGCCCGGGGTCTGGTCACCCGTACGCCCAGCGGCTCGGACGGCCGCAGCCGGGACGTCGCCCTCACCCCCGAGGGCCACGCCCTGGTCGACCGGGCGCTGCCGGCCCATCTCTCCGCCGAACGCCGCGTCCTGGCCGGTCTGGACGCGGCGCGGACCGACGCGCTGGTGGACGCGCTGCGGACGCTGCTCGCGGCGCTGGGGGACGACGCGCACTGACCCGGCCCCGGCCCGGGCGGCCCGTCACTGGGACGGCGTGGTGGTTTCCAGGGCGGCGGTCAGGAGGGTGTGGACGGCCGCGGCGGCGGCCCGGGTGACCGGGTCCGGGTCGTCGAGGCGGTCGGCGATGAGCTCGGCGGCGGCCGCGACGACCGGGGCGGGCAGGGTGGTCTCGCGCAGGTGGAGCAGCTGGGCGGCGGCCCGGTCACCGGCACTGCTGGTCCGGCCGGTGGGGATCAGGGAGGTCAGGCCGCGCGGCTGCTGCTGAGGGCTCGTCATGCGGCCATTCTTCCGGCTGTCGCGCCGCCCGCCGGTCACCCGCCCGTCGCCGCGCGGGTGGCGCCGTCCGTACCGGTGAGGGCGGGTCGGCGGCGCCCCGCGTCCGAACCGTGCGGGGACGGCGACGGGCGCCCGCGCGGGGGAGTCCCCGCACGGGCGCCCGTCCGGACGGCGCGCCCCGCCCGTTGCCGGGGCGTGAGGATCACGGCGTGAGGACCAGCCGGATCGGATTGCCCTCCTTCTTCTCCAGCGCCTCGACGGCCTTGGCGGCGTCGGAGAGGGGGAAGGTCGCGCTCACCGAGCGGGAGAACTCCAGCCGCCCGCCGCGCACCAGGTCGACCAGGTCGACGACGTCCTCGGGTGCCGAGCCGTAGTGGCCGCGGATCTGCTGCTTGAGGTAGCTCAGCAGGGTGCCGTTGGTGACCGTCAGCGGCTTGTCGGTGAGGCCCACCAGCACCAGCCGTCCGTTCGCCCCCAGCGAGGCCATGGCCTGCTCGCGCACCGGTGCCACCCCGGCGAAGTCGAACGCCGCGGCCAGGCCCCGACCGCCCGTGGCGGTGCGCACGGTGGCGGCGAAGTCCGGGTCGGCCGGGTCGAGGGCGAGGTCGGCGCCGAATTCCAGGGCCCGGTCGCGGGCGGCCGGCAGCGGGTCGACGGCGATGATCGGGTACGCGCCGATGGCCCGCAGCGACTGGACGCCGTGGGCGCCGAGGCCGCCCACGCCCCAGACGCCGACGGCCTCGGCGGGGCGCACCGCGCCGGTGCCGGTGATGGCGGCCCAGGGGGTGGAGACCGCGTCGGGGATGAAGCACGCCTGCTCGAACGGCAGGTCGTCCGGGATGGGGACGAGGGTGCCGACGGTCGCCAGTGCGTACTCGGCCCAGCCGCCGTCGTAGTCGACGCCGCGGGTGTGGACGGCGCCGTCGCGGGTCTCGCCGGCCTGGAGCAGCACCCGGTCGCCGACCCGGGCCCCGGTGACGCCCTCGCCGAGGAGGTGGACGGTGCCGGCCACCTCGTGGCCGAGGGTGACCTTGTCGCCCTTGAGGAAGAGGGGCTTGAGCATGCCCTCGATCAGGTGGACGTCGGACAGGCAGACGCCGGCGGCCTCGACCTTGATCAGGACCTCGCCCGGGCCCGGAGTGGGGACGGGGACCTCTTCCAGGGCGAAGGCGCCCTGGGCGACGTCGAGCCGTCCGGCGAGCATCGTTGCGGTGGCGGTCATCCGGATCTCCCTTCCGACGGGGCGGCGGCAGGGGGGTCGCCGACCCGCAGACTTACTTGTTGTTCAACAAGCAAGTTCGACTCTATCATGGGGGTATGGACAATCACGGGGAGCCCTCGGCGGCTCGGACCGCACCGACCGGGTCCGCGGCCGGCCCGATGACCGGCCCGATGGCCGGCCCGCAGACCGGTTCGGCGGCGCGCGAGGCGTCGGGGCAGTCCGGTCGGCGGACCCAGGCGCAGCGTCGGGCCGCGGCCGAGTCGGCGCTGCTCGCCGCGGCCGCCCGGCTGATCGCGGAGCACGGCAGCGCCGGGGTGACGCTGGCGCGGGTGGGCGAGGCCGCGGGCTTCAGCCGGGGCCTGGCCACCCACTACTTCGGCTCGAAGGCCGTCCTGCTGGCCCGGCTGCAGGAGGTGGTGCTCGCCGACGCGACGGCCTCGGCCGTGCCCGAGCGGGCGGGCGGCGGCGCGGTCGAGGAGCTGTTGCGCTTCACGGAGACCTGGCTGGAGGTGGCCCGGCACCCGACCGACCTCCAGCGGGCGCTGCTGGTGCTGGGTGCCGAGGCACTGGCGGGCGCGTCGGAGCTGGCCCCCGCGGTGGCCGAACTCGACGCGCGGATGCGGCTCTGGGTGGCCTCGGTGGTGCGCCAGGGCGCGGCGGCCGGGCAGGTGCGGGCCGGAGTGGACCCGGAGGCGTTCGCGGTGGTCGCGGTCGCCGTGCTCAAGGGCCTGGTCGTGCAGGCCGCGGCGGCGCCCGGAGAGCTGGAGCTGACGGCGGCGGGCGCCGAGGCCCGGCGGTGGATCGCGGGCGCGCTCGCGCCGTGAGGCCCGCCCGGCCGGCGGCGCCGGGGCGGTTTCGCCGGTTTTCCTCCGGAATCGTCCGCATGGCCGTGGCGATCCGGGGCAGGCGCCTGCTGGGCGGGCACTCGGCCCGCCCGGCACGGAGAGGAGTCGCCGCGATGGGTACGGACGACAAGCTGCACAACGCCGCGGAGAAGGCCCGGGGCAAGGCCAAGGAGGTCGCGGGCAAGGTCACCGGTGACCGGACCAAGGAGGCCGAGGGCAAGGGCACCCAGGTGAAGAGCGACCTCAAGCAGGCGGCCGAGAAGGTCAAGGACGCGACGAAGCACTGAGCCCGGCCGGGCGGACCGTCGTACGCGCCGAGTCCCGCGCGTACGGCGGTCCGCCCGGCACGGGCCGCCCCCGTCAGGGCCGCACGGCGACCGCCTTGAAGAAGGTGTAGTGGAACGTTCCGCCGGGCTCCGCCGTCCGGCGCAGATCGGCCAGCCCCCGGTCGAACGCGGCGGCCGTGGTGAGACCGGCGGCGAGCGCGTCGGCGCGTACCGACTCGACCATGGCGATGAAGGTCCGCCGGGTGAAGCCCTCGACCAGCGCCGGGCGGCTCCCGTCGGCGTACACGGTGCGCGGCTCGACGGCGACGTCCCGGAAGCCCGCGTCCGCCAGCAGCGGGTGCAGCCGCCGGCCGAGCAGAGCGTCACCGCCGGCCGCCGCCTGCAGCCGGACCAGCTGGTCCACGACCGCCCGGGCGGGGGCGCTGTCCGGGTGGAAGAAGGCCGAACCGTGGTCGCCCTCGACCACCGTGATCGTGCCGCCCGGCCGCAGCACCCGCCGCAGCGCGGCCAGTGCGGCCTGCGGCCGCGCCAGGTGTTCCAGCACGAAGCAGACGAAGACGTGGTCGAAGGAGCCGTCCGCGAACGGCAGGTCGTGCAGGTCCCCGTGGTGCCAGTCCACCCGGGCGCCGGGCGCGTGGGCCGCCACCGCTTCGCGCGCCCGGGCGAGCGACTCGGCCGAGAGGTCCGCCGCCGTCAGCCGCACGCCCGGGCTGGACGCCAGCAGGTGCACCGTCTGCGCCCCGACGCCGCAGCCCGCCTCCAGCACCCGGCCGCCCGCCGGGTACGCCGTACCGGCGTGCAGCAACTCCGCCAGGGTGTCGGCCTGTTCGCCGAGCCGCCGCGCCTCGGTGACCGAATACCCGTGCACATAGCCGGGACGGTGGTCCTGAACGTCCTCGTGCACCGCCGTGCGGTGCGTCGTCTCCGTGGTCATGCCCCCACCCTGGCCGCACAATGGACCGGTGAACAGGTCCAATGAGAGCGCCGTTGACAGGTCCAAAAGGGCCGGCGCCTCCGACTTCCTCCAGCTCGACACCGCCGACGCCCCGCCCGGCGGGCTCGCCGACTGGCTGGCCCGGCGGCTGCGGGAGGCGATCGCCGACGGCCGCCTCCCGGTCGGCACCCGGCTGCCCGCCGGCCGGGTACTGGCCGGAGAGCTGCGGGTCTCCCGGGGGGTCGTCACCGACGCCTACCGGCGCCTCGCCGAGGAGGGCCAGGTCGCCGGCCGGGGGAGGGGCGGCACCGTCGTGGTCGGCGCGCCCGCCCCGCCCCGGCCCGCCCCGACGGACGCCGCGGACCCGCCGCCACCCGGGCGGTCGTGGCACCCGGGCGAACCCGCCGCACTGTTCGACGCCGACCCCGTCCCCGAGACCTTCGACGCGCTGCGCGCCGCCCCCGCCCGGATCGACCTCTCGCCCGGCGTGCCCGACCTCGCCGCCTTCCCCCGCGCCGCCTGGCTGCGCGCCGAGCGCGTCGCCCTCGACGGCCTCCGCCCCCACGACCTCGGCTACGGCGACCCGTGCGGCACCCCCGCGCTGCGTCGGGCCGTCGCCCACTGGCTGGCCCGCAACCGCGGCATCCGGGCCGACCCCGACGAGGTGCTGATCGTCGTCGGCACCGCCCAGGCGCTCGGTCTGCTCGGCCAGGTGCTCGGCGGCAGCGGCATCACCGAGATCGCGGTGGAGGACCCGGGCTCGCTCGGCACCCGCCAGCACCTCGGCCACTGGCTCACCGCCACCCCGCCCGTACCGGTGGACGCCGAAGGCCTCCGGGTGGACGCGCTGCGGGCCACCGGCGCCCCCGCCGTCCTGGTCACCCCGGCCCACCAGTACCCGACCGGCGTGGTGCTCGGCGGCGGGCGGCGGCGCGAACTGATCCGCTGGGCCGGCGAGGGCGGCCTGGTCGTCGAGGACGACTACGACGCCGAGCACCGCTACGACCGGCCCCCGGTGCCCGCGCTGCGCGCCGTCCTCCCCGACCGGGTCTGCTACGCGGGCAGCGTCTCCAAACTGCTCGCGCCCGCCCTGCGCACCGGCTGGCTGCTCGTCCCGCCCCGGTACCGGGAGGCCGTCGTCGCGGCCAAGCGGTTCGCGGACCTCGGCAACGCCGTCCTGCCGCAGCTGGTCCTGGCCCGGCTGATGGACTCCGGCGAGCTGGAACGGCACCTGCGGCTGCTGCGCCGGCGCCACCGCCGCCGCCGGGACGCGATGATCGCGGCGATCGGCGCCCACCTGCCGGGCGCGGCCGTCCACGGCGCGGCGGCCGGGCTGCATCTGATGCTCACCTTTCCGGCGGGCCTCCGCTGCTCCGACACCGAACTCGCCGCGGCGGCCCTCGCCCACGGGGTGAAGGTGCAGCCGCTGTCCTGGCACGCCCGGCTGCCGCACCCGCCCGGGCTGGTCCTCGGCTACGCGGCGGGCGCACCGGGCGGGATCGAGGACGGCATCGCGGTGCTCGGCCGACTGCTGCGCCGGATGGGGTGAGGCGGGGGCGGCGGGTGGGGTGACGCGGGGCGCCGACGGGCGCGTTGCGCGGCCCGGGGCCGGACCGGTCTCGGTACCGTGACGCACCGACCCCCCCACCCCCACCCCGGGAGGCCCGATGCCGTCGCTCCGGCGGACCGTCCGTGCCGCGGCGCTCGCGGTGCTGCTCACCGCCCTGCTCCCGGTCCTGGCCGGGTCGGCGTGGACACCCCATCGGGCGGCCCGGTGGTCGCCCGCCCCGACCGAGAGGGCGACGCCCATGTCCACACCGGAGTCCCGGCTGCTCGCCGGCCGGCGGATCGTCTACTCCTACCCCGGCCCGGTCCCGCCGCCCGCCCTGCTCCGGGCCATCCGCGAGGGCCGGGCGGCCGGGGTGATCCTGTTCGGCGAGAACGTCACCGGAACCGAACAACTCCACTCCGCCGTCGACCAGTTGAAGCGGGCCGCGGCGGAGTCCCCGGGGTCCGCGCCGCTGCTGCTGATGACCGACCAGGAGGGCGGAAAGATCCGCCGGCTGCCCGGGGCGCCCGAACTCTCCGCCCGCCGGACCGGCCTGGCGCCGGACCCGCTCGCCGAGGCCGCCCGCTCGGGCACCGGGGCCGGGAGCAACCTCGCGGGCGCCGGTCTGAACGTCAACCTCGCACCCGTCCTCGACGTCTACGACACCGCCGACGACTTCATCGACCACTTCGAGCGCTCCTACGGCCAGGACCCCGCCACCGTCGGCGAGTTGGGAAGCGCCTTCCTCGCCGCCCAGCAGAGTCTGCGGATCGCCGCCACGGCCAAGCACTTCCCCGGCCTCGGCTCCGCCGCCCGCGACCAGAACACCGACGAGCGGCCCGTCACCCTCCCCGTCCCGCTCGCCGACCTCCGCGCCCGCGGTGAGGAGCCGTACCGGGCCGCGATCGCCGCCGGGGTGCGGCTGGTGATGGCCTCCTGGGCCGTCTACCCGGCGCTGGACGGGGAGCGCCCGGCCGGCCTGTCGCCGGTCGTGGTCCAGGGCGAGCTGCGCGAACGCCTCGGCTTCCGGGGCGTCACCGTCACCGACGCCCTGGAGGCCGGCGCCCTCGCCCCGTACGGCGACACCGGCGCCCGGGCGATCGCCGCCGCCGAGGCCGGGATGGACCTGCTGCTCTGCTCGGCCCGGGACGTCCAGCAGGGCGACGACGCGGCGGCCGCGCTCGCCGAGGCGCTGGACGGCGGCCGGCTCGACCGTGCCGCTTTCACCGGGGCGGTCCACCGGATCGGCGAACTCCGGTCGGCCGTACGGTAGTCCGCCCCGTCGGGGCCGCCGGACGGGCGCTCCGCCCGCCCCGGCGGTCCCGACGGCACCCGGTCAGCTGCCGCTGTGGCGGAGCATGTCCTCCCGCTCGACGACCTTGACGCGCTCGCGGTCCTCCGCCGCGCCCAGGGCCCGCTCGTGGGCGTCGAGCCGGTACCAGCCGTCCCGGGTGGTGTAGCGGACGCCGCGCTCCTCCAGGAAGGCCGTGACGGCGTCCGGCTCCGGTGCGGTGGCGCCGGGGAGGCGGCCGGCGGTGTGGTCGTCGAGCAGGCAGGCGACGGTCTCGTTGGCGTCGCCCTTGGTGTGGCCGATGAGCCCGACGGGGCCGCGCTTGATCCAGCCGGTGACGTAGACGGCGGTCTCGTGGCTGCTGTCGGCGGCCAGCACCCGGCCGGCCTGGTTGGGGACGGTGCCGGAGGCCAGGTCGAAGGGCAGCTTGGGCAGCTCGTCCGAGTAGTAGCCGACCGCCCGGTAGACGGCCTGGACGTCCCAGTCGGTGAAACGGCCGGTGCCGCGGACGTTGCCGGTGCCGTCGAGCTCGGTGCGTTCGGTCCGCAGCCCGACCACGCGCCCGTCCTCGCCGAGGATCTCCTCGGGGGACTCGAAGAAGTGCAGGTGGACCCGGTGGGGGCGGGTGCCGGTGTCGCGGATGGCCCACTTCTCCAGGGTGGAGGCGACCATGTCGGCGTGCCGGTTGCCGCGGCGTTCGGCGATGGAGCCCTCGTCGTACTCGATGTCCTCGGGGTCGACGATGACCTCGATGTTCGGGGAGTGGTCGAGTTCCCGCAGCTCCATCGGGCTGAACTTGGCCTGCGCGGGGCCGCGGCGGCCGAAGACGTGGACCTCGACGGCCTTGTTCTGCCGCAGGCCCGCGTGGACGTTCGGCGGTATCTCGGTGGGCAGGAGCTCGTCGGCGGTCTTGGCCAGGATCCGGGCGACGTCCAGGGCCACGTTGCCCACGCCCAGGACGGCGACCTTCTCGGCCTCCAGGGGCCAGGTCCGCGGGACGTCCGGGTGGCCGTCGTACCAGGAGACGAAGTCCGCGGCGCCGAAGGAGCCGTCCAGGTTGATCCCGGGGACGTCCAGGGCCCGGTCGGCCATCGCGCCCGTGGCGAAGACCACCGCGTCGTAGAAGCGGTGCAGGTCGTCCAGGGTGATGTCGCCCGGGTAGTCCACGTTGCCGAAGAGCCGTACCTGCGGCTTGTCCAGCACCCGGTGCAGCGCGGTGACGATGCCCTTGATCCGCGGGTGGTCGGGCGCCACGCCGTAGCGGATCAGCCCGAACGGCGCGGGCATCCGTTCGAACAGGTCGACGGACACCCCCGGGTCCTGCGCGGCGTCGGACTTCAGCAGCGCGTCAGCGGCGTAGATGCCGGCCGGACCGGCGCCGACTATTGCGACACGGATGGGACGAGGCATGCGAGACGTTCCTCCAGGCAGCGCGGACAGACGGATCGAGACAAGCCCACCCGGTGGGCCCGCGGTAGTCGGTGGCGGTCTATGGGCCCATAGCTCCAAGCTATGACCGGCGTGTCCCGGCCGACCCGCGTGCTCCTGACGGCATCAATGTCACCGGCCCCGCCGAGAGCCGGGCAGTCATGTCACCCAGAAGCATATGGCACCAGGTGACAGAATCCTCGGGCAGCCCTCGGGCAGCCCTCGGGCAGCCCTCGGGCGGCCCTCGACCCGCCACCACCGGTCCCGCCCAGGAGGAACCCCGCATGCACCCGAGCCCGGCAGGCCGCACCGCCGCCTCCACCGGACTGCGCGACCGCAAGAAGCTCAGGACCCGCGACGCGCTCCGCCACGCCGCCCTCGACCTGTTCGGCTCCCGGGGCTTCGAGGGCACCACCCTGGACGACATCGCGGCCGCGGTCGACGTCTCCAAACGCACGGTGCTGCGCTATTTCACCGGCAAGGAGGACGTCCTGCTCGCCGTGTTCCGGGAGATGGCCGCACTGACCGCGCACGAACTCGTGCGCAGACCCGCCGGTGAGGCCCCGTTGACCGCGCTGCGCGAAGCCACCCGCCATGCCCTGTGCGAGGTGGCCCGGGCCCTTCCCGACCACCGCGGCACGCCGACGTGCGTCGCCGTCCTGGAACTGGTCGCGCGCACGCCGGGTCTGCTCGCCTCCCTCCACCACGCCCTCCTGGCCCACCAGGACGCGCTCGCCACGATCCTCGCCGCGCGTGAGCACCTCGGGGACCCGGCCGACCCGCGCCCCCAGCTCCTGGTCTCCGTGCACGCCGCGGCCATGACGGTCGCCGTCCGCTCCTGGCAGGCGAGCGGCACCCGGGACCTGGACACCCTGCTCGGCACCGTCGACGCCTGCTTCGGCAGCCTCGGCTCCGCGATCGCCGGCCGCTGGTCGGAGGCCGGCTGATCCGCCCGGCCGCCGCCGCTCAGGTGTCGAGCAGGGTGCGCAGATCCACGGTCCGGTAGCCGCGGGCGTGGACGGCGTCGATGACCAGGGGCAGCGCCTCGGCGTCCAGACAGGTGCCCGGGCCGTTCTCCTCCGGTGTGCCGACGTGGAGCTGGAGGATGGCGCCGAGCCCGTGCCCGGCGGCGGCCATCGTCCGGACGGCGGACGGGTGCCGGTCGGCGAACTCCCCGGTGGGGAAGAAGGTGGCCGGCGCCGTCCGCTCCCGCGGCACCGCCAGGGTGGTGTCCAGGCCGGTGTCGTTCCAGGCCGCGTTGAAGGTCGGCGCCAGCACCCGGTCCTCGGTCGGGATCCGCCGGACCTCGGTGCCGAGCAGCCGCGCGGGCGGGGTGGCCGCCGCGACCAGGGCGAGGACGGCGGCGAGGGCGGCCACGGCGGTGGGGATGTGTTTCACGCTCCGTCCAACGCGCCGGCCCCCGCCGGGACACGCGCGGCCCCGGGCACGCTGGGATCTCGCCATCGAAGGTCAACTTTTAGCCTGTTGCACGGTTTCCTGTGCAGAACTTGACCCAGGCATTGGAAACCCATGAGAAGGTCACGTCATGGCACATGTGAAATGTCACATGTGCCATGACGTTGTGTCCACCAGATGAACAAGATGAACGTCAGGAGACTTCGATGAACCGAATCGCCAAGATCGCGGCGGGCGCCGCCGGTGCGGTCGCCCTGCTCGCCGTCCCTGTCCAGGCCGGCGCGGCCACCACCGGTGCGACCACCCTCACCACCACCACGACCTGTGGTGCCTGGGGGCTGCAGTCCGGACTGGGGACCACCCTGTGTGCCGACGTCACCGGTGACAGCGTGCAGCTCTACGGCCAGATCAGCCTGGCGGGCCCGCCCAGCCCGGGCAGCCCGGAGCTGCCGACCCGTCAGCTGCTCACCAGCGTCTCCGGCCAGGTGGTCGGCGGCGCCTCGCTCGGTACGGTCAGCGGCGGCACGCTGTTCAGGGCCACCACCGTCCGGGTGAACGGCTTCAGCGGCACCGTGCCGTGCGGCTCCACCGTCCACGGCAGCTTCAGCGTGGTCGACTTCGGGTGGGGCCCGTCCCCGGTCACCGTGGACGTCCCGGTCGTCTGCTGACCGCCGACCACAGCGGCTGACGGGTCCGGGGCTGCCAGCCCCGGACCCGTCGGTCGTTTCCGGGTGTCTCCTGCCCCGTCGGCGTGGGCCGGGCCCGGCCTTCCCCGGTGGCCGTCGACGGTGACAACTTGAAGAAATCTTCATCCATAAGGATGATGCTTCCTGGCCGTGTGCGCCCCGCGTGCGAGGCCCGGGTGCCCGGCCCGGCTGTCCACCCACGCGAGGCACACCCACGCGAGGCCCGGCCACCCGGGCACCACCCGCCCGGGCAGCAACCACCCGAGCACCAGGGAGAGAGCGGACGATGGCGGTCCCGCTGTACCAGGCCAAGGCGGAGTTCTTCCGCACCCTCGGGCATCCCGTCCGGATCCGCGTCCTGGAACTGCTCCAGGACGGGCCGCGCCCGGTGCGCGAACTGCTGGCCGAGATCGGGATCGAGCCGTCCAACCTCTCCCAGCAGCTCGCGGTGCTGCGCCGGACCCAGCTGGTCACGGCCACCCGGGAGGGCAACACCGTGGTCTACGCGCTGAGCACCCCGGACGTCGCCGACCTGCTGCGCGCCGCCCGCCGCATCCTCACCGAGCTGATCACCGACCAGGGCACGCTGCTCACGGAGCTGCGGGCGCCCGCAGCCCAGCTGAGGAGCGGCTGAGCGCCGGGTGGCCCCGCCCCGGCCGGGCCACCCGACGGCCGTGCCCGCCGCACCCGACCCACCGAAGGAGAACCCGGCCATGGCCGACGGCACCAGCGACGAGAAGAGCAGGCGCAAGGCCATGCTCATCCGCGCGGGCATCTACATCTTCGCCACGCACCTGTTCGCCGGCTTCGTGCTGCTGCTGTTCACCCTCGGCGACCGTCACTGAGGTAGCGGCGGCTGGTACTGGTCCAGGCGTAGACGCCGTCGACCAGTTCCCGGGTGCCGTTGAGGTACCAGAGGCCCGCCGGGTGCCGGCGCAGCAGCCGGCGGCGCAGGGTCTCGCTCTCCTCCCTCAGGTCCGAGATCCGGGCGCGGACCTCCAGGACGGCCTCGCGGCGGGTACAGCCGCGGACCCGTTGCAGGGTCAGGACGGTGTTGAAGGCGGTCGCCGTCTGGCGCTCCTCCCGTTCCAGTGAGAACAAGTCGTTGATCAGCGTCGCGGCGTCGGCGGTGTGCGCGCGCAACCGGTGCAGCGCGGGCTCGGCGTGCAGCCCGTCCGGCGCGTCGGCGCCCTGGACCCGTTCCAGTATGTTCATGAACGGGTAGAGGCAACTGGCGTGGCGGCGCAGGCCCATGGTCTCGGGGAGGCCGGGGGCGGTGCCCTTGGCCCGGTGCGCGGACTCGGTGAGGAAGGTCTCCAGACAGGTCCGCCATTCGCGGGCGGCCCGGTCCCGCCAGGCGGGCGACATGGGACCGCCCTGGCGGTGCCAGAGTTCCCGCCAGGCGTACAGGAGTTGGGCGCCCACCGAGGTCGGGGTCGGGTCGTCTCCGGCCAGGACGGCGAGCAGCGGGTCGATGATCGCGTGGGCCTCGGCCGGGTGGCGGCCGGGGGTGCCGTCGAAGCGGTCGTCGAGGATGGTGAACCAGCCGAGCAGGTCCACCAGCAGGTCGAGTTCGGCGCCCCCGGCACGGGGGTACGCGTGGCCGATCAGCTTGGGCAGCCCGTAGGCCTGGTAGCGGGGCAGGCCGCTCAGGGGAAGCAGGCCGTGGTCCAGCACCCAGTCGGCGTGCCGTGCGGTGGTGGCCCGTAGCTCGCCGGAGGCCTGCGACCCCTCGGGGGTGCGCAGTTCGGCGGGGATGCGGGCGGGCATGAGGACGGCGGCCGGGCAGACGGTGGCGGGCGGATGGGCGGTCAGGGCCGGCTGAACCGCCGAGGCCGGCCGTGGCACGGCGGCGGTGCGCGGCACCGGGGCGGCGGTGCGTGCCGCCGGGACGGCCCGTGCCGCCTGGGCGGCCGGCGACAGCGGTGCCGCCCGCGGGCCCGGGATCAGGCACGGGCTCGGGGCCTCACCGTCACCGGGGGCCGCGCCGTCCTGCGGGGTGGCGGCGCCGCCGGGGCGGGAGCGGGACGCGTGACCGTTGCGCGGGGTCAGCCGGATGCGCAGCCCCTGGGCCTGGACGGTCGTCCAGACCACCTCGCGGGCCCTGGTCCCCGCGACGGCCACCGGCCGCCACCGGCGCAGAATCGCGGCGGCGGCCACGGTCAGCTCGGCCCAGGCGAAGGCCTCGCCGATGCACTTGTGCTTGCCCGCCCCGAACGGCAGGAACGCCTGCCGCCCGGCACCGGCCGCGTCGCCGCCCTCACGCCAGCGTTCGGGCCGGAACCGCAGCGGCTCGGGGTAGAGCGCCGGGTCGCGGTGCAGGGCGGTGAGGCTGTACAGCAGCTCGGTGCCGGCCGGGATCAGGTACGGGCCGAGCTCGACCGGGACGGCGGCGGTCCGCATCAGGAAGGCGTTCGGCGCGTGCAGCCGCACCACCTCCTGGGTGACGCTGCGGGTGTACGTGAGCTTCGCGAGCGCGTCGGGGGTGGGCACGGCGCCGGCCGGGAGGTGCTCGTCCAGCTCGGCGAGGACGCGGGTCTCCACCTCGGGGTGCCGCAGCAGTTCGTCGAGCAGCCAGGTGAGCGTGGTGGAGACGGTCTCGGTGCCCGCGCCGAACATGGTGATCGCCTCGGAGCGTACGTCCGCCTCGGTGAGCGGCCGTTCGGTGGCCGGGTCGGTGGCGGCGCGCAGCAGCGCGGGCAGGGTGCCGTTCGTGCCGCCGGACCGGGCGCCGCCGCTGACGGCCTGGTCGACCACCCGGTTGAGCACCCGGACGGCGTTCTCGAAGCGACGGTTGACCGGTAGCGGCAGCCGGGCGAGCTTCGGGTGCGGGTAGAGCGACTGGACGATCTGGCCCTTGACCAGGTCCGGCAGCGCCCGGTGGAAGTCGACGGTGGCGTCCTCGCTCAGCCGCGCGTCGAACAGCGTCCTGGTGACGATCTCCAGCGCGAGGTGGTTCATCTCCTTCGCCACGTCCAGTTCCTGGCCCGGTCGCCAGCGTCCGGCCCGTTCCTCGGTGACCTGGTGCATCACCGCGAGGTAGTCGGCCATCCGGTCCGGCCCGAAAACGGGCTGGATCAGCCGGCGGCGGTCCCGGTGGGCCTTCCCCCCGGACATCAGCAGACCGTCGCCGAACGCCGTTTTGAGAGTGTCCTGGACGGCGCCGCGTGGGCAGTCGTAGGCGAGGGCGACGAGCAGGGTGTGGACGAGACTCGCGTCGGTGACCACGCAGACCGTCCGTGGGCCCAGCCGGACCTGCACCACACCGCCGTGGCGGGAGAGCGAGCCGAGGAAGCCGAGCGGGTCGCGTAGCAGGGCCGGGGCGTGGCCGAGGCCCGGTACGGCGCCGGGCGCCGGCGGGGGAGCGGTCGAGGGGGTTTTCGCGGGAGCCGTTCCGGGCGGAACGGCTCGTCTACGCGTCTCGGTCGTCAGGATCATGGCATCACCTCTCACCAGATGGGCCGACGCGGCGGTACTGCCGGAGCCGGAGCCGCGAGAGCCGGGAGACGAGGGTCCCTCCAGCGCGGACCCCCGCGCGCGCCGCTCCCGGAGGGCGCACTCAATAGAGAACGCGCCGTTCGATCAGGCGTTGCGCCAAATGCCCGTGGATCACCCCATTGGTGGATCGGCCGCGCGCACTCGGGCGGAATTCCGGCTCCGGGCGGGCCGGACGGCGGTTCGGGGGGTGGCGCGGACGGCTCAGAACCGGCGGCCGGGGCCGGCCGGTTCCTCCTCCGGGCGGGCGGGCGACAGCCGGCGCGGATGGCCCGGTTCCAGCGGGATCGTCTCTTCCACGGGCGGAGTCTGGCCCGGTCGCCCCCGTGCCCGCAACTGACCCATCGGCCGATCGAGCGGACGCGCCGGCGCGGGTCGTCCGGCAGGCCCTTCCGCGGCCCCGGCCGACCTGCGCGGACCAGGCCGGAGCGGGGGGAGGACCGTTGCCCGGCAGGCAGGGTCTTTCGGCCCTCGGCCGGAGGCCCTCCGCAGGTCCAGCATGGTCCGGAACCAAGGAGGATCCTGATGACCCGTCTGCGCCACCGGCCTGCTCTCGACGTGCGGGTGGAGATCCGAGGCGAACTCCACCGCGACGACGCCGAGTACGCGCGCGCCCGGGCGTTGGAGCTGACGGCGGCGCTCGGACCGGACGCGCACGCGGCCCGTATCAGGCTCACCCACACCCGCTGCCGGGAGGTGTCCAGGCCCGCCGTGGCCCAGGCCGAGATCGAACTGGACGGCGTCGGCACGGTCCGGGCGCAACTGGCCGCCGGGACCATGCGCGAGGCGGTGGACCTGGCGCTCGGCACGCTCGGCGGCCGGGCCGCGCGGCTGCGCGAGCAGGGGGACATAGGGCTCGCCGCGGCGCACGACAGCGCTTATCGGCCGCAGTACGCCCCGCGCCCGCTCGCCGAACGACGGATCGCCCGCCGGAAACCGGTCGTTCTCGCCCGCCGCGCGCCGGACGAGGCCGTGCGCGAGATGCTCGCCCTGGACCGCCGCTTCCATCTCTTCTCCGACGCGCTCACCGGCCAGGACAGCCTGGTCCACCGCCGGCCGGGGGGAGACGGCTTCCGGCTGGTCCGGGCCCATTCGACCGCCCGGTTCGGCGGCTCCGCGCTGCCCCTGACCGAGAGCCCGCACCCCGCGCCGCGGCTCGACCTGTCCGAGGCGGCCCGCCAACTCTGGCTCACCTGCTGGCCCTTCGTCTTCTACGCCGACCCCGGGGACGGCCGCGGCCGGGTGCTGTACCGCCGCTACGACGGCCACTACGGCTTGATCACGCCGGTAGCGGAGGCCCACTGATGGGCAGGAACTGATCGCCACCGGCTGACGGGTACGCGACGACGGCCGGTGCGGCACGGCGGCCACGACACGGCCGGCGTGGGCACGACAGGCGTTGGCACGACAGGGCGTTCACGACCGACGGGCACCTCCACAAGACGGGAACTGGGACCATGGACTGCGAAGAAGTCATGCTGACCGTCCGGATCACCGCCGCGGAGCGGGGGCTGCTGCGCGAGCTGGCGCGTGGTCACGGCAGCGACGTCTCCGAGGTGGCGGCGGACGGTCTGCTGGACGTCATCCCCGCCCTGCACGGCGACGCGGGCGTGCTGCGCCTGCTGTGCGTCCTCTCCCGCCCCGCGCCCTGCGCCGTGACGCTCTGGCTGCCCGCGCCGCTCGCCGACCTCCTCCCGCTGGTCGGTGACCGGGTCACCCGGGCGAGCGGACTGCACATCGGGCCGGCCAGCGCCGCCCTGGCCGCCGCCCTCCGGCTCTGGCTGGCCGAGGACCCGGACCAGCTGGCCGCCTCCCTCTCCCGGCTGCACGCGCACGGCCAGCCGGTGGGCGTCGTGCCCGTGGTCCGGTCGCCCGCGCTGGGCGCCCGGGTCGCGGCCTGACGGGGCCTCGACCGGTCTCCGGCAGCGTGCGGGAGTGGGGTGGGTGACACCTGTTCGGACCTGGGGCCGACGCGGCCCGGGTGGCATGTCCGGGGCGGGAAATCGGCTGGTCAGGGCTCTGGCCACGGACCCCCGGCGGGTCTAGCATTCCGGTCACGGCCGCCGGTGTCCGAGCCTGTGGACGACCGGCCGGGTGGCCGCCACCACCCCATGCCGGGGAGCGCACACCCCCCCGAGTGCGCTCCCCGGCGCCGCTGCCCGCTGCCCGCTGCCTGTTGCCGCCACGACCGCCGGAACCATCGCTCCTGAACCATCGTCCCCACTGTCACCGGCCGCCACCCGAGGCGTCCGGCCGACCGCAAGGGAGCGTCCGCGTTGAAGAAAGTTCTGATCACCGGCGGCGCGGGATACATCGGCAGCACCGTGGCCTCCGCGCTGCTCGACCAGGGCATCACGCCGGTCGTCCTCGACGACCTCTCCAAGGGCCGGGCCGAGTTCGTCGAGGGCCGCGTCTTCTACCGGGGCGACATCGCCGACGCGGCCCTCCTCGACCGCATCTTCGCGGAGCACCCCGACATCGACGCCGCCCTGCACTGCGCCGCGCGGATCGTCGTCCCGGAGTCCGTCTCCCAACCCCTGTACTACTACCGCGAGAACGTCGCCAAGACCGTCGAACTGCTGGAGTCCCTCCAGCGCAACGGCTGTACCCGCGTCGTCTTCAGCAGCTCCGCCTCGATCTACGCGCCCACCCCGGACGCCCGGGTCGACGAGAGCTGCCCGGTCGACGCCAACAGCCCGTACGCCCGCACCAAGCAGATGATGGAACAGGTCCTCCAGGACTGGACCCGCGGCCATGGCGCCGAGGAGGTCCGCGTCATCACCCTGCGCTACTTCAACCCGATCGGCGCCGACCCGCGGCTGCGCACCGGTCTGCAGGACCTCCACCCGACGCACGCCCTCGGCAAGCTGATCGAGGCCCACGCCACCGGCACGCCGTTCACCATCACCGGCGTCGACTGGGCGACCCGCGACGGCTCCGGCATCCGCGACTACATCCACGTCCAGGACGTCGCCGAGGCCCACGCCGCCGCGCTCACCCGCTTCGACGAGGTCATCAAGCCCGCCGCCGACGACCGCTACCGGGTCATCAACATCGGCACCGGCGAGGGCACCACCGTCCGGGAACTGGTCACCGCCTTCGAGCGCGCCGTCGGCACCACCCTCGGCACCCGCGAGGCGGACCCCCGCCCCGGCGACGTCATCGGCTGCTACGCCGGCATCGACACCGCCCGCGACCTCCTTGGCTGGACCCCTCGCCGCACCATCGGCGAAGCCGTCACCGACGCCCTCGCCTGGCGCACCAAGTGGTCCACCCACCTGGCCGCCTCCTGACCTTCCCGCCGCGTCCTCCGGTGGGCCCGCGCGTCGCGAACGCGCGGGCCCACCGGTCGTTGTGCGGACTGCGGCGTGATCCACCGCGGCAGACCACGGCCGGCGGCTGATCCACGTGATCGGGGGCGGCGGTGGCCAGTCGGCTGAAGTGGGCTTTGGTCAACCGGATTTGACGGCGGTGGCGGACTTCTGCCAGTTGTCGTGGAGACGGTCGAGGTAGGACTGGGCCTGGGAGCCGGGCTTGATGCCGCGGGCGAAGGCGGACATGTTGCCGGCGCCGGTGTTGTAGCCGAGGGCGAGGAGTTCGTCGCGGGTGAGGGAGGTGGCGGGGCGGGCGGGGAGCTGGGCGGCGAGGTCGTGGAGGTGCCAGGCGGCGGCCTCGATGGCGAGGTCGCGGTCGTCGGGGAGCTCCTCCCAGCGGCGGTCGGCGAAGTCCCGGCCCTGCTTGGTGTCGTCGAAGGCGGCGCGGTGCATGTTGGCGATGCCGAAGGAGGCGTCGGGTTTGGTCCGCTGCCAGGCGCGTTCGAGGTCGGGGTCGTGGGGTTTGTACGACTCGTTGTAGAGGATCGCCATCAGCAGCTGGGGGTTGATGCCCGCTCGGGCGGCGTGGGTGCGGACCGGGGCCGCGTAGTCGGCGGGGTCGTAGCGGCCGGAGGGGCGGGAGGGCGACGGGGCGGACGCGGCCGGGGCGGTGGTGGTGCCGGCGGACGGGGGCGAGGGGGAGGCGGCGGAGTCGGCGGGGGCCGGGTGGCCGCCGCCGCGGATGATGCCCCAGCCGGCCGCCGCCAGGACGGCGGCGGCCAGCCAGCGGCCCCAGCGGGGGCCCGTCCGGTCTTTCGTCACTGCCGCCCGCCCGTCCGTTCGTTGATCCCGATGGCCCGTTGGTGGTTCCGGCGGCAGTGCCGCGCCGGGGTGTTACTCCGTCGGCTTCTTGTCGTCGTCCAGGTTGCGGATGAAGTCCTTGGCCTTCTCGACACCGGTGTCGATCTGGCTCGCGTACTTTCCGTCGGTCTTGTCGTCGATCACGTCGCCGACCTTCTCCAGCCCCTGGCCTATGACGCCGCTGTGCTCGCGGGCGAGGTCGGTGGCCTTGTCCGCAAGGTTCTTCAGGTTCTCGAACATGGTGACGCGCTGCTCCTCTGATGCGTTCCTGATGGGTGCCGACGGGTGGGGATCACGCCCATCCTAACGAGGCCCCACCTGGCGGTTCCGCCGCAGCCGGGAGGGCGGCGGGTGACGCGGCGGGGGCGGGTTTGTATGCTCCAGCCGAGTTCTACAACAGTGTAGAAGTTCGGGAACCGTCATCCGGACGGTTCGCGTCCCGGTACGCAGGACGGCGCGCCGGTGCCGTGGCAGCCGAGTTGACGAGGGGTGTGTGGATGGCCGGGCAACGGGCGAGAACGCCGGACCGGGGCACGCGATCGCGACCGGGGGCGCATCCCGGGGAGTCCGGCGTTCCTGCGCAGCGCTCGGGCGCGGCGGGCCGTGGTGCCGACGACGGGGGCGCCCGGGACGACGGTGCGCGGGGTGGCGGCGGTGAGGCCACGCCGAGGGCGGTCGCGGCGCGGCGGCGGGAGGCCCCGCGGCGCGGTGGCCCGCCGGTGGTGCTGGTGGCCGTCGGGCTGCCGGTGCTGGGCGCGGTGGCGGACGAGCTGAACGGACCGGGCACCGGGCTGCTGTTCGCGGTCGGCGCGGTGCTGGGCACGGCCGCCGCGGTGGTGCTGTGCAGCCGGCCGGGGCGCTGGTGGGTGGTCACGGCCGCACCGGTGGTGGTGCTGGCGGTCCGGGCGGGCGTCGAGTACCTCGCCCGCCGGGAGGACTACCAGGGCAAGGCGCTCGCCTCGGGGGCGCTGCGCTGGGTGGTGGGGGCGTTCCCCGTGATGGCCGAGGCGGTGGCGGCCGCACTGCTGGTGATCGCCGTCCAGACCGTGCTCGGCAGGAGCGGGAGCAGGAGCGGGAGCAGGGGCGGGAGAGGACGCGGCACCGGGGGCGGTAGCGGGAGCAGGGGCGGGAACGCCAGGAGCCGAGGGAGTCGTCGTGGCTGACCGGAAGAACACCAGGGCGCGGGCCCCGCGCCGCACCGCGCCGCTGACCGTCGCCGGGCGGGGCCTGGCCTGCACCGTGTCGGCGGCCGTGCTGGGGGCCAGCGGCTTCACCTGGTACGAGTACCGCAGCCTGGACAGCGGCATAGTCAAGTCGGCGGCGCTGGCGGAGGCGAAGAAGAACGCGCCGCCGCACCTCGACAAGTCGGTGAACCTGCTGCTCATCGGTCTCGACAGCCGCAAGGACATGGACGGCAACGACCTGCCCAAGGAGTTCGTCGAGGACGAACTGCACGCGGGCTCCAGCGAGATCGGCGGGTACAACACCAACGCCCTGATCGTCCTGCACATCCCGGCCAACGGCGGCAAGGTGGCCGCGCTCTCCGTCCCGCGGGACGACTACGTCCAGACCGTGGGCGCGGACGGAAAGATGCACAAGATCAAGGAGGCGTACGGGATCGCCAAGGACGCCGCCGAGCAGAAGCTGGCCGGCAAGGGGCTGTCCAAGCCGGAACTGGAGCGCCAGAGCAGGGAGGCCGGCCGCTCGGCCACCATCCAGACCGTGCAGGCGTTCCTGAACATCCCGATCGACCACTTCGCCGAGGTCAATCTGATCGGCTTCTACGACATCGCCAAGGCGGTGGAACCGATCCAGGTCTGCCTCAACCACCCGGTCGACGATCCGATCGTCGCCCGCACCGCGACCCGCGAGGGCGGCGGCACCGGGCTGAAACTCCCGGCCGGGATCAGCTCCCTCAACGCGGCGCAGGCGCTCTCCTTCGTCCGCCAGCGCCACAACCTCCCCAACGGCGACCTCGACCGCACCCACCGCCAGCAGGCGTTCATCTCCTCGGTCGAGTACCAGCTCAAACAGCAGGGCATCCTCAACGACTTCGGGAAGCTCCAGCGGCTGTTCGACGTGGTGAAGAAGGACGTCGTCATCGACAACGAGTGGAACATCCTGGACTTCGCGCAGCAGGCCCCCAACCTGACCGGCGGCAACGTCGAGTTCAACACCCTGCCGATCACCGGGTTCAAGACCATCGGGGGCCAGGAGGTCAACACCGTCAACCCGGACCTGATCAAGCGGATCGTGCAGCAGCTGTTCAACCACGATCCGGCGCCCGCCGCCCCGGCCGGGGGCGGCGACACCGCTGCGCCCGGGGCGACCGACCCGACCACCCCGGCCGCGTCGAGTCCGGCCAGGGAACGGGCCACCGTGGACGTGTACGGCGGGTCCGCCGCCGGCGAGTCCAAGGCGCTGGCCGAACTCGGTTACCAGGCCGGCAAGGTGGGTGAGGCCGCGGGCCGGCCCAAGGCCACCACCGTCACCTACGGCAGCGGGGCCAAGGCCGACGCCCAGCAGATCGCCGCCCATTACGGGGTCACGGCGGTGGCCGCCGCCGGCGCGCCCGCCGGCCACGTCGTGGTGACCCTGGGCAGTACGTTCAGCGCCTCGCCCACGACGCCGCCCCCGGCGGGCTCCGGGCCGCAGCCCGCCGACGCCGCCCCGGACCCGGCCGCCGGCCTCCCCATGCAGGGCCCCGCGGTGAAGGCCGGCGGGATCCCCTGCGTGGACTGACGGGCGGCGCGGCCTGCCCGCGCGGCCCGGCGCCGGTCCGAGCCCGAGCCCGAGCCCGAAGCCGGTGCCTGAGCCCGAGCCCGAGCCTGAAGCCGGTGCCCCCGGAACCGGACCCGGCCGCTCCGCGTCTTCAGCCGGAGCGGCCGGACGACCGGGCGCCGCAGGGGTGGCGAGAATGACGGGTGGGGAACCGCGTGCGTAGCAGATCGGGCAACAGGACGGCGAGCGGCCGGGGTTGGTGGCGCCGGACCCGGACGGCCCTGGTGGTGCTCTGCGTGGTCGGGCTGCTGCTCTCGGCGGCCCTGGTCGTGGTGCGGCTGGCGGGCTGGGACGACGGGACGTCGCTGGCCCTGCCGATGGTGCTGCTGCCGTACGCGGCCCTGACCACCGTCCTGGCCCTGGGCGTCCTGCTGGTGCTCCGCTCGTGGTGGGCGGCGGGTCTGGCCGGACTGCTCACGCTGGTCCAACTGATCTGGCTGGTACCGCGTTTCGTGCCGGACGGCGGCTCGGTGGCGGCCGACGCGCCCCGGCTCCGGCTGGCCACCAGCAACGCGTACATGGGGCAGGTGGACGTCGCCGCACTGGTCCGCCTGGTGCGTGAACAGCGGGTGGACGTCCTCGCGGTGGAGGAGCTGAGCGGCTCCGCCGCCGCCGCCCTGGACCGGGCGGGCATCGCGGAGCTGCTGCCGTACCGGGAACTGCCGGCCGGCCAGGACACCGCGCTCTACTCGCGACTGCCGCTGACCCCACTGGCCGTCTCCGCCTCGGCGCAGGTGGCGGCCGAGGTGTCGGTCGGCGGCCGGACGGTGCGGCTGACCGCCGTGCACACCTACTACCCGCTGGGCGACGCCCGGCGCTGGTCGGAGGACTTCGACGGCCTGCGGGCCGCGGCGGCCGACAGCACCCGCAACGCCGTGTTCTTCGGCGACTTCAACGCGACCCTCGACCACGCGCCGATGCGCGACCTGCTCGCCACCGGACTGGCGGACACCCACGCCGAACTGGGCCGCGGCGGTGCGCCGACCTGGCCGGAGGACAACGCCGACTTCCCCTTTCTGCCGCCGGTGATCCAGATCGACCACGTCCTGCACGGCGACGCGCTGAGCGCGGTGTCGGTGGCCGAGCACACCGTGCCGGGCGCCGACCACCGGGCGGTGGTCGCCGAACTCGCCGTCACCGGCTGAGGGTTCGGCGGTCTGAGCGGACTTCCGGCCGCCCCGGGGTGTCCGGCCGCGTGGCGCTGCCACCGCCGAGAGGTGAACGGCGGTGGCAGCGGGGGGTGGTGGGTGATCAGGAGGTCCGGGAGTCGGCCGTCGGCAGGGTGACGACCTCCGCGCCCCCGTCGGCGGGCGCCGGGAGGTGCGCCGCCGGAGCGGGACCGCCCCGCCGACGGGCGAGGGCCAACAGGCAGGCGCCCGCCGCGACACCGCAGAGCAGCACGACCGCGCCGACGGAGGCCGCGTGGCCGACGGCGTCCGTGAACGCCTGCGCCACGTCCTGCGGGCGGGGCCGGCCGAGCGCGCCGAGGCGCTCCTCGAACCGGGTGGTCATCAGGGTGCCGAGGACGCTGGTGCCGAGCACCGCGCCGACCTGGCGGGCGGCGTTGACCGTCCCGGCCGCCGCGCCCTCCTTGCCGCGCGGTACGTGCCCGACCGCCAGTGCGGTGGAGGGGGCGTTGGCCAGGCCGCAGCCGAAGCCGAAGACCACCAGGGAGAGGGCGTACCCGCCGAACGCGTCCGTCGGCTCGACGGTGGCGAACAGCGCGGCGCCCGCCGCCGCCAGCAGCAGCCCGACGACGATCAACGGCGCGGCCCCGAACCGCCGTCCGAGGATCCCGGCGACCACCGAGGCGAGAATGAACGTGCCGAACTCCGCCAGGAGTTGGACGCCCACCTGAAGGGCGGTCAGCCCGCGCACCTGCTGCAGCCAGAGCACCTGGAGCAGCGAGAGCCCGACGAAGCCGAACAGCACGGTGGCGGCCAGCAGCAGGGCTGCGCTGTACGACGGGTCGCGCATCAGCCGCAGATCGAGCAGCGGGTGGTCGCGGCGCAGTTCGACCACCGCGAAGACGGCGAGCAGGACGGCCGCGCCGACGGCCGCGGCCAGCGGCAGACCGCCGGCGTAGCTGTGGTGCCCGCCGTCGATCAGCCAGTAGATCAGCAGCGCCAGCCCGGCCGTGACGAGGAACTGTCCCGGCCAGTCCAGCCGCCCGCCCTCGACCCGCGACTCCGGCACGCCGAGCAGCGCGGCGCCGGCGGCGAGGGCGGCGATCACCGGGCCGAGCCAGAACGCCGTGTGCCAGGTGGACCAGCGCAGGGCCAGCCCGGCCGTGATCGGTCCGAGGGCGAGCCCGAGCCCCGACGTGGCCGCCCAGGCGGAGATCGCGCCGGCCCGGCGGCGCGGGTCGGGGAAGGCGTTGGTGATGAGGGCGAGCGAGCTGGGGGTGATCAGCGCGCCGCCGAGCCCGGCGATCGCCTGGCCGGCCAGCACGGCGGACAGGCTCCCGGCGAACACCAGGACCACCCCGCCGACGGCCATCGCGAGGGCGCCGAGCAGGAAGATCCGCCGCCGCCCCCACCGGTCGGCGAACGCGCCGGCGCCCAGGACGACGGAGGCGACGACCAGGGTGTACATGCTCGGGACCCAGACCAGGTCGGCGGAGTCGAGGCCGAGGTCCTCGCGGACCGCGCCCAGGGTGCCGATGGTCTGGGTGGTCTGGACGAAGACCGTGAACAGGCCGAGGCAGGCGGCCAGTAGAACGAGTCCGCTGCGGTCAGTGCGCGACATCGGACGCCCCCGGGTGGGTCGTGGCGGTCGCGGGGGCGCTCGCTGCGAGGGCCGCGGTGCCGGCTCCCGTGCTGGTCCCGTTGCTGGGGCGGACGGGGGCGGGCCCTGGATCCGCGCCGGCTGTGGTGGCCGGTGCGGTACGGCGGGCGAGTTTCACTGGGCTCTCCATGGCTGGGGTGTGTGGGGTTGTGCGGAAGGGGGTGTGCCGGAGCGCGCCGGGCTGGGCCGGCGGGGTTCGCGGGACGCGACTCAACGGGGCAGGTGGGGGGCGGCCGGATCTCAAGCCGCTCCGCCAGGGCCGCCGACTGCCCGGGGAGGGAGGGGGACCGGCGGCTGGTGGGCGACGGGGCGACGGGGGTGCCCAGGGTGCGGACGGGCCGGTCGGGGCCGGTCTGCGGCGGAGGTCTCCGCCGGTGGACTGTGCACGCTCGTCGTCCCCTCGTCGCCGGTTGGTTGGAATCTGAAACTCACCCTAGCCTGGCGAGTTTGATAATCCAACTTAAATGGTGGCGTGGGGACGGTTCGACCGGTCAGCTCGGTGAACGGCCCGGGGCGGCGGTGCCGGTCGGGGGCAGGACCGTGGTCGGGCCGGTCGCCGGATTCGTCGCGGTCGTCGCGGTGGACGGCGCGCCGGTCGCGGAGGACGGGCCGGACGGCCTCGGTGCCGACGGAGGCCCGGACGACCCAGGGGTGGACGACGGCCCGGACGATTCGGGCGCCGACGAGGTGGACGACGTGGGCGAGGACCCGCCCGAGGAGGTGCCCGGCGCCGAGGACGGCCCGGACGGCTTACCGGACGAGCTCGACGCCGAGGCCGAGCCGGACGAAGGCCCGGAGGAGGAGGTTGCTTCAGAGGTCGAAGCCGACGACGAGCCGGACGACGAGCCCGAGTAAGAGCCGGACGACGCGCCCGGGGACGAGGCAGAGGTCGAAGCCGAGGTGGCCCCGGAGACGGACGCCGAGGGCGACGACGGCTTCATCGGCGCGGCCGGCGGAATGCCCACCGCCAGCGGCCCGCTGGGCCCCGGAACGGGCCGGTCGATCACCTCGACCCGCCCGGTGGCCCGGGCGAAGAAGGTGCCCGTGTCGACGTTCACCAGCACGATCTCCGTCACCGGCTGGGGCGCCGGCACCACGACGACCAGTGTGGTCGGCCGGAAGCCAGGCCAGGCCTTGCCGGTGTACTCGGCGTCGCTCACCAGCACCGGGGGCTTGAGCGGGTTGCCGCAGGCGCACCGCACCCGCGGCACGCCCTGGGCGTCCACCAGGACGGCGGTGCCGGCCTGCAGCACGGACTGGTAGCCGGTCACGGCGCCGCTCTTGTAACCGTGGTTGGTCACCCGGGTGTCCACCCGCAGGTAGGCCGAGGTCAGCGAGCGCAGATAGCCCGGGATGGCGGACTGGCTGATGCCCTGCGCGGAGGCCCAGGCGCGGCCGACGTCCCCGGAGGACGTCATGGTGATCAGGCGCTCCACGTCGCAGCTCGGCTTGGACATCGACCCCGCGTAGAGCCCGGGGGACGTCCCCTCCACGCTGTGGATGCCCGCCGCCGGTGCGGCGGTGGTCCGGGTCCCGCTGGGCCGATCGGTCGGCTGGGCCGGCGGGGACGCGGGTGCCGGGGCCGTCACGCCGGCCGTTTCCACCGACTGGGTGAACGGGGCCTGACCCGGATCGGAGGGCTGCTGGAGCGCGACCTCGTTGGCGGTCGGGACGGCATCGTTGTGCTGGTTGCTGACGATCAGCACCGTGGCCACCGCCGCCAGCACCACTGCGCCGGCGACCAGCGTCAGCTTCCGCCCCGAGCGCCACCAGGGCGTCCGGGGCCCGCGGGAAGCACCGCCAGGCCCGCCAGGCCCACCCGGCGCCCCCGGTCCTGGAGGGCCCGAGGGGCCGGACGGGGGAGCGGTCGGCGGGCCCGCGCCGCCGTCGGACGGTGGCCCGGACGCCGGGGGCCCGGACGGCGGGCCGGAGGGAGGGCTGGGCGGCGGGCCCGGCGACGGCCCCGGCGGCGGGCCTGCTGGGGGGCCGGGCGGGGGTGGTTGGGCACTCATCGAGGCTCCGTTTCGCAGGCGGCCGGCGAACACGGCCGGCACAGGAAGCTCCTGCCACTGGCTTCCATTTCTGCCCGGCTTCCCAACCCCCGCAACAGCGGGTCTCCGAGGGTGTGCAGCGCGCGGCGGCCGCTCCTGGGTGAATCTGGAGTCAGACGCGAGGGGGGCACCCGAGTCCACCAGGAGCCCGCATGCACCAGGAGCCGCACCCCGTGCCGCCCGGCCCGCCCGGCGCCCTGCGGGGCTGGCTGGACGCCTTGGCCGTGGTGGTCGCCGGACTCGCCGCGATGGCGGCGGTGGCCGCGCTCGGTCTCTGGCTGGCGGGCGCCAACGGCCTTCCGGACGGTGGATTCCCCTCCGTGCTGGCCGGCACGCTGGCCCTCGCGGTCGGCGGTTCCGTCCAACTGGACGGCGGCGCGGGCTTCTTCGCCAAGGTCGATGCCGGGATCACCGCCATGCCGCTCTCCGTCGGCCTGGTCGGCGCGCTGGTGATGGCCGAGGTGTTCCTGCGCCAGCTGCGCTTCCGGGCGGTCGCCGGGGGAGGGGAACTGCTCGGCCGGGTGGCCCGTACGGCGGTGCTCTGGGTGGTGGCGCTGGTGCTGCTCACCCTCGGTGCCCGGCACACCTTCGTGGTCCCGTTGGGCGGCGGCCTCGCCGATGTTCTCGGCGGCGCCCTGGGCCTGACCCCCGAGGTCGGCTTCCACGCGGACCCGCCGAGCACCGTCGGTCTCGGGCTGCTCTGGCTGCTGGTGGTGCTGGCGGCGGCCTTCGCGGTGTCCCGCCGGGCGCCGCTGCCACGCGGCCTGGTGCCGTTCCAGCAGGCGGTCCGGCCGGCCGCGTTCGCGATGCTGCTGGTCCTGCTGGCGTATGTGGTGATCGGGGTGGTGGCCGGCGCCGTGACGGCCGTCGTGCACGGCAACGCGCGCGAGACCATGGCCGTCGTCCTGCTGGCGCTGCCCAACCTGGTCTGGCTCGCCTTCGGGGTCGGGCTCGGCGCCGAGTGGCACGGGCACCTCGTCGGCGCGGTCGGCCTGCCGGTGCCGAACGCGCTGGCCGAGGTGCTGCGGGCGCCGAACGGACAGGACGCCACCGTCGGCCTCGGCACGCTCGCCGACCACGACGCCCGCGCCTGGTGGCTGCTGCCGCTGGCCGCCGTCCTGCTGCTGGCGGCGGGCTTCCTCGCGGCCTACCGCTCGCCGCGCGGCGTCCGGCTCTGGCAGCACGCGGTACGGCTCGGCGTGGCGGCGGCCGTCACCGTGCTGCTGGTCGGCGTCTGGTCGCGGGTCTCGGCCGACTACGGCCTCTCGGTGCTGGGCGTGGGCGTCGGCGAGGGCGGCCTCGGCGACCTGCTCGGCGCCGTTCTCGGCGGCGGCAATCCCCTGGCCGGGCTGGGCGGCGGCACCCTGGCGCTGCGCCCCGACCTCTGGGTGGCGGTGCCGCTGGCGGCCGGCTGGGGGCTGGTCACCGGCTGGCTGGGGGGCCTGCTGGCGGCTCATGTGGGTAGGCGCGGTGAGGTCGAGACGGGGCAGCCGGCGGTGAACGGCCCGGTCCCGCCGGGATAGCGGCCCGGACAAGCGGACCGGGCTAGGGTCCGGGCCACCGTCGCGGCGGGTGGACCACCGGTGAGGCCCAGGCCGGGGGCTCCGGCACGGCGGGCGAACGGGGGCCGGGCGAACGGGGGACGGGCGAGCGGGGCGCGGGCGAGTGAGGAGCGGGTGAGTGAGGGGCGGCGGCCGCGTCGTGCGGCGGTACGACCCGGGTCGGCGGGCCGGTCGACCGCCACTGGCCGGTCGGTGCGGGCCCGGCGGCCACCGCACCGGCCGCGCGGAGTTCGGCGACGAACCGCAGACAGCTGGTGTACCGCTCCTCGGGGGCCTTGGCGAGCGCCCGGGCCAGTACGGCGTCGACGGCGGTGGGCAGGTCGGGGCGGTGTTCGCGCAGGGTGGGCGGCGGGTCGTTGAGGTGGGCCCAGAGCAGGGCGACATCGCTCTCCCGGCGGAACGGCGGCGCCCCGGCCAGCATCTCGAACACCACGCAGCCCAGGCTGTACTGGTCGCACCGGCCGTCCAGCGGCCGTCCGGTGATCTGTTCGGGCGCCGCGTAGTCCAGGGTGCCGACGATCTGGCCGACGCCGGTCAGCCCGCTGAGCGAGAGCGACTTCTTGGTGAGGCCGAAGTCGGCCAGGTAGAGGTGTACGGGGTGTTCGCTGTCCGTGCCGGCGGCGACCAGCACGTTGCCGGGCTTGACGTCCCGGTGGACCAGGTCGTGGTCGTGCGCGGCGTCCAGGGCGGAGGCGATCTGCAGGGCCAGCCGGGCCGCTCGCCTGACCGTGAACGGCTCGCTCCGGTCGATCAGGGCCCGCAGGTCGCCGCCCTCGACGTAGCGCATCGCGATGAACAGGATGCCGTCGGTCTCGCCCGCCTCGAACACCGGGATGATGTGCGGGTGGTCGATCGCGGCGGCGGCCTCGGACTCGTGGATGAACCGCTGCCGGAACACCTCGTTGCGGGCCAGTTCGGGTGCCAGCAGCTTCACCGCGACCGTCCGGCCGAGCCGCAGGTCCTTCGCCCGGTAGACGACCGCCATGCCGCCCCGCCCGATCTCCGACTCCAGCCGGTAGCCCGCCACCCGCCGGCCGACCATGCCCGACGGCAGGTCCAGCGCCGCGTCGTCGCCGTCGGGCTGTTCCGGCGGGAGGTCCTCGTCGCGGGGCCGCTCCGGCGGGGTCACGGTTCACCGGTCCGGGTGCGCTGGTACGAGCCGGGCACCGGCCCGGCGGGCCGGTCGGTGGCGGCGTACGTCTGGAGCTGGAGCCCGTCGCAGTAGCACCAGCGGTCGCGCGCCGGGTCGAACAGCCAGAGCTCCTCGCCGTCGATGACCAGCCCGATCCGCAGACCCCGGGCGCGCTCCCGGAAGACCTCCAGGTCCGCGTCCCCGGCGGCGAGCTCCTCCAGCAGGCCCCGGTAGCGGGCCAGCGCGCCCTCGGCCTCGGCGAGCGCCGGGCGCGGGTCGGCGGTCCGGGCGGGCGGCCCGGTGGCGGCGGGCGGTGTGTTCGGGAGACTGACCAGCAGCCGGCCGTCCACCCAGGCGGACCAGCCGTTGGAGCACAGCACGTGCGCCCAGTAGCCCTGGCGGCCGACCAGCCGCACCGGCAGCAGCGGATCCAGCCGGACCGACGGCTGTGCCGGGTCCGGGGCCGCCCAGGTGGCCATCCCGTCCGGCGGGGCGACGTGGGTGGGGCGGAACGCGAACTCGTCCATGGGTGGCGGTTTCCTCGGCTCCTGGCTCGGCGGTTCCCCCGGCTGCCCTCGCGGGCTCCGGGGCGGTCTACCCGCGCATGATCGCGGGCTCCTGCCGGCGCAACAGGGCGAGCACGGCCACGCCCAGGACCACCGAGAGCGCGACCAGCATGCCCATGGAGAGCAGCCAGCCGGCGCCGTCGTGGCGGAACATCGGGTCGGCGGTGATGGCGGTCGGCAGGATCGTGTGCAGGTCGATGGTCCTGGCCATCGCGGCCAGGCCCCAGCGGGAGGGCACCAGCCAGGCGAACTGTTCCAGGCCTGGCACCCCGTGCAGCTTCAGCATGGCGCCACTGAACACGATCTGCACCACCGAGAGGAGCACCAGCAGCGGCATGGTGGCCTCCTCCTTGCGGACGGCGGCCGAGACCAGCAGGCCGAGCATCATGGCGCAGAAGGAGAGCATCGCGACGGCCAGGATCAGCTCGGGCAGCGGCGGCATCAGCACCCCGTCCGGTACGGCCGTGGTGAGCGTGACCCCGGCCAGGCCGACGACGGTCAGGACGGCCGCCTGGACGACGGTGACGGTGCCGAGCACCACCACCTTGGAGACCAGGTACGCGGATCTGGACAGCCCGACCACCCGTTCCCGCTGGTAGATCGGCCGCTCCTTGACCAGCTCGCGCACCGCGTTGGCCGAGCCGGTGAGCAGGCCGCCGATGCAGAGCGTGAGCAGGCAGTTGAGGGCGTTGTCCGAGGTCAGCCGGGTACCCGCCATGGCCCGGCACATCACGCCGATGAGGAACGGCAGCGCGGTCATCACGGTCAGGAAGAGCCGGTCGGCGGCGAGCACGGCGGTGTAGCGGCGGACGAGCGTGCCGAGCTGGGAGAACCAGCCCTGCGGCTGCTCCGGACCGGCCGCCGCCCCCTCCGCCGGGGTCCGGGGCCCGGGGTGGACGGCGGGCAGCGCCTCGGCGGTCACGTACCGCTCGTACTGCGGGGATTCGCGGAAGCGGCGCTGCCAGGCCTCGTGGTCCTCGCTCTCGAACGCCTCGAACGCCTCGGGCCACTCGGTGAAGCCGAAGAACGGCAGCGCCTCGCCGGGCGGGCCGTAGTACGCGGTGCGGCCGCCGGGGGCGAGCACCAGCAGCCGGTCGCAGACGTCCAGGCTGAGCACGCTGTGGGTGACCACGACCACCGTGCGGCCGTCGTCGGCGAGGCCGCGCAGCATCTGCATCACTGAACGCTCCATGCCCGGGTCGAGGCCGGAGGTGGGTTCGTCGAGAAAGAGCAGCGACGGTCTGGTCAGCAGCTCCAGGGCGACGCTGACGCGTTTGCGCTGGCCGCCGGAGAGCCGCGAGACGACCAGGTCGGCCCGGCGGTCCAGACCGAGTTCGTGGATCACCTCGTCGACCCTGGCCTCCCGCTCGCGCTTGTCGGTGTCGCCGGGGAAGCGCAGTTCGGCCGCGTAGGAGAGGGCACGGCGGACGGTGAGCTGGGTGTGCAGGATGTCGTCCTGGGGCACCAGGCCGATCCGGCGGCGCAGTTCCGCGTAGTCCCGGTACAGGTCGCGCCCGTCGTAGAGGACGGTGCCCTCGTCGGCCGGGCGCAGCCCGGTCAGGGCGTTGAGCAGGGTGGACTTGCCCGCGCCGCTGGGGCCGGCCACCGCGAGCAGCGCCTTCTCGGCGAGCGGGAAGCTCACGTCGTCCAGCAGCACCCGCCGTTCGGCGCCGACCCGGACGACCAGGCCCTGGATGTTGAGCGAGATCTCGCCGGTGTCGGTGTACTCGACGAGTTCGTCGCCGGCCAGGCAGAGCACCGAGTGCCCGACACCGATGATGTCGGCCGGGCCGACGGGGGAGCGCTCGACCGCCCGGCCGTTGACGTAGGTGCCGTTGTGGCTGGTCAGGTCGACGATCTCGTGACCGCCGTCGGGCCGGGCGCGCAGCTCCGCGTGGTGGCGGGAGACCACCAGGTCGTCCAGGACGAGGTCGTTGTCGTCCGCCCGGCCGATCTGCACCGTCCGGTCGGGCAGCCGCAGTACGGCGCTCGGCCGCCGGAAGACACCGGACGCCGCCGGGGCGACCAGGGACGGCCGGTCGCCCGGCTTCGGCGCGGGCAGGCCCGTGAGAGTGGCGGACGGGCCGTCCGCCTGGCTGCCGAACCGCAGCCGGGTGCCCGGGCCGACGTCCTCCTGCCGGACCCGGCGGCCGTCGGCGAAGGTGCCGTTGGTGCTGCCGACGTCCTCCAGCAGCCAGTGCCCGTCGGCCGCCCGCAGCACGGCGTGGTGCCAGGAGACCCGGGGGTCGTCGAGGACGATCTCGCTGGTCGGGTCGCGGCCGACGTGGTACGCCCGGCCGGGGTCGATCAGCTGCGAGTCCCTGTCGGTGACGAGAACCATCGGCGGCGCGGTGGGCACGCCTGCGCCCTCTCCCATAGCTCGGATTCTATCGCCGCCGGGCCGCCGGGGCCGGTCCGGTTCCCCGCCGGCGCCAATGAATTGGACTGGACCACTGGATCAGTGACCGGCCACTGCCCTATCGTTCGGGGTGCCGCCCCGCCGTATCGGAGTGCGGCCCTGCCGTTCGGGGTGACGTGCACGACTCCCCGCGAACCCTCCGGGATGGAACATGAGCGTCTGGCCCCAGTTGCGCGATTCCCGGACCGTCAGGGCCGGCCGGGCCCCGGGAACGGTACTGCGCTGCGGGCTGATGGACACCATGCTGGCCGACCTCTCGGTCTCGGTGGTCCTCTTCTTCGAGCAGACCCTGGACGAGGACCGGCTCGCCGCCGGGCTGGCGCGGGCCCTCGACCGGGTGCCGGTGTTCGCCGGCCGGCTCCGCACGGACGGGGAGGAGCTGACCGCCGTCTGCGACGACTCCGGTGTGCCGATGGACAGTTACCAGGTGGACGGCACGCTCGCGGAGGCGATGGGCCGGGTCACCTCGGTCGGCGCGCAGCTCGTCGACCCGGTGGACGCCCCGGCCGCGCGGGCGGGCGGTCTGCCGCTGCTCACCGTCCGGATCACCCGGCCCTCGGGCGGCGGCACGGTGCTGGGCTGCTCCTGGCACCACGCGATCGGGGACCTGCAGAGCTTCATGCTGCTGCTGCGCGCCTGGTCCGCCGCGGTGGAGGGGGAGGAGCTGCCGGAGGCCGAACTGGTCGAGGACCAGGACGCGTTGCTGGAGAAGGTGCTGCCCGCCGAGGACTGTGGCCGGCCCGGCTTCCGGCTGCCCGGGCCGGAGGAGGCCGCCCAGCTGGCCCGCGAGGTGGCGAGCGGGCCACGGGCCAACCGGACCGTCCAGCTGTACTTCGGTGACGCCGAAATCGCCCGGATGCGCGAGGACTTCACCGCGAAGGCCGGGCGCCGGCTCTCCTCGGGCGATGTCCTCTGTGCCCATGTCACCAGCGTCCTGCGGGAGTTGGACGACGACCGGGAACAGCGCTGGCTGACCGTGCCGGTCGACGCGCGCCGCTGGCTGGGCCTGCCACCCGCCCTGGTGGGCAACCTGCTCAGCGAGGTCCACCTGCCGCAGACCCCGCAGGACGGGCCCGCGGCGCTCGCGGGCGCACTCCGGGCGGCGCTGGACGACTTCGCCACCGGGCACCTCAACCTGCGCGCCAACCTCGGCTTCCTGGAGGCGATCGGCCGGGCCCGGCTGCGCGACTGCATGCCGCTCGGCTTCGACCCGCAGCGGCGGCGCTTCAGCTTCTCCAACTGGAGCCGCTTCGGCGCGTACGAGCTGCGGTTCCAGGGCCAGCGGCCGGTGTTCTTCAGCCCGGCCGCCAACTACCCGCTGCCGTGGGTCTCCTGGACGGTCGAGGGCTTCCACGGCACCGGTTTCCTCACCACGGTGGTGCTGCCGGCGCGGCTCGCCGCCCGGCTGCGCGGCGCCGAGGGGCGGGCGGCGCTGCACCGCTTCCGCGACCCGGCGGACGTGCTGCCGCCGCTGGCCGCCACCGTTCCCAAGGTGCTCTGAGGGAGCGGTACCTGGCAGACGGGAAGGGGGGCGGCCGGCCGGCCGCCCCCCTCCCGTCCGTGCCCCGGGATCAGGCCGGGAACGCCTCCTCGATCGCCGTCCACAGCCGGACCCGGGCCCGCAGCGCGGTGCGCACGGTCTCGGCGCAGGCCTCCCACTTGGCGGTGTCGTCGCCGCAGAGGTCGATCAGCATCTGCATCGCCATCGGGGTGTGCTGCTCGCCGTCCACCTCGATGTGCCGGGCCAGGTAGTCCTTGAAGACGGTCAGCCCGCCGTCCGGGTCCTCGATCTTGATGACCTGCGCGAACATGTCCGGGATGAGGTCCTCGCGGCCGAAGGCGAAGGCCGCCGCGCGGCAGTGCACCGGCGCGTTCTCGATGATCTCCCAGGTGGTCGCGGTGAAGTCGACGGCGGCCTGCGGCACCCCGGCGGTCTTCAGCGCCTCGGGCACCGCGGTGCCCGAGCGGAGCAGCTCCAGGAAGGCCTCGACCGGCTTCGGGTCGGCGCCGGCCTGCCGCATGCCCTCGACGTACAGCTCGAAGTGGCTGGTGAAGCCCTCGCCGAGTTCGTCGCTCTCCTCCACCAGCACGATGTCGTTGATCAGCCGACGGCTCGCGGTCGGCCCGTTCGGAACCCACGGCACGTCGACGCAGGTCAGCTCGCGCTGCAGGCTCTTCAGCAGCGACATGAAGTCCCAGACGGCGAAGACGTGCCGGTCCAGGAAGGTGCGGACGCGCTCGACGCTGTTCAGCCCGCCGTAGACGGTGTGCCCGACGACCTCGCGGCGCAGCGGGTCGATGGCCTGCTGGAGGCCGGTCAGGCCGGGGTGCGAACGGTCCCAGTGGTAGCGGTTGGTGGACATGGAGACTCCTTGGGGCGGGGTGGTGGTAAGGGCCGTGCCGGGGTGGCTACTTCATGACGGCGTACAGGGCGTGGCGCAGCTGCTCCCGGCCCGGCTGGAGGGCGCGGTCGAGTGCGGGGGCGAAGGGCAGGACGGTTCCGTCGGGGCGGGTGATCCGCCGGGGCGGGGCGATCAGGCGCATCTCCTCGGCGGCGGTGGCCAGTACCTCGGCGCCGATGCCGCAGCTCCGGTTGGAGTCGTCGACGACCACCAGCCGGCCGGTGCGTTCCAGGGAGGCGGCGAGCGCCGGCCAGTCGAAGGGGTGGAGGGTGCGCGGGTCGAGGACCTCGACGGAGATGTCGTCGGCGACCTCCTGCGCGACCGCCAGCGCGTCGTGCACCAGGTGGCCGACGGCGACCACGGTGACGTCCGTCCCGGTGCGGTGCACCCGGGCCGAGCCGAGCGGGACGGGGGCCAGCTCCCAGGTGACGTTCTCCCGGACGGGCAGCGCCGCGGCGGGCGCGAACACCACGACCGGGTCCGGGTCCTGGACGGCCGAGCGCAGCAGGCCGTAGGCGTCGGTGGGGGTGGCGGGCACCACGGTCTTCACCCCGGCGTGCGCGAACAGGCTGTACGGGTGGTCGGAGTGCTGGCCGGCCCAGCCGTCCCGGGAGCCGGAACCGGGCACCAGGCAGGTCAGCGGGACGCTCGCCTGGCCGCCGCTCATCAGCGAGAACTTGTGGGCCTGGTTGACGAGCTGCTCGAAGACCAGAAAGAGCAGCGAGGGGATCTGGAACTCCAGCACCGGCCGCCGCCCGGCGAGTGCCGCGCCGACCGCCATGGCGGTGAAGGCCTGTTCGGACAGCGGGGTGTCCACCACCCGGTCCGGCCCGAAGCGGTCCAGCAGGCCGAGCGTCGGCCCGGCCAGCCCGGCGCCGATGTCCTCGCCGAACAGGCAGACCGAGGGATCGGCGGCCAGTTCGTCGGCGAGTGCCCGGTTGAGCGCCTTGGTGTAGGAGAGCCGGCTCATGCCACCGCCCCCGCCCGCGGCCTGGTCCCGTCGGCGTACAGGTGGTCCAACGCGCCCGCGGGGTCGGGATGTTCGGAGGCGAGGGCGAACCGCTCGGCCTCGGCCAGCTCGGCCGCCACCTCGGCGTCCAGTGCTTCGCCGCGGGCCGCGCCGATGGCCTCGGCCGCCCGGAGCAGCGGGTCGCGGGCCCGCCAGCCGGCCACCTCCTCCGGGGTGCGGTAGCGCAGCTTCATCCGGCGCTCCATGGTGTGGTGGCCCTCGAATCGGTAGGTGCGGCACTCCAGGAAGGCGGGGCCGCCGCCGGCCCGGGCCCGCCCGACGGCCTCCTCGGCGGCCGACCGGACGGCCTCGGTGTCCATGCCGTCGACCTCGGCGGCCGGGATGCCGAAGGCGGCGGCCCGGCCGAGGGCGCTGCCCGCCACCGCGGTGGCGGCGGGCAGCGTGGTGGCGTAGCCGTTGTTCTCGCAGACGAAGACGACCGGCAGCCGCCACATCGCGGCCAGGTTGAGCGACTCCAGCAGGACGCCCTGGTTGAGCGCGCCGTCCCCGAAGAACGCGACCGCGACCCGGTCCTCGCCGGCCTGCCGGGCGGCCCAGGCGGCGCCGACGGCGATCGGCGCGCCCGCGCCGACGATGCCGTTGGCGCCCAGGATGCCCAGCGAGAGGTCGGCGGCGTGCATCGAGCCGCCCCGGCCCTGGTTCAACCCGTCGACCCGGCCCGCGAGTTCGGCGAGCAGCCGGCGCGGGTCGGCACCCCGGGCGAGGACGTGGCCGTGACCGCGGTGGGTGCTGGTGAGCCGGTCGCCGTCGCCCAGCGCGGAGCAGACGCCGACCGCGACCGCCTCCTGCCCGATGTACGGGTGGATGCCGCCGGTGATCACCCCGGACCTGACCAGGGTGAGCGCCAGTTCCTCGAAGTCGCGGATCAGCCGCAGCATCCGGTACCGCCGCTCCGGCGTGTCGAGCGGTGTCGTCACCCGGTCTCTCCCCGCCAGACGGTGGGGCAGATGTCCGGGTCGGCGTAGTCGGGCCGGCCGTCGGCGGTGCGCCGGACCACCACGTCGTGGTTGTAGACCACCGGGCTGCCGTCCGCCTTCTCGTGCCGGCGGTACTCGTTGGCGCCGTCCTGGAGGTGCAGCGAGACCGCCCGGCGCGGCGCGGTGGAGAGGTTGGCGCCGCTGCCGTGGTAGGTGCGGCAGTGGTGGAAGCTGACGTGCCCGCGCGGGATCACCATCGGGACCTTGCGCACCTGCTGCCCGTTGTGGGCGGCGTTGGCGGCCAGGATGTCCTCCAGCTCGGCGCGGGAGCGCTGGGCGAAGTGGCGGGTGGAGTCCTCGCCGGAGTCCAGCTCGCGCCAGCGGTGGCTGCCGTCGACCATGGTGATGGTGCCGTTCTCCTCCCCGCAGTCGTGGAACGGGAGGAAGGCGGTCAGCATCCGGTCGGAGGTCGAGGTCTGCCAGTAGTGCCTGTCGAAGTGCCAGGGCACCTGGTTGCTGGGCTCCCCGGGCACCGGCGGCTTGTAGATCAGGGTGGCCTGGAAGACCCGGATCTCCTCGGCCTCGGCGAGCAGCGCGGCGACGGCGCCGAGCAGCGGCTTGCGCAGGATCGAGCCGATGGCGTCGCTCTCGTAGTGCACGTAGTCGTTGTGCCGCTGGATCGGCCCGTGGGCGGGCTCCCAGGAGGCGAGGTTGGGCGGGCGGACCGCCAGGGTGCGGTCGCGGTGGCCCTCGTAGTACTTCTCGGTGGCGGCCTGGAGGGTGTCCAGCTCCTCGTCGCTGAACAGCCGGCGGGAGAGGTACCAGCCGTGTTCGAGGTAGCCGGCCACCTCCTCGGGGGTGGGCAGCATGGCGCGTTCGGCGTCGGTGAGCCGGAACTCGGTTGCGGTGGTCATGGGGTGGGCCTCCTCGGGGAGAGGGCGAGGGTGGGTTTCGGCGGGGCGGGGTGGTCCGGTCAGGCGGCGGCGGTGGACTTCTGCCGCTCGACGGCCTCGTACAGGGCCTTGATGTTGGCGGTGCCGAAGGTGCCCGCGCCCTGGCGCTCGATCAGCTCCAGGAAGTGCGTCCGCCGCGGGTGCGTCGAGCGGACGAAGATCTGGAACAGCTGTCCGCCGTGGTCCTGGTCCACCAGGACGTCGAGCTCGCGCAGGGTCTCGATCGGGATGGCGGTCGAGCCGAGGCGCTCGGCCAGGGCGTCGTAGTAGGCGCCCGGGGTGGTGAGGAACTCCACGCCGCGGCCGCGGGCGGTCCGGACGGCGGTGGCGATGTCGGCGGTGCGGAAGGCCAGGTGCTGGACGCCGGCGCCCTCGTTGGCGTCCAGGAACTCGTCGATCTGGCCGGGCCGGCGGGTGGTGTCGGGTTCGAGCAGGGTGAAGGTGACGTCGCCGGAGACGCTCTGCACCACGCTGGAGTCCATGGCCTGCTCGCCGACCTCGATGTACTCGCCGAAGATCCGGTGCAGGCCCAGCGCGGCCTCGCAGAACTGTACGGCGGGGCCGAGTTCGCCGGCCGGGACGCAGATCGCGACATGGTCGAGCGCGTCCAGCAGGTCCTTCGGGCCGCCCTCGCCGCCCTCGTCGGCGGCTCCGGCGGGGGTCGCGGTGGTGCTCGTGGCGGTCGTGGCGGTGAACCGCAGGGCCACGTCGCCGAAGCCGGCGACCAGCCCGCCGGCCCGGTCGAGCACCCGGGCGCCGTGCCGCTCCGCCCGCTCCAGCGCGGCCTGCGGGTCGGTGCAGCCGAGCGCGAGCACGGCGACGCCGTCCCCGTGCCGGGCCGCGAACCGGGCCACCGGGTGGTCGGGGTCGGCGGCCGAGGCGAGGGACAGCCGGATGCCGCCCTGGCGCAGCCACACGACCCGCAGCCCGGGTTCCGGCTGCCCGGTGGGTTCGTCGGGCCCGGACGCCCCGGGCGTGGAGGTTTCGGGCGTGAACTCCTCGGCCGTGAAACCGAAGTCGGCGCAGAGGCCGGCGGCGGTCTTGTCGGCGTCCGCGCAGTGGTACTCGACATGGGTGATGGTCTGGATGGACAACGGTTCTCCCCGGACGTACGGAAAAGACGGTGGGCGGAGCGCTACTTGGTGGCCCGGGTGGACGCCGGGCCGAAGATCAGGCTGAGGTTGTGGCCGCCGAAGGCGAAGGCGTTGCTCAGCGCGGGGCGCGGCGGTGCGGACCGGGCCGCGCCCCGGACGTGGTCGAGATCGCAGGCGGGGTCGGGGTCGGTGAGGTTCACCGTGGGCGGCAGCGTCCCCCGGGCCACCGCCAGCGCGGTGACCACGGCCTCCAGGGCTCCGGCGGCACCCAGCAGATGGCCGGTCGCGCCCTTGGTGGAGCTGACGGCGGGCCCGTCCCCGCCGAAGACGGAGCGCAGCGCGGCCGTCTCGGCGACGTCGCCCAGTTTGGTGCCGGTGCCGTGCGCGTTGACGTAGCCGATGTCGGCGGGGGACAGGCCCGCGTTGGCGAGTGCGGAGCGCATCGCGTCGGCGGCGCCCGCGCCGTCCGGGCGCGGCATGGTCGGGTGGTGGGCGTCGGTGGAGGCGCCCCAGCCGGTCAGGTCGGCGTAGCCGGCCGCCCCGCGCGCGTCCGCGTGCTCGGCGCGTTCCAGGACCAGCACGGTGCTGCCCTCGCCGAGCACGAAGCCGTTGCGGCGGGCGTCGAACGGCCGGCTCGCCTGCTCCGGGTCGTCCCAACCACTCGACAGCGCACGGGCGTTGGTGAAAGCGGCGGCGATGGTCGGGTGCAGTGAGGACTCGCTGCCGCCACACACCACCACGTCCGCGTCCCCGGCCCGGATCAGCCGAAGCCCCTCGGCGACGGCCTGGGCGCCGGCCGCGCAGGCCGTCACGATCGCCGAACTGTAGCCCCGGATACCGTGCTTGATGGCGATCCGGGCGGTGGCCATGTTGGAGAGCATGCCGGGCAGCAGGTACGGGCTGACGCCGGGCCGGCCGCGTTCCAGCCGCCGGTGCGACTGCTGCTCGAAGGTCTCCAGCCCGCCGCCGCCGGTGGCGAGGACGACGGCGGTGCGGTGCGGGTCGGCGTCCCGGCCGACCACCAGGCCGGCGTCGGCGAGCGCGTCGTCGGCGGCGGCGAGGGCGAGCAGCACGAAGCGGTCCACGCAGCGGGTCTCGGTCGGTGGCAGCACCTCGCGGCCGTCCACGGCGGGGGCGAGCCCGGCGGCGGTCAGCCAGCCGTGCGCGGCGTGGCCCTCGGGCAGGGCCCGGATGCCGGAGCGGCCGGCGGTCAGCGCGTCGAACACCTCGGCGGGCTTGCGGCCCAGCGGGGTGACCAGGCCGATGCCGGTGATGACGGCGGCGGGGCGCCCGCCGGCCGGGCTCATCGGGCGCCCGCCGAGTCCAGGTAGCGCTGCCGGAGCAGCACCTTGCGGACCTTGCCGGTCGGGCCGAGCGGGATGTCGTCGCCCGCCACGACCAGGACCTGCCGGACGGTCGCGGCGGTGGCCTCGTCGAGGGCGGCGGTGACCTCCTTCGTCCGGTCGGTCCGCGGGTCGGCGTCGGCCGCCAGGATCAGCAGCACGTCGGTGACGACCCGGTCGCCGTCCCGGACGGCGACCACCGTGCAGTCCGCCACGTCCGGGCAGCGGGCCAGTACCCGCTCCTCCGACATCGCGGTGAACAGCCGCTTGCCGCCGCCGAGTTCGATCGAGTCCACGGCGCGGTCGACGTGGTAGTAGTAGCCCTCCTCGTCCCGGTACATCAGGTCGCCGGTGAGGAAGCGGCCGCGGAGCCGGGTGCGGAAGGTGGTGGCCGAGTCGTTCCAGTAGCCGAGCGCCAGGGTGGGGGAGGTGGTGGCCAGTTCGCCGACCTCGCCGGGGCCGAGCGGCTCGCCGTCCGGGCCGACCACCTCGCAGTCCACGAAGGCGTGCGGGCGGCCGACGCACCGGCCGTAGCGCTCGGTGCCGGGGCCGTGGGTGATGAAGAAGTGGGAGTGGCCCATCTCGGTGGAGCCGAGGCCGTCCACGAACAGCGATCCGGGGGCGCGCACCCGGCCCTGGCGGGTGACGGTCTCCCGGCTGCCCGCGGCGATCAGCCGGCGGATGTGCACCTCGTGCGCGCAGTCGCCGGTGTTCCACCAGAGCGCGACGGAGTCCAGGTGCCGCTCGCTGAGGTCGTGGTGGGCGAGCTCGGCCCAGGTGGCGGCGAAGCCGATCACCCCGGTCGGCCGGCGGCGCTCGATCGCGTCCAGCACTCCGGTGCCGGACTGCTTCGACAGCAGGGCGAGTTCGGTGTGCGAGCTGAGCGCCAGGTTGACCGCGATCAGGGTGGCGGCGTGCGGCGCGGGCAGCGCGCTGAGCATCCGCTCCTGGCCCTGCGGGCGGGGCATCCGCAGCCGGTGGCGGATCGCCGCGTACAGGCTCGCGTGCGAGTGCACCACGGCCTTGGGCATGCCGGTGGTGCCGGACGAGTGGGTGATCGCCACCGGGTCGCCGGACCAGTGGCGGTAGGGCGCCGGGGCGGCGTCCGGGTCGCCCGCGCCGAGCGTGCCGATCTCGGGAAGCACGGGGGTGCCGGTGTCGTGGCCGGCGAGGGCGGCGAGGTGCGGGCCGTCGGCGAGGACGCCGGCCGCGCCGAGCCGGCCGATGTAGCGGGCGGCCCGCTCGCCGTCCACGTTGGGGTTGAGCAGCGCGGGGATGGCACCGAGCCGGGTGAGGGCGAGGAAGGCCAGGACGTGGTCGGCGGCGTCGGTCGCGTACACCACCACCGGGTCGCGGCGGGTGATGCCGAGGGAGTGCAGGGCCGCGGCCCGGGCCCGGACGGCGCGGTCGAGTTCCCGCAGGGTGAAGGGGTGCCAGGCGGCGTGGCCGTCCACCGGGGTGTCGAAGGCCAGCAGCGGCTCGTCCAGGCCGAGGCCGAGCGCCATGCGGCTGGTCAGTACGTTGCCGGCGCCGACGTCCGGGTCGTCCGCCAGAAGGGTGCGGATACTGCGGATGCTCACGGTGGTGGATCCTCCGATGGTGCTGGGTGTGCTGCGGCGGCGCGCGGCGGGTGGGGCCGTCCGCCCGATGGCGGTGGGTGGGCGCGGTGGGGCGCGCTCCGTGCGGGGTGCTCGAAGGGCGCGGAGGTGTCCGGCCGGGGCGGCCGGGGGGTCAGCCGGCGGCGACCAGCAGGGCCACGGCCCGGTCGGGGCGGCCGTCGTCGTCCGCCTGCTCGGCGGCGATGACGAGGACCTGGTCGGCGTCGCCGTCCGCGAGCAGCAGCGCCGCCAGGTCGAGCGCGTCCTGCGGGACGTGCCCGGGTACGGCCTCGGCGGGGCTGATCGCCACGACGGGGCCGGTCAGGCCCCAGCGGGCGGCGATGTGCCCGAGTACGGCGTTGGGGTTGGACTGGAAGAACAGCAGGGGCGGCACCCGCTGCCCGGAGGCGGCGGCGGTGTCGATGGCCCGCGCGGTGGCCCGGTCGCCGCCGCTGCTGGCGAGCAGCAGGGCGGTGCGGCCGGGGGCCGGTGCGTCGGCGCCGTGGTGGGCACGGAGACAGCGCTCGGCGGCCTCGGCCACCAGCGGGCTGAACGAGGAGGCGGAGAAGCCGGGCAGCGGGGGGAGTCCGCCGGGCAGCTCCGGGTCGGGCCAGCGGCCCTCGGCGAGGATGCGGGGTCCGTTCATCCGGCGGCCACCAGAAGTGCGGTGTTGGCGCCGCCGAAGGCGGAGTTGAGGCTGAGCGCGTAGCGGGGGCGAGCGGCGCGCGGGCCGTCCAGGACCAGGTCGAGGCCGACGTCCGGGTCCGGGTCCGGGCCGAGCCAGCCGGCGTTCACCGGCAGCAGGCCGTCGCGCAACGCCGCTATGGTGACGGCGAGTTCGAGCAGTGCGGAGGCCTCCAGGGCGTGGCCGTGGACGGACTTGCTGGAGCTCGTCGGCAGCCGGTCGGCATGCGCCCCGAAGACCCGCCGCAGCGCGCGCGCCTCGGCCAGGTCGGCGAGCGGCGAGCCGGTGCCGTTGGCGTTGACGTAGCCGACCTCCGTCGGGTCGGCGCCCGCCCGGGCGAGTGCCGCCTCGACGGCCCGCGCCGCCCCGTCGCCGTTCGGTTCGGGGCGGCAGACGTGGTGGGCGTCGCCGGCCCGGCCCCAGCCGGCCAGCCGGGCGAGCACGGGCGCGCCGCGCCGCTCGGCGGCGGGCCCGGCCTCGACGACCACGGCGGCGGCCGCGTCGCCGAGCAGGGTGCCGGTCCGTCCGGCGCTGAACGGGCGCAGCTCGCCGTCGCGGGCCAGCGCCCGGCCGGCGTCGAAGGCTCCGAAGACGCCCGGCTCCACCAGGTGCCCGGCCGCCACCAGGACCCGGGTGTGCCGGCCGGCGGCGACCAGTGCGGCGGCGTCGGCCACCGCCGTCCCGGCCGCGACGCAGGCGCCGGTGTAGACCCGGGTGACGCCCCGGACCCCGAGGGCCGCTCCGGCCCCCGCGGTGACGGCCGCGGTGACCTCCCTGGTCCGCAGATCGCTGTGCAGGGCCAGCAGGACGGGCATCTTTGCGCCGTCCGCGGCGGTCAGGCGGGCCTGCCGGCAGGCCTGGGCCGTGACGTCGAGCACGGCGTCGGCGAGCGCCACCGGTTCGGCGAGCAGCGCGGCCCGGGTGGTCCGGCGCCGGGACACGTCGAACCGGGTGACCGGGCCGAACGCGGCCTTGCCGTGGGCGGTCGCCTCGGCGAGCGCGTCGAGCCCGCGGCCGACGGCGCTGAGCACGCCGAGCCCGGTGACCACGGGCCGGACGGCGGGCGGGGCGTGGCCGGTCATGGCTGCGCGGCTCCGGCGGGCGCGGCGGCGAGGACGGCCTCGCGCAGCAGCTCGGTGGCGGCGTCGACCGTGCGGACGGCCTCGAACCGCTCGTCGTCGAGATCCAGCTCGATGCCGTAGCGCTGCTCGAACTCGGCTATCAGCCACGTCAGTTCGAGCGATCCGAGCTCTTCGGGAACGGTGTCGGCGGTGCGCTGCCCGAACGCCGCCAGCATGCCGAGGACCTCGGCCCGGCCGGGGAGTGCGGTGCCGGTCACGCCGGGCTGCCCGCGGTGGCGGTGGTGGTGGCGGCGGCGGTGGTGGCGTTGATCCGCGCGGCGATGTCGGCGGTGAACTGGTCGAGCGTCATCAGCGCGGTGGACTCCATCTCGTCGAGGTCGAACTTGACCCCGAACTCGTCCTCGACCTGCACCGACAGGTCGGCCAGGGCGAGCGACTCGAGGTCGAGTCCGGCCGGGCCGAGGTCGGTGTCGCCGGTCACCTCGGAGACGTCGTACTGCATTTCGGTCAGTGCGGCGAGGACGAACTCGCGGATGCGGTCCTGCATGGTGTGCTCCTTGTGCTCGCGCGCGTGCGGCGCGCGCGGTGTCGGGGAAGGTCGGGTACGGGCCGGGTCTCAGGTCGGGACCGCGGCGGTGGCCGCGTCGCGCAGGGCGGCGGGGTCGCGCAGCAGTTTCCCGGTGGCGGTACGGGGGAGGAGGGGCAGGAAGGCGAGGCGGCGCGGCCGCTTGTAGGCGGCGAGCCGCCCGGCGAGTCCGTCCTGGACGAGGGCGGGGTCGGCGCCCTCCTCGACGGCGAGGTAGGCCTCCACGGCCCCCGCGTCGAAGACCACGACGGCCTCGCGGACCCCGGGCAGGGCGGCGAGCGTCTGCTCGACCTCGGTGAGGTCCACCTTCAGGCCGCCGATCGAGACCTGGGAGTCCCGGCGGCCGAGGACGGTGACCCGCCCGGTGGCCCGGTCCAGCACGGCGGCGTCCCGGGTGTGCAGCCAGCCGTCCGACCAGCGGGTCGGATCGTCCAGCCCCGGATACGGCGAGGCGGCCGTCCGGATCTGCAACTCTCCTTCCACCATCCGTAGTTCCATCCCGGCGACCGGCTCCTTCGCCGGGTGCAGACCGGCCGTCAGATCGGTCGCGATGACGCCGAGTTCGGTCATCCCGTACATGGTGCCCAGCGGCACGCCGTAGCGGGCGGTGAAGAGGTCCGGCAGTCCCGGGCGGACGAGTTCGCCCGCCACGATCATCCGGCGCAGCTGCGGCAGCGGCGGGGGTGCGGCCGTGCCGGACAGCAGTTCGGCGTGGAAGGGTACGCCGATCACCGTGGTGGGCCGGTCGTCGGCGGCGACGGTGGCGAGGATGCCCGCGGCCGTCATCCGTTCCGGCACGGTCAGCGGGGCGCGGGCGTGCAGGCTGTTGAGCAGCCCGCCGACCAGTCCGAGAACGTGCACCACCGAGGAGAGCAGCACCACCCGCTCGCCCTCGCCGGGAAAGTCCACCAGCTGCTGGTAGCAGCCGAGTTCGCGGATCAGATCGCTGGCGGTGCGGGCGATCACCTTGGCCGGGCCGGTGGACCCGGAGCTGAGCTGGACCAGGGCGTGCCCGGTCCCGGCGGGCCGGCCGTTCGACAGTCGGACGGCCAGCGGCTCGACCTCGGAGAAGCCGCGCAGCGACCCCGAGGGCCGGTGTGCCGACCCTACCAGCACCTGTGGGGCCAGCCGTTCGACCGCCAGGTCGATCTCATGGTCCGTCAGGCGGTGGTCCAGCAGGATCACTTGGGCGCGCAGCCGCCAACTGGCCAGCAGCACGGCGACGAAGGCGGTGGAGGGCGGCAGCCGCAGGGCCACCGTCCCGCCGGGGCCCAGGCCGGCGGCGGAGAGCCGCTCGGCCTGTCCCTCGACCAGGGCGCGCAGGGCGTCGCGGTCGAGGGGTGTGCCGAAACGAAGGCACTCCTCGCCCCCGGGGCCGGCCAGCAGGAACCGTTCCGCCCAGTGTTCCGGGGCGTCGGTGTGCGGGGGCGAGAAGGGCGGAGGTGAAGAGAGGGAAATGCCGGTCAACGCCACTCCACGCAGTGAGGAGATTTGACATGGACGCCGTTCAAACCAATACGGCCAATTCCGTTGCCAGACGATTGCACAGACGATTGGTCAAATCAAGGTCTATACCAATGTGGTCTGGACCTCCTACGCTCCCGTTCCGGGACAGGTCCGAGCGCGGCCGTCCGGGAACGAGGATGCCCGTGGGACCACTCACGCTGGCCGGGATCGAGCGCGCTGCGCGCGCCGAACTTCCCCCAGAAATTTGGGACTTCATCGAAGGTGGAAGCGGTGCGGAACGCACCATGGCGGCGAACCCGGAAATGTTCGGCCGGTACGCACTGCGGCCCCGTACGCTCGTCGACGTCTCGGTCTGCTCGCTCGCGCAGACCCTGCTCGGAAGCCTGCTCGAACTGCCGGTCGGAATTGCCCCGATGGCCTACCACCGACTGGTCGATCCGGAGGGGGAGACCGCCACCGCCCGCGCGGCCGGCCGGGCCGGGGCGCTGCTCGTCGCCGGGATCTTCGCCAGCCGCACCCTGGAGGAGATCGCCGCCGCGGCCACCGGCCCGCTCTGGCTCCAGCTGTACTGGCTGCGCCGCCGCGACGCCCTCGCCGCGCTGATCGAACGCGCCGAGGCGGCCGGCTTCGGCGCCCTGATGCTCACCGTGGACGCCCCCCGGATCGGCCACCGGCTGCGCGACCTGCGCAACGGCTTCGCCGTCCCGCCGCAGATCCGCGCGGTCAACCTGGACCCGGCCCTGATGGCCGCCAGCCACCGTGCCGACGCCGGCTCCTCGGGCATCGCCGACCACGCCCGGGAGCAGTTCGACCCCACTCTGACCTGGGACGATCTGGCCTGGATACGTGAGCGCAGCCGACTGCCGCTGGTCCTCAAGGGCATCCTGACCGCCGAGGACGCCAGGCTCGCCGCCGAGCACGGCGTCGACGCGGTCGTGGTCTCCAACCACGGCGGCCGCCAGCTGGACGGCGCCCTGCCCGGCCTCGCCGCCCTCCCCGAGGTCGTGGAGGCCCTTCCGCCGGACTTCCCGGTCCTGCTCGACGGTGGTGTGCGCAGCGGCACCGACATCGCCGTCGCGCTCGCCCTCGGAGCCCGCGCCGTCCTGGTCGGCCGCCCGGTCCTGTGGGGGCTCGCCACCGGGGGAGAGGCCGGGGTGGCCCGTGTCCTCACCCTGCTGAGGGACGAACTGGAGCACACCATGGCCCTGTTGGGGCGCCCCCGGCTCGCGGAGCTGAACCGGACCGCCCTCGCCCCCTGGCCCGTGTCGTAGGGCCCGGCCCGTCAGGACCTGCCCGGCCTGTGCCCAGCAGCCCGGCCCGCACCCCGAACCGGCCCCGGCCCGCACCCCGAACCGGCCCCGGCCCCGCGCCGGGGCCGCGCCCGTCCGCCCCGCCGGACCAGGGCCCCGCACCCGCACAGAAAGACCGACGCCATGAAGAAGCAGGACGCCTTCCCCGGCTGGGACTGGGACGACCCCGACGGCCTCGCCGCCCGCCTAGACGGCTTCAGCGCCGGGGTCGCCACCTGTCAGAAGCTCGAACCGGCCCCCACCGGCCTTCCGCGCGATCACGAGGGATTCCGCGAACTCGGACTCACCGGAATCGAGTTCGCCGCCTTCCGGACCGCCCACCCGGCCGGCCTCGGGACCGACCTCACCGCCCTGCGGGCCCCCGGCACCACGACCGAACCCGGCACCCTCTACCGCGTCGACGGAGACCGCTGGTTCACCCAGCTCGACATCGCCGAACCGCTGCCCTTCGCCGACGCCAGCGTGGACTGGGTCTACGCCGAGCACCTGATCGAGCACGTCACCATGCCGGTCGCGGTCGGCTGGCTGCGCGAGGCCCGACGGGTGCTCCGCCCCGGCGGCGTCCTGCGGATCACCACCCCCGACCTGGCCCGCTACCTGGCCGGCTACACCACCGACGCCGGCTTCCTCGCCAAGCACCGCCGACGGCTCACCACCATGGGCTTCGGCCCGCCGATGCCGCAGCGCCCGGCCTTCCTGGTCAACCAGATCTTCCGCTACTACGGCCACCAGTGGATCTACGACCTGGACGAACTGCGGCACGTGCTCACCCTGGCCGGCTTCGAGCCCGGGCAGATCCGGCACTGCGCCTACCGGGAGGGTGTCCGCGCCGACGTCGCCGACCTCGACACCGCGTTCCGCACGGACGAGACCGTCTACGTCGAGGCCGACCGCTGAGAGCCGGGCCCCCGCTCGTCCGGCGGGCTCCGAACCCCTGCCCGGGCGGCCGTCCGCAGGTTGCCCGACAGGCCACGACCCGCTGCCCGTAAGGCCGTTCGACGTTCGTCGGCGGACACCGGCCACTGCCCGCCGGGCCGTCCCCCGGATGCCCGCCGGGCGGTGACCCGCCGCCCGCGAGGTCGTTCGCCGATCGTCCGCCGGGGCCCGACCTCCCGCCCTTCAGGCCGACCGCCGGGGCCCGGTGCGCAAGCCCGGCCCCGGCGCAGGCCGTTCGACCCCCCAGCCCGATGGGATGACCACATGCCACTGCACCCCCAGGCCGAGGCGCTGCGCGACCGCCGCGCGAGCGCCGGCACGCCCCCGCTCTACACCCTCACCCCGGCCGAGGCCCGAGCCGCCGACCTCGCCGACATCCGGGCCGCCGCCGGCACCCCCGAACCGGTCGCCGCCGTCGAGGAGCACCGCGTCCCCGGCCCCGACGGCGGCCGGCTCGCCCTCCGGCTCTACCGCCCCGAGCCCACCGGCCGCAGGCTGCCCGCCCTCCTCTATCTCTTCGGCGGCGGCTGGACCCTGGGCTCGCCCGACACCAGCGACGCGATCTGCCGCCGCCTCACCAACGCCGTCGGCTGCGTCACCGCCTCGGTCGGCTACCGCCTCGCCCCCGAACACCCCTTCCCGGCCGCCGTCCACGACTGCCGTGCCGCCGCCCGCTGGCTCGCCGACCACGCCGCCGACCTCGGCATCGACCCCGAACGCCTCGCCGTCGGCGGCGACAGCGCGGGCGGCAACCTCGCCGCCGCCCTCACCCTGCTCGCCCGCGACGAGGGCGGCCCGGCCCTCCGCCACCAACTGCTCGTCTACCCGAACACCGACCACCGCGCCGACACCGCCTCGCTGCGCGAGCACGACGACCCGCTGCTCTTCAACCGCCGCTCGGTCGCCTGGTACTGGGGCCACTACCTCGCCGACGCCGCCGACGGCGACCACCCGCACGCCTCCCCGCTGCGCGCCCCGAGCCTGGCCGGCCTGCCGCCCGCCACCGTGATCACCGCCGAGTACGACCCGCTGCGCGACGAGGGCGAGCAGTACGCCGAGGCCCTGCGCGCGGCCGGCGTCCCGGTCGAGGCCCGCCGGTACGAGGGCGTGCCGCACGGATTCTTCGCCATGACCGGCGTCCTGGACGCCGCCGGCGAGGCCCAGCGGTACGCCGCCGAGCGGCTGCGCGGGGCCCTGCGGTGAGCGCCGCGCCGCCGCTGGCACTCGGCGAGCTCCACGCCTCCCTCTCGGACCCGCTGCTGGACGCGATGACCTTCCTCAACGAGGTCACCACCCGCTACCCCGGGGCGGTCTCCTTCGCCCCCGGCCGCCCCTACGAGGGCTTCTTCGAACCCGAGGACGTCCACACCTATCTGGACACCTACCTCGCCCACCTGGCCGACCGCGGCCTCGACCGGGACGCCGTCCGCACCGCCCTGTTCCAGTACGGGCCCACCAAGGGCATCGTCGCCGACCTGGTCGCCCGCACCCTGGCCAACGACGAGGGCCTCACGGTGGCCCCCGAGGCCCTGGTGCTCACCGTCGGCGCGCAGGAGGGCATGCTGCTGACCCTGCGCGCGCTCTGCGCCACCCCGGACGACGTGCTGCTGGTCAGCTCGCCCTGCTACGTCGGCGTCACCGGCGCCGCCCGGCTGCTGGACCTCACCACCGTCCCGGTGCCCGAGGGCCCGGACGGCGGGCCCGACCCGCAGGCCGTCCGGGCCGCCGCGGCCGCCGTCCGGGCCGGGGGGCGGCGGCCCCGCGCGCTCTACGTCGTCCCCGACTTCGCCAACCCCTCGGGCACCAGCATGCCTGTCCCGGCCCGGGCCCGGCTGCTGGACGCGGCCGCCGACGAGGGGCTGCTGGTGATCGAGGATAACCCGTACGGCTTCTTCGCCCGTGACCCCGGCGAGCGGCCCACCCTGAAGGCGCTCGACCACCGCCGCCAGGTGGTCTATCTCGGCTCCTTCGCCAAGACCTGCTTCCCCGGCGCCCGGCTCGGCTATGTGGTCGCCGACCAGGAGGTGGCCGGGCCCGGCGGGCGCCGCTCGCTGCTCGCCGACGAACTCGCCAAGCTGAAGAGCATGACGACCGTCAACACCCCGGCGCTGAGCCAGGCCGTCATCGGCGGCATGCTGCTGCACCACGACTGCCGGCTGCGCGCCGCCAACGCCCGCGCGACGGCCTACTACGCGGCCAACATGACGGCGCTGCTGGGGGAGTTGGAACGGCGGTTCCCCGAACCGGAGCGCCGGCGCCTGGGGTTGGCGTGGAACCGTCCGGAGGGCGGCTTCTTCGCGGTGCTGACCGTGCCGTTCACCGCCGACGACGCGGCCATGGAGCGGTGCGCCCGCGACCACGGGGTGCTCTGGACGCCGATGGCGCCGTTCTACCCGGGGGGCGGGGGCGAGCGGCGGCTCAGGCTCTCCATCAGCTCACTGACGACGGAGCAGATCGCGGACGGCGTCGAGAGCCTGGCGCGCTTCGTCCGCGCCCAGGTGTGACCGCCGGGAACACCTGACGGCCGGGAGCGCCTGACCGGGCGTTTCGCCCTGGAACGCGCCGGGCGACATCGGTCACCGCCTGGCGCGTTCGGGGTCATGGGACCATCGGCCGCACCAGCGACGGATACGGCACTACGGCCCGGCCGGCCCGCCCGGGTTCTCTCCGGCGTCAGCGCGGGCCGCCGAGGGGAACAGCCCGGGATTGTCCCGGACGTACTCCCGCAGCCCGGTGGGCGGCCGTCCGGTGACCAGCTCGATGTCGCCGGTGGCGCGGTCGTAGCGGTTGAGGGCGTGCAGGCGGGCCATGGTCGCCAGGTGCTCGAAGACGTGGCCGGGAAGCCCCAGCGGGCGCAACTCCCGGTCGACCCACCGGTCGTACGGCGGGTCGAGGTAGCGAACGGGCCGGCCCAGCACCGCGGAGAACTCCGCGGCCAGCTCCGTCAGGTCCCGCGAGACGGGTCCGGTCAGTTCGTAGCGGCGGCCGGCGTGCGCAGCGGGGTCCGCCAGGACCGTCGCGATGACCTCCGCGACATCCGCGGCCGCGACGGGGGAGGTGCGGCCGGACCCGAAGGGCAGCCGGATCGTCCCGTCCCTCGCCATCGACTCGTACGCGAAGACCCGGAAGAGCGGATTCTCCAGGAACACGGTCGGCCGAACGTGTGTCACGGGCAGGCCCGACCAGTCCAGGACCTGTTCGGCCAGCCAGTGCTGGCGCTGCTGCGCCGATTCGGCCGTACTGGTGAGATCCATCTGCGAGACGGTCATCTGGCTCATGTTGACCAGCACCTCCAGGCCGCCGTACCGGCGGGCCGCGGAGGCCACGGTCACCGTCGCCTCCAGGTACTGCGCGGACACGCCCATGCCGAAGTACATCCGCCCGCAGCCGTCCAACGCGCGAGCGACGTCCGCACCGCGGGTCAGGTCTCCCACCACGACCTCGGTACCCAGTGCGCGCAGCACCTCGGCCCGCTCGTCATCCACCCGGACGAGGGCGCGGACCGGCAGGTTACGCCGTCGCAGCGCGTCGGCCACCAGCCTGCCCACGCCGCCCACACTGCCGGTGGCGCCGGTCACGAGAACCGGTTGCTCGCCTGTCATGAGGCTCCTCCTGTCATCGAGTCGTGCTCTCCGGCGGCCTGGGGCCCCGGGCACGAGGGTACGTTCGCCGCGCCCGGTCGGCAGGATCCGGCGGCCCTTCCCCGCCCGTAGCCGGTCACGCAGCGTGTCGTCGACGGCGCGTGACAGCCGAAAGCGGGGGCGGGGCCGAATGGGCCCCGCCCCCGCTTCCGCCGGTGCTCAGCGCACCCGGGTGGAGAACAGCCGCGCCGACCAGTACACGGCGGCCACCGTCATCACGGCCACCACCAGCAGTCCCTGCCAGACCGCGCTGTCCCCGAGGTGGCCCGAGAACAGCGCCCGCATGCCCTCCACGGCCCAGTAGAAGGGGTTCCACCGGGCCGTCTGCTGCAGCCAGTCCGGCGCCAGGGTGAGCGGCAGCAGCACCCCGGAGAGCAGCGCGATCGGCTGCGCGATGGTGTTCACCACGGGGGCCATCGCCGCGTCGCTCGGCACCATCAGGGCGATGCCGTAGGAGACGGCCGAGGTCATCAGCGCCAGCAGCCCCAGCAGCAGATAGGCGAGCAGCAGGTTCACCGGCCCCACCCGCAGGCCGAACGGCAGGGCGATCACGGTGATGATGACCGCCTGCACCAGCAGCGCCACCATCTCCCGCAGCGCCCGCCCGAGCAGCAGCGCCAGCCGGCTGACCGGGGTCACCCGGGACCGCTCGATGATCCCGGCCTTCAGCTCGCCCAGCAGGCTGAAGCCGGTGAACAGGCCGCCGAAGATGCAGAGCACCGCCAACAGGCCCGGTACGTACACCTGGTAGGCGTCGGCGTAGGAGGACGCGCCGTCCGGCGCCAGCACCTTCTTGAGCAGCGGTGCGAACAGCAGCAGGTAGAAGACCGGCTGGATGATTCCGACGGCGATCCAGACCGGGGTGCGGATCATCAGCAGCAACTGCCGCTGGAAGACCAGCCAGGTGTCGCGGGCGAGCTTCATCGGTGTCCCCAGAAGGTGGAGTCGGAGCGTGGAGGCGGAGAGGGGCTGGAAAAAGGGGGAGAGAGACAGGGCCGGAGCCGCGGCGGGTCAGGCCTGCTTCAGCGAACGGCCCGTCCGCGCCAGGAACACGTCGTCCAGGCTGGGCCGTTGGAGCTGCACGGTGCCGGGCGTCACGCCCGCGCCGTCCAGGACACGCAGCAGCTGCGGGATGGCCGCCGCGCCGTCGTCCAGGTAGAGCCGCAGCCCGTCCTCGCCCTGCAGCTCCAGCCGGTGCAGGTACGGCTGCGCGCGCAGGGCCCGGGCCGCCCGCTCGGCGGTGGAGCCGTCCTCCTCGGAGCCCGCCCCGCCGGGCTCCAGCCCGACCAGCACGACGTCCCCGGAGATCTCCCGCTTGAGCGACTCCGGGGTGCCCTCGGCCACCACCTCGCCGTGGTCGACGATCGCCACCCGGTCGCAGAGCGCGTCCGCCTCGTCCAGGTAGTGCGTGGTCACCACGACCGTCATGCCCTCGGTGCGCAGCCGGCGGATCTCCTCCCAGAGCCGGCCGCGGCTGACCGGGTCCAGGCCCACGGTCGGCTCGTCGAGGAAGAGCACCTGGGGCGCGTGGATCACCCCGAGCGCGATGTCCACCCGGCGGCGCTGGCCGCCCGAGTAGGTGACGCACGGCCGGTCGCCGAACTCCTCCAGGTCGAAGGCCTTCAGCGCGGCCTCGGCGGCGTGCTGGGCCGGTGCCTTGGCGGCGCCGTACATCCTCGCCTGGAGGACGAGTTCCTCGCGGGCGCTGACCGTGTCGGTGGTGCCGCCGCCCTGGGCGACGTAGCCGATCCGGCGGCGGACCTCGGCCGGGTCGGTGAGCAGGTCGGCCCCGGCGATCCGGGCCTGCCCGCCGTCCGGGCGGATCAGGGTGGCGAGCATCCGCATGGTGGTGGTCTTCCCGGCCCCGTTGGGGCCGAGGAAACCGAAGATCTCGCCTGCGGCGACGGACAGGTCGATGCCGCGGACGGCGTCGACGGTGGTGTTCTCACCGCGCTTGCGGGAGGTGTTCTTGCGATAGGACTTGCGCAGTCCCTTGGTCTCGATCAACCAGAACTCCCGTGCTGGGATGGGCTGCCGGGGCACCTGAGAAAACGGTGCTGCGCGCCCACCCTAGAGTCTCCGACGGTCGGGAAACAATGGCCTAGACCAATGGATGTGCACGTTCTTCGGCCGTCGGCGCCGCGCCGGGCACCGCGGCCGCCCCGCCGGTGACCAGCGCCTCCAGCCGGTCCGCCGCCGTCACCGCCCCGCCGCCCGCGCGCAGCGCGGCACCCACCCGGACGGCGGACTCCCGGTGGGCGGCCGAGTCCAGGACGGTCCGCAGCCGGTGCGCCAGCAGTTCCGGTGCGACCCGGGCGAACGGTACCCGCAGCCCGGCGCCGGCCGCCGCGACCTGCGCCGCGACGAACGGCTGGTCGTGCCGGATCGGTGCCGTGACCAGCGGAATCCCGTGTGCCAGGGCCTCGCCGACGGTGTTCATCCCGCCGTGGCAGAGCACCGCGTCCAGCGCCCCGCGGGCCATCAGCTCCAGCACCGGTGCCCGGTCCACCGCCACCGCGTGGGGCGGCAGTTCGGGCAGCAGCTCGCGCGGTGCGGCGATCACCGGCTGCACGTCGTCCCCGCACAGCTCCAGCGCCCGGACCGCCCGCGCGTGGAAGTCCGCGCCGATGTCCCCGGCCAGCGTGCCCATGGTCACCAGGACCCGCCGCCGCCCCGGCAGCAGCCGCTCCCAGGGGAAGTCCGGGTCGGCCGGCCGTTCGGCCAGCACCGGCCCGACCAGCGCGTAGTGGTCCGGGAACGGCTCCGGGCCGGTGAGCGCGGAGCCGGTCAGCGCCAGCACCAGGGCGGGGGAGAAACGGGGATCGGTGTACTCCTCCCCGGGCAGTCCGGCCCGCTGCCAGAGCCCGCCCAGCAGGCCGGTCATCCACGCCTCGACCTGCGGCAGCGTCCGGAACGGCCGGCCGAGCTCCATCGCGCCGGGCGCCAGGCTCGCCCACGGCAGCCCGTGCCGGTGGGCGACCAGCGCACCGGCCGGGGTGTGCTGGTCGACCAGCAGCGCGTCCGGCCGGTACTCCCGGACGACGGCGTCCAGGGGCTTCGCGGTGAACCGCGCGTACGGGACGATGAAGCCCTCCCAGAGCGACCGCAGGGCGGCGAGCCCGTGTCCGCCCTGCGCCCGGAACGCCCGGGTGCCCGTCCCCAGGACCATCGCCCCGGGCCCGAGCAGCGGCCGCAGCACGGACTCCGTCCCCGTCCAGGCCACCTCGTGCCCGCGCGCGGTCAGCTCGCGGGCGAGGCCCACCGTCGGGTTGATGTGCCCGGTCAGCGGCGGCACCACCAGCAGGAAGCGGCTCATCGGCGCACCTGCGCCGCGATCAGCCGCTGCACGTCGGCGACGGTCAGGGCCTCCAGGCCGGCCAGGTCGAGCCCGGCGCGCAGCCGGTCGAGATCGGCCGCCGGGCCGTAGCGCTCACGCAGCTTCGCGGCCAGGGCCGCCAGTTCGACCTCGTCCAGCGTCAGGTCGCCGTCCAGCCGGGCCTGCGGGGTCACCAACGATGCCCATTCGGGCGGCGCCTCGGCGGCCTCCAGCAGCAGCGCGATCAGCTCCGGGCTCACCGGGGCGGGGGAATCGGGGGGTTCACGATCGGTCATCGGGGGGGCTCCACCTGCTCGACGGCACGGGGCGTGTGAGTCTCAGAACGGCCCGAGATCACTTGTGCGACCCGTCGGGCGTCGGAATACTAGCCCGCGTGACAGCACTGGAGGCAGTGGCCGTTCACCTCCCCCACCTCACCGTGCCCATCGAGGCGGTGGGCGAGCGGATCGGCCTGACCCCACGTCAACTTCGACTCTTTCGCCGCTTCCACGGCCTGGACCAGTTACGGCTGGACCCGGACGGGACGCTGCCCGACCTGCTCGGCGCCGCCGTCGAGGCCCTACCGCAGCTGCGCGGACGCGAACGGCATGTCCGGTTCGTGATCCACGCGCGCAGCATGCCGGTGGCGGTGCCCTACCCGCTCAACCCGCTGCACCAGCTCCTCGGCCGCTACGGCCTGTCCCACGCCAACGCCTTCACGGTGACCCACCACGCCTGCGCGGTGGGCCTGCTGGCGGTGGACCTGGCAGGCAGGCTGCTGGCCGGCGACCCGGATCCGGAGGCGCTGGCGCTGGTGCTGGCGGGGGAGAAGACCTTCACCAAGGACGCCCAGGTGGTACCCGAGACCGGGATCTTCGCCGAGGGCGCGGCCGCCTGCCTGGTCCGCGCCACCGGCGAGCGCAACCGGGTGCTCTCCTACGCCGTCCGCCACCGGCCGGAGTTCGACGGCCGGCTGGCCGAGGACCCGGACCTGCTCGCGCGCTACCAGCGGGAGTACCCGGCGGTGATGATCGAGGCGATGGAGGCCGCCCTCGACCAGGCAGGTCTGGACCTCTCGGACCTCGCGGCGGTGCTTCCGCACAACGTCAACCAGGCCTCCTGGCGGATGATCTGCCGCCGGATCGGCTACCCGGTCGACCGGGTGGTGCTGGACAACGTGCCGAAGGTCGGGCACAGTTTCGCTGCGGACAGCCTCATCAATCTCCACACCGCCACCACGCGGGGGCTGCTCCAGCGCGGCGACCGCTACCTGATCGCCGCCGCCGGTGTCGGAGCCACCTTCTCCGCCATGGCCGTCGAACACTGACGTACCGTCAGCCTGGCGGGCCCGGGCGACGTATCGGCGCGGCGGGGACGACCACCTCGGCCGGCCGCCCCCCATTCACATTCCACGTACGACGGGACGGGACACCCATGTCAGAACCCGCGGTCCAGACCACCGATACCGAACTGCGCGACCGGATCCTGCGGAGCATCGGCGAGCTGCTGCCCCGCGTCCTCAAGCGCGACCTCCCCGAGATCCCGGAGAACGCCTGCCTCTTCGACGACCTCGGCCTCACCTCGGCCGGCACCATCGAACTCATCCTGGAGGTCGAGGAGTCGCTGGACATCCAGGTGGACGTCGAGCAGATCGACGAGGACGACCTGCGCTCGGTGACGAAACTGGCCGACTACGTCGCCGGGCACGTCATCCCCGAGGACTGACCGGGTGGCCGCCGAGACCGGCCGGGGCCTGCGGATCAGCAAGGTCCTGGCGAGGTACGTCGACGGCCGGTCGGAGACCTCGCTCGACCCGGACCTGCGGGTCTTCGTCTCCGACCTGGTCCGCCCGTACGGCCTGCCGCTGCGGGAGGACCTGCTGGGCGAGGGCGTCGGGCACTCCTACGCGGAGATGGCCGAGGGCCTGCTCGGCGAGGCCCTGGCCGACAGCGGACCGGTGGACCTGCTGATCCTGGCGTTCGACACCCCGGACGTCCGCCCCGGCGCCCCCGCCTCGCTCGCCATGAGCCGGTCCTGTCCCGGCTCGCCGCTGGCCTTCGCCGTCTGCGACCAGGGCTCGGCCGCCGCCTTCACCGCGCTGCGGATCGCCGCCGACTACCAGCGCACCGGGGTCTGCCGCCGTGCGGTGGTGGTCGTCGTCGAGCAGGCGGCGCTGCACTACCGGCCGGCCGAGCCGGTGGAACTGCCCGAGCGGCACTGTGTCGTGGTCCTGGTCTGCGAGGAGGCGGACGGGGATGGACTGACGGTACGTCAGGCATCGGAGCCGGAGCCGGCGTCGGAGGCCTTGGAGAAGGCCGTCCGGGCGCAGGCCGAGACCCTGGGCGCGGGCCTCGCGCTCGTTCTGGGCCCGGGCCTGGCGGTGGGCGACGACTCCGGGGAGGCGGTGACGGCCTCCGCCGCCCAGCCGTTCACCGGGGTCTGGGCGGAGCTGGCCGGGCGGCTGCCCGGCTGGCAGGCAGAACAGCGGCCGGTGCTGGTCGCCGGCCACGACCGCAGGCTCGGCGTGCTGAGCACCCTGGCCCTGCGGCCCGGCCCGTGACGGCCGAGCCGGCCGCCGACCCTGCCGATTCCGCTGATTGCGCCGACCCTCCGGGCCCGACCTGCCCGACCGTTCCTGTGAGTTGGCCCGACCTGTCCGAACTGGCCGACCTGCCCGAACTGACCCGACCGATCGACCCGGCGGGGCGGCCCCGGCCGTCCGACGGGGCAGTTCCGACCGGCCCGTCCGTCCGGCCCGAACTGCCCGGCCGGTCCGTTCCGGCCGACCCGGCCCGCCCGTCCGTCCGGCCCGAACTGCCCGACCGGGCAGGCCCGATCGCCCGGGCGGACCCGACCGGCCCGGCCGACCTGATCGACCTCTGGGTCATCCCGACAGACCAGCCCGAGCCCGTGCTCCAGCGGCTTCGGCACCTGCTCGACCCCCGTGAACGCGCCCGCGCCGCCGGCCCCGACCGGCTGCTCGGCCGCCGCTTCACCGCCGTCCACGGCGCCGTCCGGCTGCTGGTCGCCGAGCGCCTCGGTATTCACCCCGCCGAGGTCGTCTGGCGTCACGGTCCGCACGGCAAGCCCGAACCGGTCACCGACGACGGCCGGTTGCGGATCAGCTACTCCGCCTCCGGCACCCTCGCCGTGCTGGCGCTGGCCGAGCACCGGGAGGTCGGTGCCGACGTCGAGGAGATCCGCGACGCCCGGGTGGCCTCCCGGATCGCGAACCGCTACTTCCCGGGCGCCGAAGCGCGATTCCTGGCCGATGCGCCCTCGCCCGCCGCCCGGGCCGAGCGCTTCACCCGGCTCTGGTGCCGCCGCGAGGCCTGCGTCAAGGCGTACGGCGGGCGGCTGGTCCAGGGCTTCGGCCTGCCGCTGGCCGGACCGGCCCCGCTGCGCCTGGCCGAGGTGGGCGCCCTGGGCGAGGGCCCGTGCCAGGTCCACGACACCCCCGTCCCCGGACCGTTCCGGGCCGCCGTCGCGGTCGTCGGCGAGCGGCCGGTCCGGGTCCGAAGCCGAGCCTGGAATCCGCCGACAGCCCTTGCCTGGCAAGAAAGCTGACGATCCGTCAGTTATCCCAGATTTCTGGTCTGGACCACTTCTCGGGGCCGCTGATAGCGTCCCGATCCGCATCCCGCCGAGACCCCGGCCAGCCGAAGGGCGCGTATCACGTGACAGAGACCAGCCGACGGATCACGGTCCGGTACGGTGGCGCGAGCAGCGGCTCAGGGCCGCTCACCCTCGGCCAGGACAACATGATCCGCTGCATCCGGCGCGACAACCCCGAGCAGATCAACAAGGAGTCCGTCTGGCCGGTGCCCGACGACACCACCCTGCCCGCCGCGCTCGACGCCCTGCGCGCTCTCGTCGAACGCCATGAATCGCTGCGCACCGCCTTCCCGCCCGGCCCCGGCCCGGGCGCCTTCCCCGACCGTCAGGAGGTGTGCCCGGAGGGCGAGTTCACCGTCACGACGGTGGAAGCGGGCGGCCTCCAGGCCGTCGAACTGGACCGCCTGGCCGATGAGTTGGGGCGTATCGGGGTCGCTGTCGGGTTCGACCTGACGGTCGCGCCGCGGCTGCGCTTCACCCTCCTCACCGAGGCCGACCGGGTGCTGCGGCTGATCGTGGTGGTCTGCCACGCCGGTGCGGACGGAGCGGCCACCGCGCTGCTCATCCAGGACTGGCTCGCCCTCGCCGCGGGCAAGGAGCTCCCGCCCGCCACCGCGCGGACCCCGCTGCAGGTGGCCGCCCTCGAACAGAGCGACCAGGGCCGCCGCAAGGCCGCAGCGTCCCTGCGGCACTGGGAGAAACTCCTCGCCACCGGCCCGCAGGCCGTCTTCGCCGACTCCCGGATCACCGGCCCTCCGGACGGCGTCGCCGCGGTGGTCCTGCGCTCCCGCGCGGCCGCCGAGGATCTGGCCGCGGCCTCCCGGCGGACCGGGGCGAGCCCGTCCGTCGTCCTGCTCGCCGCCTTCGCCGCCCTGGTCGCCCGGTGCGCGGACCAGCAGGCCCTGGTGATCTCGGCGCTGTCCGCCAACCGTCAGCGGGCCGTGCTGGCCGACCATGTCGGCACGCTCGCCCAGGACGCCCTGCTCACCCTGGACGCCGACGCCGCCGACCTCGACGAGCTGATCGGCCGCGCCAAGTCCGCCTCCCTCGCCGGTTACTGGAACAGCACCATGGACGCCGCCAAGGTCTGGCAGACCATCGAGGACGTCGCCCATCTGCGGGGCTCCCGCTTCGCCCGGCAGGTCGTCGTCAACGATCTCAGCCTCACCATCCCGGAGTCCATGTCGGACGCCCGCCCGGCGCCCGTGGCCGACCCCGAGCTCACCTGGCTGCCCGACCAGCCGATCCCGGTCCGGATCATGTTCAACATCCTGCGGATCTCCGGGAGCCTGGAGTTCGCCCTGGTCACCTGCCCACAGGTGCTCGACCGGGCGGAGACCGCGGAGTTCGCGCACGGTCTGCTCGCCGTCCTCAAGGCCGCCGCGGCCGGTCCGCTGCCGCTGGCCGGCCTGCCTTCCCTGCCCGCCCTGCGGCCGACCGTCCGAAGCGGCGACTGGCACCGGATCGACGGCTCCTGGATCGACCTGGACGCCGTTCGCGCCCTGCTCGCCCATGCCCTCGGCGGTACCGCGGCCGCACGGGTCGAACTCACCGACGGCCGCCTGGTCGCCCGGCTGCTCACCGCGGACGGCACGCTCACCCCGCTGACCGCCCACCGCGCCGTGGTCGCCGCCCTGCCCGGGCGGGACACCGCGATGGCCCCCCATCACTACGTCGTCCACCGTGCCGGGCCGGGCGCTCCACCGCCCTGGGACGCCCTGCCGGTGGCCGCCGAAGGGGGCGGTCGCGCCCCGGAGGTCGCCGCCCGGCTCGTCCGGCTCACCTGAAAGGGTGCGCTCGGCGCGGCGGCAGCTTCACCCGGACGTGTCACCGCGTCACTCGTTCGGCCCCTTGTTCTGCGTGTCGCCCCATGGGCCGTCCCAGGAGCAGGCGGAGGTCGTGCCCGAGGTGAGCCCCCACGGGCTGGGCACCTCACCCGGCTCCTCCGCGTCGTCCTGGAGCGGCAGCCGGTCGATCACCGCGACCAGCGCGGGCGGCAGTCGCGGCGCCATGCCGCGATGGCAGCGGGAGAGGACGTCGCGCCGCACGTCGTCCGGCAGCAGCGGTTGGCCCACCCGCAACGGGCCTGTCCCGCCCGGGCGTTCGGCGGCGGTGAGCTGGTCCGACCAGGCCCGCCAGTAGTCCGCGTCGTCGGTCTCGCCCAGCTTGAGGTGGTGCAGGTGCAGACAGTACGCCGCCGTGCCGCTCCCGGAGCCGGCGGCGAACCGCCACCAGAACTCCGCGCCCTCCGCGCGGCCCGTGGCGTACAGCAGGGCGCCGAACACCTCCGCGCCCTCGGGCTGGATCCGCCGCGCGTCGACCAGGAGGTCCAGGCCCCGGGAGGCGTCCGGCGCGCTCAGCACCAGGGCGACCACCAGGCCCAGTTCGAAGGCGGCCTGCTCGTGCTCGGACGGCAGGTGCGCGGGGGCGGCCGTCAGCCTGGCCCGGCGCAGCGCCGCGATCCGTGCGGCGTGCGCCCGTTCGGCCCGGGGGACCAGCAGCGGCGCGCCCGGTTCGGTGAGCGCCTCGGGCCGGGGCCGGGGGTTCACTGACCGCCCTCCCGGTCGGGCAGTTCGCGGACCCCGAGCCGTCTGGCGAGCCGGTCCCTGGCGTGCCGGAGATTGGAGTGGACGGTCGCCACCGGCCGGCCCAGGTAGGCGCCGATCACCTTGACGTGCAGGCCGAGCAGATAGCGCAGCACGATCACATCCCGTTGCCGGTCCGGGAGTTCGAGGATCGCCGCGTAGAGCCGGACCTCGTCCGCCTCGCTGTGCAGCAGGCCGTTCGCCACGTCCTTGAAGGCGCCGATCACGGCGGCGAAGGTGACGGCCTCCACCTCGACCGGCTCCTCGCCGGCCACCCAGTCGGCGACGTGCCGGTTGGCCAGCCGCCAGGCGTACGCGGCCGGCTCCTCGAACCGCAGCACATGCGGCCAGCAGCGCGCGAGGTCCTCCTTCACCGCCTCGACGACCAGCGCCATGTCCGCGCGGTTGCCTATCCGGGTCAGGGCGAGTGCCCGCCAGGCCGGTTCATGGGTCTCGCAGAACGCCGAATAGGCCAGCTCCAGGCGGATGTTGGCGGGCTCCTCGGCGGTCTGTCCGCCTTCGCCCCGGCCCCCGTCGCGGTAGTCGCGCTCGCCGTAGCCGCCATAGCCGCCGGGCCCGCTGTACTCACCGGGCCCGCCGTGCTCACCGTACCCACCGTCGCCGTACGCCCCGGCCGGGCTTGCCACCGTCGGCCCGCCCCGGTGCCCGCGCGGGCGGACACCCCTGTCGATCGTCATCGAGCCTGCTTTCCGCGGCCGTGGTCTGCATGCCGGGCCGCCTGAGGGTGGGGGCTGTCTGGTGCCCACCGACATTCCATCAGCTCTGTTACTCCAGGCTGCAATTCGAACACAGATTGTCATCTTCTCTGATCTGATGATCGTTCGTTGCCTCGAACCCGGCTGTGACAGGGGGTGATTGGTCCCCGGGTGCGATGGGCACCTATCGAAAGGTCCTGCCACCAGGTCCTGTCATCGGGTCCTGCGCACAGAGCCCGGCCGCCGTGGGCCCGGCCGTCGTGGGCCCGGCCGACGCCCCGGGCCGGGGCCGTCACCCCGGGGGGAGCGCAATGAGCCACTACGACGGGGCCGACCTGCGGCTGAACGTGCCGCACTCGGCCCGGATGTACGACTACTACCTGGGCGGCCTCACCAACTTCGCGGCCGACCGCGAGGCCGCCGGCCAGGCGCTCGCCGTCGCACCCTGGCTGCGCGCCGCCGCCCGCGCCAACCGGGCCTTCGTGCACCGCTCGACCCGGGCCCTCGCCCGGGCCGGCATCGACCAGTTCCTCGACATCGGCACCGGCATCCCCACCTCGCCCAACCTGCACGAGGTCGCCCAGCGGATCCACCCGCAGGCCCGGGTCGTCTACGCCGACAACGACCCGATCGTGCTCTCGCACGCCCAGGCCCTGCTCACCGGCACCCCCGAGGGCCGCACCGCCTACGTCGCGGCCGATGTCACCGACCCCGCCGCGCTGCTCGCCTCACCCCGGCTACGCGAGACCATCGACCTCACCCGCCCGGTCGGGCTCTCCCTCAACGCCCTGCTCCACTTCGTCCCCGACGCGCTCGGCGCCTACGAGATCGTCGAGCACCTCAAGGACTCCCTGGTCCCGGGCAGCGCCCTGGTGATGTCCCACGTCACCCCGGAGTTCGCCCCCGAGGAGGTCGCCCGGCTGGTCCGCGTCTACGAGGCCGGCGGCACCGCCGCGCAGGCCCGTACCCGGTCCGAGTTCACCCGCTTCTTCGACGGCTGGGCCTTCGTCGCCCCCGGCCTCGTCCCCACCCCCCGCTGGCGCCCCGACCACCCCGGCGACGGCGCCGGCCCGGTCGGCGACGCCGAGGCCGCCTCCTACGCCGCCGTCGCCCTGAAGCCGTAGGGCCCCCCGGTCCCACCCGACCGCCGGTGCGGTCCGCCGGGCGCGGGGACAGACTGGGGGTGGATCCTGCCGCCGAGGCTGGGAGAGCCATGCTGCTCGGACTCACCACCGCCGTGGTCGCCACCGTCTGCTTCGGCTTCGGGTCGGTCTTCCAGGCCCGCGGCGCCCGGACGGCCCCCCGGGCGGACCGGGTGCGGGCCGGGCTGCTGGCCGCGCTCGCCCGGTCCTGGCAGTTCCTGCTGGGCACGGCACTGGACATCGCCGGCTTCGCCCTGAGCATCGTCGCCCTGCGCAGCCTGCCGCTCTTCCTGGTCCAGGCCCTCACCAACGCGAGCCTGGCGGTGACCGCGCTCGCCGCCGTCCGGCTGCTCGGCGCCCGCCTGCGGCGCGGGGACGTCTGCGGGATCGCGGCCGTGGTCGTCGGCCTCACCCTGCTGGCACTCGGCTCGGGCCGGGAGGGCCGCGAGCACGCCGGGCCCGTCTTCCACTGGGCGCTGCTGGCCGCCACGGTGGTGATGGTGCTGCTCACCCTGGTCCTGGTCCGGCGTGACGGGAACGCCGCCGCGGCCGGCCTCGGCCTGCTCGCGGGGGCCGGCTTCGGCGTGACCAGCCTGGCCGTCCGCGTCCTGGACCCCACCGGCCCGGTCGGTTTCCTGACCGACCCGGCGACGTACGCGCTCGCCGCCGGAGGCCTCGGCGGGTACCTGGCGTACGCGCTGGCGCTGCAGCGCGGCACGGTGACGGCGGCGACCGCCGCCGGAACGGTCACCGAGACCTTCGGTCCGGCGCTGGTCGGGGTCGTCGTGCTGGGCGACGCGGCCCGGCCCGGCTACGCCTGGTGCGCGCTCACCGGCTTCGCGGTGGCCGTCGGCGGCACCTTCCTGCTCTCCCGCTTCGGCGAACCGGAGAGCGAGGCCGCCGCCGGCGCCCGGGCCGCCGCCGAGCAGGAGACGGAGGCGGCGGTCCCGCCCCGGTAGCCCGGGCGGCGCCGCCGTGCGAAGGTGGCTTGCCGGACAAAACGGACGGCGAGGCACGGACAGAGCGGCAGGTGACCATGGCGGACGAGGTCCACCGACGACCCCACCGGGCCCGCCGGCCCGGCCCCGCCGCCGCCGATCGCCCGGTCGTTCTGGTCACCGGCGCCTCCTCCGGCATCGGCGCCGTCACCGCGACCCGCCTGGCGGCCGCCGGCTGGCAGCTGCTGCTCTCCGGCACCGACCGCGCCCGCCTCGACGCCGTCGCCGCCCGCACCGGAGGCCACGCCCTGCCCCAGGACCTCGGCAAACCGGACGGTCCGCTGCGCCTGGCCGAAGCCGCCCTCGCCACCGCCGGGCGGGTGGACGTGCTGATCGCCAGTGCCGGCCTCGGCTGGCGCGGACCGTTCGCCACCATGCCCTCCGACGCCCTCGACCGGATGATCGAGGTCAACTTCGCCGCCCCGCTCCGGCTGGTCCGGCTGCTGCTGCCCGGCATGCTGGAACGGCGCCGCGGGCGGATCGTCCTGCTCGGCTCGATCGCCGGCCAGGTCGGGGTCCGTGACGAGGCCGTCTACGCGGCCACCAAGGGCGGGCTGGCGATGTTCGCCGAGAGCCTCCGGTACGAACTGCGCGGCACCGGCGTCGGTGTACGGCTCGTCCTGCCCGGACCGGTGGACACCCCGTTCTTCGCCCGGCGCGGCACCCCCTACCAGCGGGAACGGCCGCGCCCGGTCTCGGCCGACCGGGTCGCCGACGCCGTCCTCGCGACCATCGCCACCGACCGCGACCGCCTCTTCGTCCCGCACTGGCTCGGCCTCCCCGCGCGCCTCCACGGCGTCGCGCCGGGGGCGTTCCGGCGCCTGGCGGCCCGGTTCGGCTGAGGCGGGGGAGGCGCAGACCGATGGACCGGGCCCGCGCCGCCCGCCGGGCCGCGGCAGTGGCCGCGGGCCTCCAGCTCCTGCACCTCGCACCGGCGGCCGTCCGGCTGCCGCCCGTGCGCCGCACGGCGGCCCGGCACCTGGCCGGCTACGGTTCGGCGCCCGGTCATGTGGCGCTGACCTTCGACGACGGACCCGACCCGCGCAGCACCCCGTACGTCCTGGACACCCTGGACGCACTCGGCGTGCGCGCCACCTTCTTCCTGCTCGGCGCGATGCTGGAGCGCGCCCCCGGCCTCGGCCGCGAACTGGTCACCCGCGGCCACGAGGTCGCCGTCCACGGCTGGTACCACCGCCGGCCGTGGTACCCCGCGCCCGCCCGTGACCTGTGGGAACTGCGCCGCACCGCCGAGGCGGTCACCGACCTCTGCGGCGCCCGTCCGCGCTGGTACCGGCCGCCCTACGGCGTCCTCACGGCCGGCCCGGCCCTCGCCGCCCACCGCCTCGGACTGCGCACCGTCCTCTGGACCGCCTGGGGCCGGGACTGGACCGACGACGCCACCGCGGCCTCCGTCTACGCCACCGCCCGCCCCGGCCTCACCGACGGCGCCACCCTCCTGCTGCACGACTCCGACTGCACCTCCGCCCCCGACTCCTGGCGCGCCACCCTCGCCGCCCTCCCCCTGATCGCCACCCACTGCCGCACCCACACCCTCACCCTCGGCCCCCTCCGCGACCACGGCCTGCACTCCGGCCGCGACAGCCGCCTGTGGACGCCGGCCCTGCACACCACCTGACCGGTGCGGGGTGATGTATCGGCCGGCGTTCGGGGGCGGGACGGGGGAGATGGGCTGCTATCGTCCGCAATGTGCCGCCCCACCGGCTAACTTTGTTGGTGTCAGAGGGATTTGGGAGCTAATACGTGAATAGCGACGGCGTCGAGTGCCTTCCGCGGCGGGCTTTCCGGCTGGTCGTTACGGGCGGTGGTACCGGCGGCCACACGTACCCGGCCCTCACCGCGGTGCGGGCGTTGGAGCGGCGTCTTGCGGCGTCCGGCCGGGAGCTGGAGGTGCTGTGGGTCGGCACGGCGGCCGGGTTGGAGGCGCGCGTCACCGCGGCGGAGGAGATTCCGTTCGTGACGGTGGCCACGGGCAAGATCCGTCGCTCCAGCAATCCGCTGAAGCTGGCGTCGCCGGAGAATCTCAGGGACATGGGCCGGGTACCGCTGGGTGTCGCGCAGGCCCGCCGGATCGTCTCCGAGCGGCAGCCGGACGTGGTGCTGGCGACCGGTGGCTACGTGGCGGTGCCGGTCGGGCTGGCGGCCCGGATGTGCCGTCGGCCTCTTGTCGTGCACGAGCAGACGGTCCGCCTCGGGCTGGCCAACCGTGGCTTGGCACGCGCCGCGACGGTGTTCGCCGTGTCGTCCCCCTCGACGCTCGGACACCTGCCGGAGGCCGCCCGCCAGACGGCGGTGGTCACGGGCAACCCGGTACGGCCGGAGGTACTGGCCGGCCACGCAGAGAAGGCGGTCGAGGCGCTCGGCCTGCACGGCTTCGACCGTGCTCTGCCCACCGTCTACGTCACCGGCGGCGCACAGGGCTCCCAGCAGATCAACGGGCTCGTCCGCGAGTTGCTGCCGTGGCTGCTGACGCGGGCCAACCTGGTCCACCAGTGCGGTCCCGCGAACATCGACGAACTCCGCCGGCATGCCGCCGGCCTCCCCTCTCACCTTGCGGACCGCTACCTGATCACCGGGTTCGTCGGCGCCGAACTGCCCGACGTCCTGGCCCTGGCGGACGTGGTGATCTCCCGCTCGGGTGCCGGGACGATCGCCGAGCTGACCGCGCTGGGCAAGGCGGCGGTCTTCGTCCCGCTGGCCACGTCGGCCGGCAACGAACAGGAGCACAACGCCCGGCACCTACAGGAGGCCGGGGCGGCGAGGGCGCTGCTCGGCCGGGCGACGCCCGATGCCCTGCGGGAGGCGGTCGCCCCACTGCTCGCCGACCGGGCGCTGCGCGAGGACGTCGCGCAGCGGGCCCGGTCGCACGGTCGGCCCGATGCGGCGGAGCGGTTGGTGGAGGTGCTGCTGTCCGTCGCGGTCGACGGGCAGCGGTCCTAGGCCAGGTGGCGGTCGGCGTCAGCCTGGATGGTCTTCACGCAGATGAGGAACGCCGGGTAGGCGTCCTCCCAGGGGTCGTGGACGTCCTGGCCGTCGAGGTAGAGCCGCAGCTTGGGCGCGGCCTGTTCGTCGGCCAGCTCGTGGAGTTCCTTGAGGACGTCGTTGTCCATGGCCAGGACGGTGTCGGCCCAGGCGAGCATGTGGTGGTTGACCTCTGTGCTACGTCTTCGGCGCCGCCACCCCGGGCGAACTCGGGCTGTACTCCAAGAAAGCCCAGCTGCTCGATGAAGGGGTGAGGACCTCGCACCGCCGTACGCTCCTCGCAGGTTCCCTCGCCGGCCTTGTCCCGGTTCCCTCACGCGCACCGGCGCCCGGCCGACTCGGTATGGACGATCTCGACGCCATCGCCGAGCGCGTGCACGCGCTCGGCGCGCTTGACCGCCAGAGCGGCGGCGCGCTACTACGCCCTTGACGACTCATCCCGGGCCCGGGTGAAGGCCATGGTCGGTGCGCGCCTGGCCACCGCGCTCTACCTGCAGGGCTCCCGTGAGGAGGCCGACCATTACGCCGCGTCGGTGGCGGGGCTGGCCGTCACCGTCAAATCCGTCCGGCTCGACCTCGCCGTGGCGGAGATGCGGGCGAACGCGGCGGCAGCCTGACCGAGCGCGACATCGAGCCGGCCGGGCCTGTTCTCAGGCACCGGGGCAGTCGGGGGGCAGGTGCCCGAACGCGTGGAGCATGTAGATCGTCCGGGCCGCGTTCGCGGTGCCGAGGTGAGAACAGGTACACAGCCCCCTTCTTCGGGTGGACAGCAGCCCTGACCTCCTCGGGTGGACAGCAAGCCTTGACCCGAGGAGCGTACGCCGAGACAGCGCTACGCCCAGCCGTGCGTCTATCAGGAATTCCAGATACTCCCGGTCGACGGCGTCACCGGAAGAAGTGCCGTGATCACCGGGCTGAGGCGGCGCCTGTCCGTCTCAACGGGGTCAGCGAGCGCCAGCTCAGGGCTCCCGTCATTGCCAGGTTCACCGGGACCGGACAGGTGTCTCCGGCAGTGCCGTGTGGTCCCGGTCCGGCACCGCTGTCGCAAGCGGTGCCGGACCGGGCGTCCCCCGCTACTCCGCCGCCAGGCCCACCCGTCCCAGGGCCGCCGCGAAGCCCGTCCGCCAGGCCTCGGGGGAGGCGCCGGGTGACGGGGCCGGGGCGGGGCGGGCCAGGGCGGCGAGGGCGCTCCGGACGACCTCGGCGGGGCGGGCGGAGGTGACGTCGGCGTGGCCCAGCTCCAGTTCGTGCTGCAGGTTGTCGCGGCCGTGGCCCTGGACGACGTCCAGCAGCAGCAGGCGCCGACCCAGTGCGCGGGCCTCGCTGCAGGTGTCGCCGGAGCTGGTCACCACCAGGTCGGCGGCGGCCATCAGGGCGGGGATCCGGTCGGTGTACCCGAACGGGTGCAGACGGGGGCGGCCGTCGGCGGCCCGGCGCAGCCGGCGCTCCAGCTCCCGGTTGCGTCCGGCCACGGCCAGTACGTGCGGCCCGGCGTCGGCGAGAGCGGCCGCCGTGCGGGCGAGCGGGCCGAGGCCCCAGGAGCCGGACATCAGCAGCACGCACCGGGCGTCCGCCGGCACGCCCAGCCCGGCCCGCGCCGCCGCCCGCCCGGGCGGGCGGTAGAACGGCGCGCGCAGCGGTGCCGGCAGTACGGCGATCGCCGCGTCCGGCCGGTAGCGCCGCACCGCGCACGCGGCGACCTCGGAGGTGACCAGGAACAGGTCGGTGCCGTCCTGCACCCAGAGCCGGTGCGGCGTCACGTCCGTGCAGAGCACCAGATGCCGGAACCCCCGCCCCGGCAACCGGTTCACCGCCGAGCTCGCGGTCGCGAACACCGACACCACCAGCTCCGGGCGCTGCCGCGCGACCAGCTCCCGCAGGGCCGGCACCAGCCGGGCCCGCGCCGCCGCGTCGGCCAGCAGCGCGAGCCGCGCGCCCGGCCGCAGCGCCGAGAAGTGGAGGGCGTCGTACACCCCTGGCAGGTCGAGCAGCCGCCGGAAGACCGCCTCCCCGGCCGCGCCCGCGCGCTGCCCGAGCAGCGCCATCGCGTCGACCGTGGACGTCGTCCAGCCCCGGGCCCGCAGCGAGTCCGCGCACGCCTGGGCCATCACGTCGTGCCCCTGGCCGAGCGAACCGGAGACCAGCAGGGCGTGTGGCACGGCGGTGCCCCGGCTCAGGACGGGTCGGGCCCGGCGCCGGTGGCGTCCCGGTACCAGTCCGCGTACCGCCGCACCCCGTCGGCGAAGTTGGTCCGCGGTGACCAGCCGAGCAGCCGCTTCGCCTGGGCGGACGAGATGCGGCGCCCGGCGTAGTCGGCGGCGCGCGCCTCGATGTGCGAGATGGTGACCGGTCCGAGCAACCGGTCGACGGTGTCGGCGATGTCCCGGACGGAGACCGCGGCCGAGCCCTCCAGCGCGAAGGTCTGGTCCTCGGCGGCGGGGGAGAGGGCGCGGACGTGGGCGTCCGCGAGGTCCTCCACGTAGACGAAGTTGCGGCTCTGCCGGCCGTCGCCCGCGATGGTGATCGGCCGCCCGGCCAGGGCCGCCTGCACGAACCGGGCCACCACCAGCTCGTCGCGCATCCGCGGGCCGTACGGGATGCCGTAGCGCAGGATGGTGAAGTGCCGCCCGTACAGCTCCCGGTAGCTGTGCACCAGCATCTCGGCGGCGAGCTTGGTGGCGACGTACAGGTGCCCGCTGCGCTCCAGCTCGACCGGGACGTGCTCGTCCACCTCCTGCTCCTCGCCCTCCGGCCCCTCCCCGGCGAGCGCGGCGCCGTACACCCAGACGGTGCTGGCCAGTACGGTCCGGCTGAGGCCGCTGCGCCGGGCCGCCTCCAGGACGGTCGCGGTGCCGTCGATGTTGGTCCGCACGGCCCGGACCGGGTCGGCGGAGACCTGTTCGACGTCGGCCATCGCGGCGAGGTGGAAGACCACCTCGCTGCCGTCGAGGGCGGTGGTCAGGGCGGGCAGGTCGAGGACGTCGATACGGGAGTGCTCGGCGTCGGGGTTGAGGTACTTGTCGGTGGCGTCCACCGCGAGCACCTCGTGCCCGGCCGACAGCAGCCGGTCCACGACGTGTGAGCCGATGAATCCGCATCCCCCGGTGACGGCTACGCGCACGTTCTCTCTCCTAGTCCGGTCTCTTCGGTCGGTGCGGGCGGCCGGTCCCGGGCCTGCCGGGGACCGGCCGCCCGGGGGTCATCCCGCGAACCGGCGGTGGACGGCCGAGACCGCCTCGATCACCTGGTCGGTCTCGTCCGCGGTCATGTCGGAGTGCACCGGCAGGCAGATCTGCCGCGCGCAGAGGTCCTCCGCCACCGGTAGCGGCGCCGTCCGGTAGGGCGCGAACACGGGCTGCAGGTGCAGCGGCAGGTCGTACACCTCGCCGGAGAGCCGGACGCCGTACTCCTCGGCCACCGTCCGCTTGAACGCGGCGCGTTCGACGCCGTGCGGCAGCAGCGCCACGTACTTGTAGTAGTTGCCGCGGCAGCCGGCCGGTTCGGCCACCGTCCGCAGCCCGTCCAGCCCGGCGAGCGCCGCGTCGTACCGCTGGGCCACCGCGCGCCTGGTCTCCACGAACTCCTTGAGCCGGCGCAGGTGCACCGCTCCGGCGGCCGCGTTCAGCTCGCTCATCCGCCAGGACGCGCCGAAGCGGACGTGGTGGTTGGTGGTGAACGAGCCCTTGCCCTGGTCGCGGTAGATCCGCGCCTCGTCGCGCAGCTCGGCCGACTCGGTGAGGATCATGCCGCCCTCGCCGCTGGTGACGACCTTGGTCGGGTAGAAGGAGAAGGCGCCGGCCAGGCCGAACGACCCGGCGGGCCGCCCCTGGTAGCTGCTGCCGTGGGCGTGGGCCGCGTCCTCGACCAGCGGGATGCCCCGGCGGTCGCAGACTGCGCGCAGGGCGTCCGCCTCGGGTGTGATCAGCCCGCCGATGTGCACCAGCACCACGGCGGCGGTGTCCGGGGTGAGGGCCGCCTCCAGGGTTTCGGGGCTGAGCGCGAAGGTCGCCGGGTCCACGTCCGCGAGGACGGGCCGGCCGCCCGCGTGGACGACGGCGCCCGCGGTCGCGTAGAAGGTGACGGCCGGGACGACGACGTCGCGGTCCCGGACGCCGACGGTGCGCAGCACCACCTCCAGGGCCGCCGTGCCGCTGGCCACGGCGACCGCGTGCGAGGCGCCGTGTTCGGCGGCGAACGCCTGCTCGAAACGCTCGGTCCACGGGCCGAGCGTCAGCGCGCCGGTGGCGAGGATCTCCGTCACCGCGTCCGCGACGGCCGTACGGTCGCTCTCGTCGAACACGATGCGAGCGGCTGGAACCCCCATTGGGCCACCTCCGGCAGCGGGATGAGCACATCATCGAAAAGGGTCGGATCTGGACGGACCGGACAAAAGGGTCAGGCCAGGCACATCACGCTACTTCGCCCGGCCGCCCACGGCCCGTCGTCACCGCCCGCCCGGGTGACGCGACCGGGGGCGCGGCGCCGTAGGGGGAGGCCCGCCGTACTCCGTTCGGGACCGCTTCCTACTGCATGCGCAGTACGGAAAGTGTCTGCGGAGCGAGGACGACCCGACGGCCCCGGCCGACCGAGGATGGCCATGCTGCGGGCGACCCGGGCCGCGAGGCCACCGGGGGCGCCCCGGCGCGCACTGTGATCGTCCTTCGAAGGAGTCTGCTCTTCCGTGGCCACATTCCTGTACCGCCTGGGCCGATGGGCCTTTCTCCGGCGCCGCCTGGTGACTCTGCTCTGGGTCGCGCTGCTGGCGACCGCCGGTGTCCTGGCCGCCAAGGCGCCGGCCGCCCCCGACGACGGCTTCGCCATGCCGGGCACGGAGGCGCAGAAGGCCTTCGACCTCATGGAGGAGCGCTTCCCCGGCGCCAAGGCCGACGGGGCCTCGGCCCGACTGGTCTTCGTCGCACCGTCCGGGCAGAAGATCACCGCCACCGCGAACCAGCAGGCGGTCGAGCGGACCGTCGCCGAGCTCGCCCACGGTGAGCAGGTCACCGGCGCGGTCAGCCCGTTCCAGGCCGGCGCCGTCTCCGAGGACGGCTCCACTGCCTACGCGACCGTGGGCTACGACGCCAAGCCCGGCGCCCTGTCGACGGCCGCCACGGACGCCCTCGAACAGGCCGCGCAGCACGGCCGCGACGCCGGCCTCACGGTCGAGATCGGCGGCAGCGCGCTGCTGCCCAAGTCGGAGATGGGCGGCAGCAGCGAGGCCATCGGCATGGCGCTGTCCGCCCTCGTCCTGCTGATCACCTTCGGCTCGCTCGCCGCCGCCGGACTGCCGCTGCTGACGGCGGTGGTCGGGGTCGGCCTCGGCATCGCCGCGATCACCGCGCTCGGCAGCACGCTCGGCCTCTCCAGCACCACCAGCACCCTGGCGATGATGCTCGGCCTCGCGGTCGGCATCGACTACGCCGTCTTCATCGTGTCCCGCTACCGCGCCGAACTCGCCGAGGGCCACGAGCCCCGGGAGGCCGCCGCGCGGGCCGCCGGCACGGCCGGCTCCGCCGTGGTCTTCGCCGGGCTCACCGTCGTGATCGCGCTGGCCGGGCTCTCCGTGGTGGGCATCCCGGTGCTCGCCAAGATGGGCATGGCCGCCGCCGGGACGGTCGTGATCGCGGTGCTGGTCGCCCTGACCCTGGTGCCGGCCCTGCTCGGCTTCCTCGGCCGCCGCGTCCTGCCCCGCCGGATACGGAACGGCGGCACGGTCCGGCAACGGGCCAACGGTGGCGCCCGGTGGGCCCGCTTCGTGCTGCGCCGCCCGGTGGCCGTACTGGTGGGCGGCGTGCTGGGCCTCGGCATTCTCGCCGCGCCCGCCCTCGACCTGCGGCTGGGGCTGCCGGGCGACGAGTCCAAGCCGACCTCCACCACCCAGCGGCGCGCCTACGACCTGCTCTCCGACGGTTTCGGCCCCGGCTTCAACGGCCCGCTGAGCGTCCTGGTGGACGTCAAGGGGGTGGCCGATCCCAAGGCCGCCGCCGACCGGGTCGCCAAGACCGTCTCCGGTCTGCCGGGCGTCGTCTCGGTCACGCCCGCGATGTTCAACCGGACCGGTGACACCGCGGTGCTCACCGCCGTGCCGTCCACCGGGCCGGCCGCTGCCGAGACCAAGGACCTGGTCCACGCCATCCGCGGCAAGGCGGCCGACCTGAAGACCGCCACCGGCGCCACCGTTCTGGTGAGCGGTGCCACCGCGATGAACATCGACGTCTCCCAGAAGCTCACCGACGCGCTGGTGCCCTACCTCGTCGTCGTCGTCGGCCTGGCGGTCGTCCTGCTGCTGGTGGTCTTCCGCTCCGTCCTCGTCCCGCTCAAGGCGGCGCTCGGCTTCCTGCTGTCGGTGGCCGCCGCGCTCGGCGCGGTCGTCGCGGTCTTCCAGTGGGGCTGGCTGGCCGGGCTGATCGGAGTCGACCAGACCGGTCCGGTGATGAGCATGATGCCGATCTTCATGGTGGGCGTGGTGTTCGGCCTGGCCATGGACTACGAGGTCTTCCTGGTCACCCGGATCCGCGAGGCCTACGTCCACGGCGAGGAACCCGGCGAGGCCGTGGTCACCGGCTTCCGGCACAACGCCCGGGTCGTCACCGCCGCCGCGTTCATCATGATCAGCGTCTTCGCCGGCTTCATCGGGATGAACGAGCCGATGATCAAGATGATGGGTCTCGGCCTCGCCGCCGCCGTCGCCTTCGACGCCTTCGTGGTCCGGATGGCGATCGTGCCGGCCGCCCTGGCACTGCTCGGGCGCAGGGCCTGGTGGCTGCCGCGTAGCCTGGACCGGATCCTGCCCGACATCGATGTCGAGGGCGCCCGGCTCCAGACCCCGGCGCCCCGGCCGGAACCGGTTCGGCACTCCGTCGGCGTCTAGATCGTTCCCCTTCCGTCCGGGGGCCGTCGACCACCGCGCCGACGGCCCCCGGCCTGCCGGTCACCGCCCCGCGGCGGCGGCCGGCGACCGTACTGGCAGAACCCCGGCCAAGGGTGCCGCCAGGGCATCCCTGGATTCGGAGAGCACGAGAATGACCGACCTCTGGCAGCGCGTGCGGCGCCGCCACCCCCGCCTGCTGGACACCCTGGCCGTGATCGTCCTGACCGCGCTGACCTGCGTGAGCACCATGGTCGACCGCGCCGGCCACTACGGCCCGCCCGACCCGGTGGCCGTCGTCCTCGCGGCCGTGTCCAGCCTCACCCTGCTCGCCCACCGCCGCTACCCCCGCGCGGTGACCGCCGTCACCCTCGGCTTCGGCATCCTGCTCACACTGACCGGCCTCCGGCTCACCCCCGCCCTGGTCGGCCCCGTGGTGCTGGCCCTCTACTTCCTGGCCGTGCGCACCGACCGGTCCACCGCGCGCAACGCCACGGTGATCGCCGCCGTGCTGCTCAGCACCACCGCCCTGGCCGTCCAGTCCGGTGCGCCGCTGAGCGACAAACTCGGCGTCATCAGCTGGGTCCTGCTGCCCGGCGCCATCGGTGACGCGATCCGGACCCGCCGTGCCCACCTGGCCGCGATCGAGGAACGCGCCGAGCGCGCCGAGCGCACCCGCGAGGAGGAGGCCCAGCGACGGGTCGCCGACGAGCGGATCCGGATCGCCCGCGACCTGCACGACGTGGTCGCCCACCACATCGCCCTGGCCAACGCCCAGGCCGGCATCGCCGTCCACCTGATGGACACCCACCCCGCCCAGGCCCGCGAGGTGCTCAGCCACCTCACCGAGGCCACCGGTTCGGCGCTCCAGGAGCTCAAGGCCACCGTCGGCCTGCTGCGCCGCGCCGACGACCCGCAGGCGCCGCTGGAGCCGGCCCCCGGGCTCGGCGAGCTCCCGCGCCTGATCAACTCGTTCGAGCGCGCCGGGCTCGCGGTCCGGCTCGCTGTCGAGGGCGAGCCGCGTCCGCTGTCCCCGGGGGTCGACCTGACGGCCTACCGGATCGTCCAGGAGTCCCTGACCAACGTCGCCAAGCACGCGCACGGTGCCACCGCCGACGTGACCCTCGCGTACTCCGGCAGCCGGGTCGCCCTCACCGTCGCCAACGGCGCGTCCACCGTCCGGCGACCGGGGGCGCCCCGCCCGCCGGGCCCCCGGCCCGCCGCCCCGCGATCCGCGACCCCCTGGCCCGCGATCCCCGGCCCGGCGGCCGACGCGACCGGCTACGGCCTGATCGGCATGCGCGAGCGGGCCTCCGCCGTCGGCGGGCGGCTCCACGCCGACCGCCGCCCGGACGGCGGCTTCCGGGTCTCCGCCGAACTGCCCCTGCGCACCGCCGCCGCCCGAGAGGACAAGGACCAGTCATGACCATTCGCGTACTGCTCGCCGACGACCAGGCACTGCTGCGCGGCGCGTTCCGGGTGCTGATCGACGCGGCCGAGGACATGGAGGTGGTCGGGGAGGCCGCCGACGGCCGCGAGGCGGTCGAACTCGCCCGGGCCACCCGGCCCGACGTCGTCCTGATGGACATCCGGATGCCCGGCGTCGACGGCCTGACGGCGACCGCCGCCATCTGCGGCGACGAGGAGCTCACCGGGACGAGGGTGCTCATCCTCACCACCTTCGAGATCGACGAGTACGTCGCCCAGGCCCTGCGGGCGGGCGCCGGCGGCTTCCTCGGCAAGGGCGCCGACCCGAAGGAACTGCTCGCGGCGCTGCGCACGGTGGCGGCGGGCGAGGCCCTGCTGTCGCCCGCCGCCACCCGGGCCGTGATCGACCAGTTCCTGGCCCAGCCCGACCCCGCCCCCACCGGCACACCCGAGCGGCTGTCCGTCCTCACCGCCCGCGAGCGCGAGGTGATGGCCATGGCCGCCACCGGCCTGACCAACGAGGAGATCGCCGAGCGGATGTACGTCAGCCCCTTCACCGTCCGCACCCACGTCCACCGCGCCATGGCCAAGCTCGACGCCCGCGACCGGGCCCAACTCGTCGCCATCGCCTACCAGTCGGGCCTGGTCCGCGGTGGGCGGCCGACGCCCTGACCCGGGCCGCCGGCCCCGCTGCCGGGGTCTGCCGTGCCACCCGCTCGGCGGACAGACGGAACGTGTGCGAACGGGTAGCGTGCGGCGGGGCGGACCGACCGGCCCCGCCCGTGCTCTTCTCGTCCCTGGATGGGGGACCGCATGCCCGGAACACCGCGAACCGCACCGCGCGGCGCAGCAGGAGGACCGGTCCGGTGGCTTCTGGCGGCACTGGTGGTCTCGACGCTCGCGGCCTGCTCCGGGGGCGGCGGTGCCGGGCCCGCGTCCCCGGCCGCATCGGCCGGGGCGTCGGGAACGGCCGAGCCCGAGTCCTCGCCGCCCGTGGAAGGCGGGGGGCGGCAGCCCTCGGAGAACCGGACCTCGGTGGGTGGGAACCAGGGCGGGTTCAACGCCGCGGGCGAGGTGTCGGCGAGCGCCAGCGGCATCTGGCCGACGGTCCGCGTCTTCCTGGAGAGTTCGTCCCGGAGCACGTTCACCGCCGAGATCAGCCAGGTCGTCGACTGCACCGGGAACACCAGGTCCGCGCCGGCGAGTCCGCGAAGCCGGACGGTCACCGTGGTCGGCGGCAGCAGCACCACGGTCACGTTCACGCTCCCGGGGCCGAGGCCACCGGCCGGCAGCGAACGCGTCATCTGCCTCACCGTGACCGTGGGCGGCTCCAGCCGGAACGCCACCGCCTCGGGCCACGTCGTGGTCGAGAGCGCGTCGGAGGGCCAGAGCGGCAGCCCGGGCTCCGCCTCGCCCGGGGGCGGGAGCTCCTACCCGCCGGCCACGCCCGGGGCGCCCGGTGGCGGAACAGCGTCTGCGAGCACGCCCTGAGGCCTGCGGAGCAGGAGCCGCCCGGAGGCACCGGGGCCGGCGGCCCGGAGCCGGTGGCGCCCGAACCGGCGGCCCCTGAACCGGCGGCCTCCGCACCGGGGAGCCCGTCGCAGGAGGGGCCGCCGCAGGAGGCACCGGCGGCGCGGCCGGAGACCTGGAGCGGCTGGATCGGCCGGATCGCCTCGTGGATCGCCCCCACCACCTTCGTCACCGCCCTGCTGCTCTTCTTCGGCTACGCCTACACCGACGCGCTCTACAGCTTCTTCGGCGTGGACGCCGCGACGCTCGGCTTCGCCACCCAGGACTACCTGCTCCGCAGCTCCGCCGCGCTCTACCTCCCGGTGGGAGCCGTCCTCTGCGGAGCCCTCCTCGCGGCGCTGGCCTACCACTTCGCGACCAGCGCCGTCCGCGACGACCCGGGTGCCTCCCGGGCCGTCCGCCGCTTCTGCCGCGTCATCGGGCTCCTGGCCGTTCCGCTCCTGGTGCTCGGCTTCCTCGCCGGATTCCAGACCATCGACGCGGGCGCGATGGGCACGCCGCTCCTGCTGGGCGGCGCCCTGCTGCTGGCCGTCCTCGCCCGGCTGCTGGCCGTGCGGAGCGCCGGCGCCCCCTACCCGTTGCCCGGGGAGCGGGCGGCGCTCGGCATCAGCGTCGCGATCATCGCGCTCTGCTCGTTCTGGGCCGCCGGGGGCTACGCCCACGAGAAGGGCACCAGCGACGCGCACCGCCTCGCCGGCAACCTCGCCCTGCGCCCCGCCGTGATCGTCGACACCACGGAGCGTCTCTACCTCCAGTGGCAGGGCGTGGACGAGCGGGCACTGCCGGACCCGGGGCCGGCCCAGCGCTTCCACTACCGCTATCGCGGCCTGCGTCTGCTGGCCCAGTCGAACAACCGGATGTTCCTCGTTCCGTACACCTGGACCTGGAACGAGGGCAACGTGCTGATCCTGCCCGTCGACGCCGACGTCCGGGTGATCTTCCACCCCGGCTGACCCGGGCCGGGGTCTGGCCTGGGGCGACCTTGGCCGGGGCGGGCGGGGACCATCGGCCCGGGTGGGTGGGTCCTCTTCGGCCCTTACGGGACGGGCGCGGTGGGCGTGGGATGGAAACAGCCCAAGTCCTCCCGCTCGAAAGGCAGAGACCATGAAGGCCGCCGTCGTCCAAGACTTCGCCCAGCCGCTGGTGATCGAGGACCGCCCGGTCCCGACGCCCGCGCCGCACCAGGTGCTGGTCCGCCTGGAGGCGTCCGGGATCTGCCACACCGACATCCACGCCGCCCATGGTGACTGGCCCGTCAAGCCCAGTCCGCCGTTCGTGCCCGGCCACGAGGGTGTCGGCATCGTCGAGGCGGTGGGTGGGCAGGTCCGCCACACCAAGGCGGGGGAGCGGGTGGCGATCGCCTGGCTGGCCGACGCCTGCGGGCGCTGCGACCACTGCGTCTCGGGCTGGGAGACGCTCTGCCTCGGCCAGCACAACAGCGGCTACTCGGTGGACGGCGCCTACGCCGAGTACGCGCTCGCCCACGGTGACTACGTGGTGCCCGTCCCCGACGGCATCGACCCGCTGGACGCCGCACCGCTCACCTGCGCGGGCGTCACCACCTACAAGGCGCTGAAGGTCTCCGGCGCCCGCCCCGGCACGCGCGTCCTGGTCTCGGGCATCGGCGGCCTCGGCCACCTCGCCCTGCAGTACGCCCGCGTCTTCGGCGCCGAGACCATCGCCGTCGACATCACCGACGAAAAACTCGCCCTCGCCCGGGAACTCGGCGCCGACCACGTCCTCGACGCCCGCACCCAGGACATCGCGGCCGAAGTCCAGAAACTCGGCGGCGCCGACGCGGCCATCGCGCTCGCGGTGAGCAACGCCTCCTTCCAGGCCGCCTACGCCTCGCTGCGCCGCGGCGGCACACTGGTGCTGGTCGCCCTGCCCGCCGGAGGGAAGCTCGAACTGCCCGTCTTCGAGACCGTGCTGAACGGCACCAAGGTGACCGGCTCGATCGTCGGCACCCGCCAGGACCTCGCCGAGGTCTTCCGCCTGCACGCCCTCGGCCGCACCCGCGTCATCCGCGAAACCCGCAAACTCGACGACGTCAACGCCTGCATCGAGGAGGTGCTGGCCGGCAAGGTCTCGGCCCGCCTGGTCTTCGACCTCCGCTCCTGAGCCGCCACCAAGCCGTCACCGCGCCGCGCGGGGCCGTTCCCGGCTCCGCGCGGCGGTCTGCCCAGAGGTGACTGGACCTCAGATGCCGGTGTCCCCGCCGGCCGCCCGGACCCTGGGCAGGCGCGGCGCCGTGACAGGCGGCGGTGATGGCGCGGCAGAAGTCCGCGTGCGCCCGGGTGGTGAGGGCGGCGGCACGGTGTACGGCGCGGTCTCCTTCCCGGGGCGGTGATGGCACACTTCGGACACACCTGAGGTTGACACCCGTCGGGATGTCGAGGCTTCTCGCACAGAAGTCTCGGGATGTGGAAGAGCAACATCACTGGGAGGAGTGCTGTGGACCGGACATCGGCCCAGGCCGAAGCCGCCGGAGGCTCCTGGGTGATCGGCATTGACGTCGGAGGCTCCGGCATCCGGCTCGCCCTCGCCCCCGACGCCTGGCCCGCCGACCTGTCCCGGGCGCGCACCGTCGAACTCGCGAGCCCTGCCCGGATCTCCGGCGCCGGCCACGACGCGGACGCCCTGCTCGGCCGGCTGCTCCCCGCCCTCGGCCCGCTGGCCGCCTCGGTGCGAGCGGACGGGCGAGCGGACGGGCGAACCGGTGGGTGCGTCAGTGCCGTTGCCATCGGAGCCACCGGGATGGCACTGCTCGGCCGCGACCTGGCGGCGAAGCTGCCCGCCCCGCTGGCCCGCGCCACCGGAGCGGGCCGGCTGGTCCTGGCCGGCGACGCGATCTCCGCCTACGCGGGCGCGCTCGGGGCGCGGCCGGGCGTGGCCGTGGCCGCGGGCACCGGCCTGGTGGCGATCGGCTTCCACCCCGACACCGGCTGGCGACGGGCCGACGGCTGGGGGCAGTTGCTCGGCGACTGCGGCGGCGGCGCCTGGATCGGCCGGGCCGGTCTGGAGGCGGCCCTGCGCGCGTACGACGGCCGTGCGGGTGGCTCGCCGGCCCTGCTGGAGTCGGCGGAACGCCGCTACGGCCCGGTGACCGGCCTGCCCGCCGCGCTCCAGCCGCGCCCGGACCGTGCCGCCCTGCTGGCCGCGTTCGCCCCGGAGGTCGCCATGGCGGCGGAGGCGGGCTGCGCGGTCGCGGGCGGGATCGTCCGGCGGGCGGGGGAGGAGATCGCCGTCAGCGCGGCTGCTGCTGCCGGAGCCGCCGCGCTGACGGAGCCTCAGATCGCTTTGACCGGAGGCCTGTTCAACCTACCATCGGTTCGCGGGGCCGCCGTGGCCACCCTGGCAGCCGTCCTGCCGGCCGCCCGCCCGCGTCGGCCCGACGGCCCGCCGCTGCTCGGCGCTCTCCGCCTCGCGGCCACGGCCGCCGCCCCGCCCTGGCCGCTCGACCCGCCACTTCTGGACGTGCGGACCTGGACCGGGTGAGCTCCCGGCCCGGCCGTCAGGAGGTCCGGACGGTGATGCCCCCGTTGGAGGTGCGGAGGTCGAGCCGGTACCGGCCGTTCGGGTCGTTGCCGACACCGATGTTCTTGCTGCCGTTGTCGGTGTCGGCCGAGACCTTGTAGGCGTCGGCCGGGACGGTGAGGGCGATGCCGCCGTTGGAGGTCTTCGCCTTCACGTCCTGGGCCCTGACCGGGGTGAGGTCGATCCGGCCGTTGCTGGTCTCCGCCTGGACGTGGTCGCCGTTCAGCCCGGTGCCCTTGATCGCGCCGTTGGTGGTCCTCACCTCGGCCGGGCCGGCCACGCCGTCCAGGGTGATGCCGCCATTGGTGGTGGACACGTTCACCTGGCCGACCTGGGAGAGGCTGATCGCCCCGTTCGAGGTCTGCCCGCTGATCGGCAGCCCGGCCGGGAGCTCCACGGTGTAGCCGACCGAGCAGTGGCGTCCGCAGCCGTGCAGGACCAGCGCGCCGTTCTCCACCGTGACGGTGGTGCCGGGCTTGTCGCCGGAGTAGTCGACCGAGCGGTGGACGGAGACCGTGTCGGCTCCGGCCCGGCCGTGCAGGGTGACGCTTCCGGTGGTGCTGTCCAGCCGGACGGAGGTGATCTTCTCCGGGATCGCGGAGTCGTCCTTGAAGTTCTTGTCGGGTGAACAGGCGCTGAGTCCGCCCACGGTGATCCCGGCGAGCACGAGGGCTCCGACGTAGCGGCGCTGCTGGCGCATTCCTCTACCCCACATCTGAGAAAGTCGCTGGTGAAGGCCCCCCTGTGGAGCCGGTTCGAGTACGGTATCCCGGTGCTGACGGTCCGGGGCATGGGGCTAACCCCCCGATCCCCGCTGGGGATTACTGGCGCGTTGGGGTGGTGCGGAGTGCACCGGCTGGACGGCCTGTCCGACGGCTTCGGCGGGGCCTCGCCGCGCGCCGCTCGGGGCCCCTACCGCTCGGGGCCCGTGCCGCCTACGCCTTGCGCGCCAGCGCGCCGTACATGCTGACCCGCTCCGCGCCCTCGCCGGGAGCGCCGTCCGGCCGCCAGAGCGGGACGGTGACGACTCCGGGGTCCAGCACCTCGAGCCCGTCCAGGAACGCCTGGACCTGCTCCCGGCTGCGGCCGACCAGTGGGGCGGTGGCCCTGTCGTAGACCCCGGTGACCCGGTCGCGGACCTCGGCGGGGATGAAGTCGGCCGTGCCGTGCGACAGGATCAGACAACTGCCGGGCGCCAGTGCGTCGAGCAGCGTGTGCACCACCTCGTACGGCCGGTCCTCGTCCCGCAGGAAGTGCAGTACGGCGGCGAGGACCAGTGCCACCGGGCGTCCGAAGTCGAGCAGGTGCTCGGCCTTGGTGGCGGCGAGGACGTCGGCCGGGTCGCGCAGATCGGCCTGGAGCACGGCGGTCCGGCCGAGGGGCGTCCCGGCCATCAGGGCGCGCGCATGAGTCAGCACGATCGGGTCGTTGTCCACATAGACGACCCGCGATCGCGGATTGACGGTCTGCGCGATCTCATGGGTATGGCCGGCCGTGGGGATACCGGTGCCGATGTCAAGGAACTGGTCGAGGCCGAGGGCCGCCGCCGTCCGCACCGCCCGGTGCAGAAAGGCCCGGTTGGCCCGTGCGGTGGACCGGAACTCGGGGTTCGCCGCCAGCGCCCGTTCGGCGGCGGCGCGGTCGGCGGGGAAGTTGTCCTTCCCGCCCAGGTAGTAGTCGTACATCCGGGCCGGATGCGGGATCTCGGGGTGCAGATCGGCGGGGACGGAGGGCTCACCGTGCTCCCGCATCGTCTCGTACTCCACCGTTGCCTCCCCGCACCTATGATCTGATGATCTATTGGCGGACAGCCTAGGTGTTCAGGTGGATCCCCGTGCACGGATGGTCACTTCACCCGCTGTTGTGCGGAAATGGCTCACTTGCCTCATATGTGACGCCCCTTCAGCGGCCACCGGGCGCCGGGCGTCGGTGATCGGCCCACCGTCGGGGACGGTCACGCGCGGGCGCGGCGGCTCGTCCGCGTTCTCGGGGTGGGCGGGACGTGCGCCATGGATCGTGGATGTCATGAGTGGTCCTCCCTGTCGATCCGGACGCCGGGCGGCCCGGATGTGCGTTCGGGTGACTCAAGGTAGATTGACTGTCGCTCTCCGCGCACGCGATTTTTCCGCTTTCACCTGATCGGGTGAGCCCGTGCTCGTCGGGCGAGCCGGGCCCTGCCCCGGAGCCGGTCCTTTGCCGCAAGGGCCGCGATACCCCGCCGGGTACACTGGGGGACTGGTCATCACCATGAAAGGCGGCCCGGACATGCAGGTGGACGAGGAAGCGGTCGGAGCGGTCCTGAACCGCCTCCGCCGGGCGCAGGGCCAGCTGGCCGGAGTGATCGCGATGATCGAGGCCGGTCGGGACTGCAAGGACGTCGTCACCCAGTTGGCGGCGGTCTCACGGGCCCTGGACCGGGCCGGGTTCAAGATCGTGGCCAGCGGCATGCGTCAGTGCATGGCGGCCGCGGACACCGACGCCCCGCCGATGAGCGAGGCCGAGCTGGAGAAGCTCTTCCTCACCCTGGCCTGACCCGGCCCGCCCCGGGCGCCGGCCCCGCATCCGCCGATCCGGACCGGCCGGTACACACCCGGCCGGTCCGTCTGCGGCGACCACCGTGCGACGGGCTCGGTACAGGGGGCGGCGGCCCCCGGTGCCGGTGCGGCCCGGGGAGGTCATGGCCGGACGCCGCCCGGCCGAGCTGCGCCCGCCCTCGCAGGGGCCCGCGACGACGAGACGACCGCCGCCGTTCCGGCAGACCCGTCCGCACCGTCGCCGGCTCCGAACAACCGCCGGACGACGGCCCGGTACCGGCCCGTCGTCCGGCGCGCCGCCCTGCCGTGTGCCCGGCCGGGTGACAGGCTCACATGCCTCGCCGTGGCGCCCACCCAGGGCGCCGTCCCCGCCGACCCCCGACCCCGACCCTGTTCCGGAACCGTCACCACAACCACCGGGCCGCCACTGATGACCGTCTCTATCGCCCTGTTCACCCAGGACCTGCGCCTGCACGACAACCCCGTGCTCCGGGCCGCCGCCGACGCCGCCGACGAGGTCGTGCCGCTGTTCGTCCTCGACCCGGCCGTCGCCGCCGTGGGCTTCGCCCCGCCCAACCGGTCCGCCTTCCTCGCCGACTGCCTCACCGACCTGGACGCCTCGCTGCGCCCGCTCGGCGGCCGGCTGGTGCTGCGCGGCGGCCCCGTCGCCGCCGAGACCGCCCGCCTCGCCGCCGAGGTGGACGCCGTCTCGGTCCATGTCGCCGCCGGTGTGAGCGGCTTCGCGCACCGTCGCGAGCAGGCCCTGCGCGAGCGGCTCGGCGAGCGGCTGCGTGTCCACGACGGTTCCCTGACCGTGGCCGTGCCGGGCGCGGTGACCCCCGAGGGCAAGGACCACTACGCCGTCTTCACCCCGTACTTCCGGGCCTGGCAGCAGACCCCGCGCCGCACCCTGCACCGGGTGCCGAAGGTGCTGCGCACGCCCGACGGGATCGCGAGCGAGCCCGTCCCGGTCGCCGCCCCCGACTCGCCGGGCCTGCCGCCCGGCGGCGAGAGCGCCGGGCGGCGGCGGTGGCAGGCCTACCCGCTCGAACAGTACGGGGACCTCCACGACGACCTCGCCGCCGACGGCACGTCACGTCTCTCGCCCTACCTGCACTTCGGCTGTCTCTCGGCCGCCGAACTGGTCGCGGCCGCCGAACGCCGGGGCGGCAGCGGCGCCGAGGCGTTCGTACGGCAGCTGGTCTGGCGGGACTTCCACCACCAGGTGCTCGCCGCCCGCCCGGAGGCCGCGCACCGCGACTACCGGCCCCGGGGCGACCGCTGGCTGCCCGACGACGAGGAGTGCGAGGCCTGGCGCCAGGGCCGGACCGGCTTCCCGCTGGTGGACGCCGGGATGCGCCAGCTCGCCGAGGAGGGCTGGATGCACAACCGCGCCCGGCTGGTCACGGCGTCCTTCCTGGCCAAGACCCTCTACAAGGACTGGCGGATCGGCGCCCGCCACTTCCTGGACCTCCTGGTCGACGGAGACCTGGCGAACAACCAGCTCAACTGGCAGTGGGTGGCCGGTACCGGCACGGACACCCGGCCCAACCGGGTGCTCAGCCCCCTCGCCCAGGCCGACCGGCTGGACCCGGACGGCGCCTACGTCCGCCGCTGGGTGCCCGAGCTGGCCGGGCTCGCGGGCCGAGCCGCCCACCGGCCGTGGCGCCTCGACCCGCCGCCCGCCGGCTACCCCGCCCCGATCGTCGACCCGGACGCCGTCTCCGCCCGTCTGCGCCACGCCCGCGGACTCGGCTGAGCCCGCCCGTGCCGCCGGCCCGCCGCGCCGGCCGTCGGACACCCCGGGGCGTTTGCGGCGGAGCCGTGGTCCCGGCTCAGCGCGGCGGCTCGGCGGCTGTGGGGCCGGCGGCGGCCGCCCCTGCCGTACCGACCCCTGCCGTACCGACCCCTGAGGTATCGGCCGCCGTGGGGCCGGTCGCCGCCGCCACTCCGTGCCCCGCGACCGCCCTGACCGCCAGGGCGGCGGCGAACGGATCGATCATCGTCCGGCGGGCCTGCTGCATCGAGGTCAGCCGGTGGACGACGACGATCGCCAGCACGGCTGCCACCAGGCTGATCGTCTCCCCGACGGCCTCCAGGAGGACCGCACCGCGCACGATGTCCAGATCGGACGAGTCCGCGAGGGTGTTCGAGATCCGCCCGATCACCAGGGAACCGACCCAGGCCGACCACCACAGGGTCAGGATGGTCTGCGGCATCGTGCGCCGCCGGCCGTCCGCCGCCGGCGGGGCGCTCGCCTGCCAGCAGTCCACCATCAGCCGCCAGGGGAACCACAGGTGGACCAGCGGGGTGATCCAGGCGCCGATGGTCCAGCCCTTGCCGAGGCGGTGCCCGTTCGGAGTCAGCAGGTCGGCGTTCTGCCGCACCCGGTAGAACCAGATGACGAACACCACGGCGGTGGCCACCATCGCCAGGGCGGCGAGCCCGCTCAGCCCGTCGGACAGGGTGCTCAGGGTGTCGAGCAGGCCGCTGTCGACGTCGTCCGTCCCGTCGATCAGGCGGCCGTAGAACGTGTGGGCCCAGAGATCGGTCGCGACCAGTCCCAGGGAGATCAACCCGTCGAGGCCCAGCAGAACGAAGAGCGCCACCGCCAGGCCGTGCGGCGAACGGTACGCCGCGGGCCACTCCGGCGCCGCCTCCGCGCAGCCGAAGCAGCGCCAGTTCCCACTCGCCACGGGGCGCACCCCGCAAGCCACACACATCATCAGACCGTCAACTCCTGGACCGTCGCGCGCTCTCGACGCGCGAACCGGTGAGACCATCGCCCCGACCGGGGCGGGCCCGCCGACTCTATGGGGTTGCTGCACTTCGGTGCCATCGAGAATTCCCAGCTCAGCGGCGGTATCAACGCAAGTCCGACAGATCGCGCCCGACACCGGGCGGGCAGCGGATTCACGACCAGGGAGGGCGGGCGCACCGTGGCCCAGATCATCGAGGACTTCATCGAGGCGTGCATCGTCGGGCCGCGACCCCGACCGGTGCTGATGGCCGTGCGGTACGACCCCGGCGACCCTTTCGCGCTCTCGCTCGGCTTCGGGGCCAACGCCTCGGCCGAGCCGGAGGGTTCACTGTCCTGGACGGCCGCCCGAGAGCTGTTCGGTACGGGGCTGCGCGCGCCCGCCGGTCTGGGCGACCTCCGGGTCGGGCCGTGGTCGCCCGACCTGGTCGGCGTCGAGTTCCACGGGGACGAGGGCTGCGCCGTGGTGGTGCTGCCGGCCCGGGACCTCGCCGATTTCCTCGCGCGGACGTACGACGAGGTCGCGCCGGGCGCCGAGCACCGGCTCGTCCGGTGGCCCGACACGGTGGCCGAGCTGGTGGGGGAGTCCGGCTGAGCGGCCCCGGAGGACGGCCGTGCGGCCCGGGGCCGGTGACCGCCCCGGGCCGCCTCGGCGTGCGCTCCGTACGAGCCCGAGCCGCCCAGCCCGAGCGCGCCCCCGAGTAGCCGGTCGGAACACCCGCCCCGGGCGTCCTGACCGTTCGTTCAGCGGTCGGCCGCCAGGCCCGGGGCCAGCCGCCGGGCCTCGACCTCGGCCCAGACCGCCTTGCCCCGGGCGTGCCGATCGGCGCCCCAGCGGTCTGCGGTCCGCTGCACGATCAGGAGCCCGTGGCCGCCCGGCAGGCCGGGCCGGTGCGGCAGCTGCGGCTCCGGCAGCGCGGCCTCGCCGTCGCTCACCTCGATCCGCAGGCGTTCGCCGGTGGCGTCCAGCAGGAGCTCCAACGGGCCGCCGCCGTGCATCATGGCGTTGGCCACCAGTTCGGCCACGAGCAGCATGACGTCGTCGACCACGTCGGGGTCGGCGCCGTCCTCCGGAGTCAGCCACGACCAGTCGGCGAGCGCCTGCCGGGTGAACGCCCGGGCACGGGCCACCGGTTTGGGGAGCCCGGCCAGCAGCAGCCGCCGTCGCTGGCCGGCCGCCGGCGGGCCGACGCCGGACCGGCTGTCGTCCAGGGTGCCCCGGCCCCTCGTCATATGCGGTTCACCCCTTCGTGCTCTTCGCGGTGAGCGTGCCTCGCGACGGGTGTCCTCCGCACTGGGTGCTCTCCGCCGTGCATGCTCTTCGCGGTCGCAGGTCGTCTGGTCGGATTCCCGGGTGGCCCGGAGTTATTCCTGGAGCGGCTGATTCGATCGCCGCCCGCCCGGCGGCGAACCGGAGCGGCGCGGTGGCACCTGCCGAAGGGCCCGGGCGCGACGCGACCGGGCAGCGTCCCGCCGTTCACGCGGCGAGCGCCGCGCCGACCGACTCGTGGATCGAGAACACGGCGCCGGCACCGGTCAGTTCCAGGACCCGGGCGACCGGCGGGGCGATCGCCGCGAGCCGGAACCCGACCCCGGCCGCGTCGGCGGCCAGACGGGTCTTCAGCAGCAGATTGAGGCCCGAGGAATCACAGAAGCCCACGGCCTCCAGATCGACCACCACCAGCGCCGGGCGCTGCTTCACCAGCGAGGCCAGCGCCTCCTCGGCGGGGGACAGGCTGTCGATGTCGAGGTCGCCCGCCACCGCGCAGACCGCCGCCTCGGCCCCGGTGTGCCGGACCTCGACGGTCAGCGCGGCCGGTACGACGGGCGCGGCCGTCGCCGTCGGGTACTGCTCGTGATCGACTGGCATGGTTGTCGTCTTTCCCCTCCAGAGAGTGCCCTCCGACCTTACGCGGGGGAAAGCCGGCGGCCAAGGCGCGGGGGCCGCCGGACGGGCGTCCCGGCCGCGAGGCGGCCGGGACACGTTCGTTCAGTCCTCGTCCAGACCGTCGCGGAGCCGCTTCAGCGTCCGGCTCAGCAACCGGGAGACATGCATCTGGGAGACCCCGAGCCGGGCACCGATCTCGGACTGGGTGAGTTCCTCGACGAACCGCATCGAGAGGATCAGCCGGTCGCGATCCGGCAGCGCGGCGACCAGCGGCTTGAGCGAGACCAGGTCTTCGACCTTCTCCAGCCTGCTGTCGTCGTCACCGAGCCGGTGCAGCAGGGAGCCCTTGGAGTCCTCGGACGGGTCCGTGCTCATGTCCAGCGAGCCGACGGTGTGCCCGTTGGCGGCGGTGAGTCCCTCGATCACCTCCTCCTGGGAGAGCGAGAGGTGCCCGGCCAGCTCCGCGACGGTCGGCGCGCGGTCGAGTCGCTGCGACAGCAGCTCCTGGGCCTTCGCCAGGGTGAGCCGCAGCTCCTGCAGCCGGCGCGGGACGTGCACGGCCCAGGTGGTGTCGCGGAAGTGCCGCCGGATCTCGCCGAGGATGGTGGGCAGGGCGAAGGTGGTGAACTCCACCCCGTGCTCCGGGTCGAACCGGTCGATCGCCTTGATGAGGCCGATGGTGCCGACCTGGACGAGGTCCTCCTGCGGTTCGCGGCTGGAGCTGAACCGCCGGACGGCGAAGCGGACCAGGGAGAGGTTGAGCTCGATCAGGGTGGCCCGGACGTAGGAGTACTCCCGGGTGCCCTCCTCCAGCCCGCCGAGCCGCCGCATCAGTGTGCGGGTCAGCGCGCGTGCGTCGGCCGGCGCGACCTCGCGCGGCGCCGTGATCTCCGCGATCTCCGGAATCTCCGCTGTTCCGGGCGTCCTGGGCGTCCCGGGGCTCTCGGGCCTCGGTCCGGGCACTCCACCGCCCGGACCCGCGTCCCTCGTCCGGGCCTGGCTTTCGGCGAACGAGTGCGCGGGGGCGAGGAGGGCATCACTGGGCGCAGCCATGTCGGTCCTTTCATCGGTTCCGCGACGGTCCGTGCCCCTGTACCCGCGATGTCCGAGGTGATTCCTCCCGGCGGTGTGACGAAGTCGTGAAGGAGATTTGTCACATTCCGGGGCGCGGGTCCTCACACTGGTCGGCCGCCGTCGGGCACGGCTCCCCGGGCCGCCCGGCGGCGGGCGCCACCGGCACCCGCGGGAGCGCGTGCGGATGGTGTTCGTGGACGTGCGCGACCAGGTGCTCGCGGACCTGGCAGCGCAGCTCGAAGGCGTCGTCGGCGTTGGCGGCGGTCATCAGGGCGCGCACCACGATGGTGGTCGGTGTGGTGTCGACCACCTGGAGGGCCCTGCCCTCACCGTCCCAGAGCGCGTTCTTGGCCAGGAAGTCGTCGAACACCATGCGCAGTGCGGCCACCGGAGCGCTGTGGTCCAGGTGGATCAGTGCCGTCCCGGTGATCCGGCTGGTCCGGCGGGACCAGTTCTCGAACGGCCGGCCCGCGAAGTAGGACATCGGCATGACCAGCCGTCGCTGGTCCCAGGTGGCGACCACCACCGAGGTGAGGGTGATCTCCTCCACCGTGCCCCACTCCCCGGCCACCACCACGACGTCACCGATCCGGACCAGATCGCCGAAGGCCATCTGGACGCCCGCGAAGAGGTTGGCGAGGGTGCTCTGCGCCGCGATCCCGGCGACCACACCGACCAGTCCGGCGGAGGCGAGCAGGCTGGTCCCGAGGCCGCGGACGGCCGGGAACGTCATCAGCATCGCCCCCAGGGCGACCACCGCGACGGCCGCCTGGCAGATCCGCCCGAGCAGTCCGGCCTGGGTCCGGGCCCGGCCCGCCCACGCGGGGTCGCGCCGGCGGACGGCGAGGTGCAGCGCGCCGTCCACCAGCAGCCGCACCAGGCGCGCGGTGAGCCACGCGCAGGAGGCGATGGCGGCGAGCACCAGCAGATGCCGGACGGCCCCGTGGACCGCCGGGGCCGCGCGCACCCACGGCTCTCCGGCGAGGATCAGCCCGCAGGCGGTGGCCGCGAGCAGCGGCGGACGGCAGCCGCGCAGGAGGGCCGGCACCCGGCCGGTGTGTCCCCGCGCGGCCAGCAGGCGGGCGACCGCCTCGGACGCCAGGTTCAGGACGTAGGCGGCGATGGCCGCCGCCGAGGCGACGGCGAGCAGGCGGACGAGGCTCCACCCCTCCACACGGATCCCTCCTTCGGACGCGCTCGGGATGCTCCGGGTGGCCCGCCCGCTCCGCAGCCGCCGCGGGGGAGCGGCCGGGCCGGGCGTCCGCCTGCCCGCTGCGCCGTCGTTCACGCCGGTCCGGCCGGAAGTCCCGGTCCGGCGGGCCGGTCCGATGGACCGTCCGGAGCCGGTCAGCCTCGGTGCCGGTCCGTTCCGCGGCCGGGCACGCCGAAACCGGGTACACCGAAGCCGGGCATGGTCCGGCCCGGGCGGGGCAGGCGGTTCGGCGAGCGGCCGCCGGACGGTGGCCGGTACCTCGGGAGGAAGGGACGCACGATGACGAAGATCGAGGAGTCGGTCCAGGTCGACGTGCCGCTCTCGGCGGCGTACGAGCAGTGGACCAGGTTCGAGGAGTTCCCCCGGTTCATGCGGGGTGTGGTCAGTATCGAGCGGCGGAGCCCCGGGCTGACCCGCTGGGTGGTCGGTGTGGCCGGGGCACAGCGGGAGTTCGAGGCCCGGACGACGGAGGTGGTGCCGGACGAGCGGGTGGCGTGGGCCACCGTGGCCGGCGAGGTCCGTCAGGCCGGGGTGGTGACCTTCCACCGGATCGGCGAGGGCACCACGAAGATCATGCTCCAGCTGGACGTCGAGCCGCACGGACTGCTGGAACGGATCGGCGAGGCACTGGGCTTCGTGGACCGTCAGGTCATCGACGATCTGCACGACTTCAAGCGGTTCGTCGAGGAGGGGCGCGGTCACGGCGGTCCGGCCCCGGCCGGCTGACCGGCGGCCGCCGACCGGTGCCGGTCCACCCGGTCCACCCGGTCCACCGGACCCACTTGGTCCACTCCGCCCGGCCGCGTCCCGTCGGCCCGGCCGGGCCGGAGTTCCCGCACCGCCCGATGTTCCGTCACACCTCGTTCATGTCCTGGTCGCCGGCCTTCGGATGAATGGGGCCCGCCCCCAGTTGTACAGCCAACTGTGGGCAGCCCTACCCAGCCTCCGTGACCAGCCGCGGACGGGCCCCGGTCCCCGCCCCCCCGCGGACCGGCCTCCCGAGCGGCGGACAGGACAACCGTGGCCACAGGCAGCGCCCTGGCGCTCACCTCCTCCGCCGACCCCTTCGAGGGCGACAAGCTCACCTTCCACTGGACGACCGACGCCCCCGACGCCAAGAACTGGGTCGGCATCTACGACGGCACCCGCCGGCCCGGCAACGGCGGCTCGCTGCTCTGGAAGTACACCGCCGCGGCGTCCGGCGACGTCCAGCTCGACACCTCCGCGCTGACCGGCGGCCCCTACACGGCCTACCTGCTGGCCAAGGACGGCTACGGCATCCTGGCGCAGACGGCCCCGTTCAGCTTCCGGCCCAAGCCCGTCGTGGTCCGCCCGCACAGCGCGGTCGACGCGCTCACCACCGCCCCCGCAGCCCCCGGCGCCGCCGTCACCGTGAAGCTCGGCGGGCTCTGGTCCCGCCCGGCCGGCAACCCGGCCGGCACCGCCGCGTTCCGCAAGGTCAGCGGCCCGGCCTGGGCCTCCGTCGGCGCCGACGGCACCCTGACCGGCACCGCCCCCGCGGCATCGAAGAACCCCGAGGTGGTGGTCGTCGGCGTCAAGGACAGCGCGGGTGCCACCGACACCGTCACCGTGCAGATCCCGGTCGCCGACCCGGCCGGGCCGCTGCTCCTCAAGGCGGCCGGCTGGAACCTCTGGGACGCCGGCACGCACTCCACCGACGCGCTGGAGAAGCAGCTGCGCGTGGTGCTCGCCCAGGGCCTGGACGTGCTCGCCCTCCAGGAGACCGGTGGCACCGCGGCCCGGGCGCTCGCCGACGCGCTCGGCTGGTACGCCTACCAGAGCCCGGGCAGTGTGGGCATCCTCAGCCGCTACCCGCTCACCGCCGTCACGCCCGTCACCGCCGCGCTGCCCGCCGCCGGTGTCACCCTCCAGCTGCCCGGCGGGCGGACCGTCCGCTTCTGGGCCGCGCACCTGGACGAGGCGAACTACGGTCCCTACGCCGTCCAGGACGGCCAGAGCGCCGCCCAGGTGACGGCCGCCGAGAACGCCTCCGTCCGCCTCCAGCAGACCAGGGCGCTGGCCGCCGCCGTCCGGGCCGACGCCGCCGGGCGCACCCCGGTCGTCCTCGCCGGGGCGCTTTCCTCGCCCTCGCACCTGGACTGGACGGCGGCCACCGCCACCGCGCACGGTGGCGTCGGCCCGCTCGCCTGGCCGGTCACCACCGTGCTCCAGGCCGCCGGACTGACCGACACCTTCCGCGAGGAGAACCGCAACCCGGTCAAGGCCCCCGGCTTCACCTGGTCGCCGGTCCGCAAGCAGCGCGGCGGCCGGCCCGAGCCGCAGGACCGGATCGACTACGTCCTGTACACCGGCTCGTTGAAGCTGGTCGAGGCGCACACACTGGTCGCCGACTGGCCCGCCACCGGCACCGACCCGGACGCCGTCGCCGCCAACCAGTGGCCGTCCGACACGGCCGCCGCCGTCGCCACCTTCCGGCTCTGAGCACTCCGCAGCTCTGACTGCCCACCCGGCACGGCCGGTTCACACGGCCCAGCCGGTTCCCACAGCTTCGAGAGGCCAGTTCGTCATGTCCGATCTCTCCCGCCGCACCTTCGTCGGCGCCACCGCGGCCGCGGGTGCGGCCGCCGTCGTCGGCCTCCCGGCCGCACCCGCCGGCGCCGCACCCACCGCGGGCCGGCTCACCGGCACCATCAAGGACGTCAGGCACGTCGTCGTGCTGATGCAGGAGAACCGCAGCTTCGACCACTACTTCGGCACACTGGCCGGCGTCCGCGGCTTCGGTGACAAGCAGGCGCTCCGCTTCCCGGACGGCGGCGACGTGTTCCGCCAGCCCGACGCCCGCCGCAGCGACGGCGGGGTGATGCTGCCGTACCGGATGGACACCTCCAAGTACAACGCGCAGAACGCCGGCGGCCTGCCGCACGACTGGGCCACCGGCCACCAGGCGATCAACAACGGCGCGATGGACAAGTGGATCGCCGCCAAGGGCGAGCGCACCATGGGCTACTTCACCCGGGACGACATCCCCTACCAGTACGCCCTGGCCGACGCGTTCACCCTCTGCGACGCCTACTTCACCTCCCTCGCCGGGCCGACCGACCCCAACCGCCTCTATCTGTGGACCGGTACCGCCGGGCCGGGACGGGACGGCACCACCGGCCCGTGGATCGACAACACCCCGGTCACCGACAACCCCGTCGCAGACTGGACGACCTACGCCGAGCGGCTCCAGGAGGCGGGCGTCTCCTGGCGGGTCTACCACAACCCCAGCAAGGACGACCGCACGGGCGACTACGACGACAACGCGTTGTCGTACTTCAAGCAGTTCCACAACTTCCCCGCCACGGACCCGCGGTACATCAACGCGATGACCAGGTTCGACCCGGCCGCCTTCGACGCCCACTGCAAGGACGGCACCCTGCCGACCATCTCCTGGCTGGTCGCGCCCTACCTGTTCTCCGAACACCCGGAGGCAGGCCCGGCGTACGGCGCGCACTGGGTCAACACGGCGCTCCAGTCGCTGATGTCCAACCCGGAGGTGTGGCAGCACACCGTCTTCCTGGTCATGTACGACGAGAACGACGGCTACTTCGACCACATGGTCCCGCCCACCCCGGAGCCCGGCACGCCCGAGGAGTTCACCCAGGGCCGGGCGATCGGCCTCGGCAACAGAGTCCCGCTCTGGGTCATCTCCCCGTGGTCGCGCGGCGGTTGGGTCAACTCCCAGGTCTTCGACCACACCTCGGTGCTGCGCTTCATGGAGCTGGTCACCGGTGTCACCGAGCCGAACATCTCGGGCTGGCGCCGGGCCGTCTGCGGCGATCTCACCAGCTGCTTCGACTTCGCCGCACCGGACCTCTCGATACCCGGGCTCCCCGACACCAACGCGCTGATGGCCAGGGCCGACGCGGGCACCAAGCTGCCGGGCGTCGCCCTGCCCGCGGCCGGCGCCCAGTCCATGCCCGTCCAGGAGCGCGGCGAACGCCCGCACCGCCACCTGCCGTACCAGCCCTGGGCCGACGTGGACGTGGACCGCAGGACCGGCAGGGTCACCTGCACCATGAGCAACGACGGGACGGTCGCCTTCCCTTACACCGTCTACCCCAACATCCTGCTCCCGTTCGCGGGCACGCCCTACACCGTGGCGCCCGGTGCCACCGCGACCCACGTCTGGGACGCCGCCGGGACCAACGGCCGCTACGACTTCACCGTCCACGGCCCGGACGGCTTCGTCCGCCGCTTCGCCGGCACCGTCGTCCGCGACGGCCAGGACGGCCAGAACGACATCGGCGTACCGATCGTGACGGCCGACCTCGTCAACTCCTCCCGGCTGACCCTCCAGTTGGTCAACGACGGCCTCACCGACCTCGGCTTCACCGCCGCGCCCAACGACTTCGCGGGCACCGCGCAGACCGTCTGGGTCAAGCCCGGCAAGCAGGTCAACCTGGCCTGGCCGCTGGACAAGCAGGGCCGCTACGACGTCGTCGTGACGGCCGCCACCGGCCTGCGCTTCACCCAGCGCTACGCGGGCTGGGTGCACTGAGCACGGCCACGGCCGGGGGCGCCGAACGCGGTGACCCCCGGCCGTGGCCCGGCCGCCCGGCCGTGGCCCGCCGCCGGCGTCGAAGCCATGCGGAGGATCACCAGCCCCTGCCCGCCGCCGGACTCGCCGACGCCGAGGCCGGCTGGTCGGTGGTGCTCTCCAACCTGAGGACCTGCCTCGAAACCGGCCGCCCCTCCCGCGGGAGCCGTGGCCGATGCCCCGGTCGGACCGACCCGAGGTGCCGTCATCGCCTCGCCCGGGCCGGCCGCAGCCGCTCGCCGCGGACGATCCGGCGCAGCCAGGCGAGTCGGGAGAACCGCTCCCGGCTCGCGACCGAGGCCCGGTCCAGTTCCTCCATCAGCCGCCGGCTGCGGTGTTCGAGGTCGAGTTCGTCCAGGATCCGGTCGACCTCGGCCAGTATCGCGCCGTGCAGCTGCCAGGCCTCCGGGTGGTCCTGGACCTTGCGCAGCAGCATCTGGGCCACGTTCTCCCGGCAGGCCCAGGCGGCGGCCAGCTCGGCGCCGAGCCGCTGCTCGGCCTCCTCGGCGTTGCGGCTCACCTGGGTGGTGACCAGCACCGCGAAGCTGACCAGCGCGCCGCCGACGTGGTCGAGCAACTCCTCCAGCCCGACGGCCACTTCCTGCGGGAACAGCCGTTCGCCCGGAGCGCGCCGCTTGGCCAGATCGGTGAGTGAGCGGGCCAGCACCCGGATCACGACCACGCAGATCTCAAGCGTGTCCAGTCCGGTACGCAGCACCAGCCGGGAGAGCAGGCCCTCGCTGATCCGGGGGTTGAGGCGCAGGCTGTCCTCCGCCTGCCGCAGCGCGCCGTCCACGTCCGCGATGGCCTGGTCGAGCCGGCGGGCCTCGTGCAGCCGTTCGGCCGCGCGCTCCACCGGGGTGGGCCGGCCGAGCTCCTCGGCGATGCCCAGGAGCAGATGGCGGGCGCGCCGGGCCAGGTCCTCGATCGACTCGCCCGCCGTGTCCACCCAGACCGGCGGGGCGAACAGCAGGTTGAAGAGCAGACCCACCGCGGCGCCGATCACCGTCTCCAGCACCCGGTCCCAGGCCTGCGAGGCCAGCCGGGTCACCCCCAGGACCAGCATCGCGCTGATCGCGACCTCGTTCACGAACTCGTCCACCCGGACGAACTGGCCGATCGTCAGCGACGCCAGGACGATCAGCCCCAGGCTCCACCAGGAGAGCCCCGTCACGGTGCTGAACCCGATCGCGATCAGCACCCCGACCACGACCGAGTTGACCCGGCGGATGCTGGTCGTCAGCGTGGAGTAGAGGGTGACCTGGACGACCAGCAGCGCGGTGAGCGGCGCGGTCAGCGGGGCCGGTTCGCTGCTCAGCCGCACCGCGACCGCGTACGAGAGGGTCGCGGCCACCGTGGCCCGGACCGTCAGGACGACGGCGGGTTCCCTGGCACGGCGCCGGACCGCGGTGACGAGGGGTTCCGGGAGAACGGGCATGCCGCCCTTCTTTCCCGCTCACCGCGCCTTACACCGCGGATCGGCCGACCGGTACCCGAATGCCCCGGCCGTGGCCCGCGTCGGTCAGCGGCGGCCGTCGCGCAGCAGCCTCCAGGGCGCGAGCGCCGACTCGACCTGCACCCCGAGGCTCATCTTGGACGCGCCCTTGACCCGCTCCTCGAACCGGATCGGAACTTCCCGGATCCGCAGCCCCCGCTGGACGGCGCGGTAGTTCATCTCGACCTGGAACGAGTACCCGTTGCTGTTCACGGACGGCAGGTCGATCGCCCGCAGCGTGTCGGCGCGCCAGGCCTTGAACCCGGCGGTGGCGTCCTTGACGCCCAGGCCGAGTATCGCGTTGACGTAGAAGTTCGCCCAGGCCGACAGCGCCTTCCGGTGCCACGGCCACTCCTCGGCGGTCGAGCCGCCGGGCACGTAGCGGGAGCCGAGCACCACCGCGGTGTCGTCGGCGAGCAGGGTCTCCACCATGACCGGGAGCACCGAGGCCGGGTGGGACAGGTCGGCGTCCATCTGGATCACCACGTCGGCCCCCTCCGCGAGGGCCCGGCCCATGCCCGCGAGGTACGCCCGCCCGAGGCCGTCCTTCCCGGTGCGGTGCAGTACGGCGATCGTGCCGCCGGAGTCCGCCGCGAGCTTGTCGGCGACCTCGCCGGTGCCGTCCGGCGAGTTGTCGTCGACCACCAGCAGGTGCAGGTTGGGCAGTTCCAGCTCCGCGAGCAGGCCGGCGAGGACCGGCAGGTTCTCCCGCTCGTTGTACGTGGGTACGACCACAACGACCTTGGGGGAGGCCTCGACCATGTTCTGTCCCTCGCGCGATCTCCGGCCGGGGCCCTCGCCCCGTCGGACGGTTGTCCACTACGGCCGTGCGAGTCTAAGGCGTGTCCGCGCCACGGCCGCGCGTGCCCCGTCCCGGCCCTGCCCCCGGCCGGTCTCACTCCCGGCCGTACACGGCCCGGACGTTGTCCCGGGCGGGGCGGGCGGATCCGGCCGGGCCCGCCGCGAAGGCGCGCAGCACGTTCTCGGTGACCTTGCGGACCAGGTCGCCGGCCCGGGCGTCGATGCCGTGGTCGGCGCTGCTGCCGCCCGGCCCCCGGGCGTCCAGGGCCTCCACCCAGCGCATCGTCCCGGTGGCGAACACCCCGGCGCCGCCCGGCAGGGTGGAGTAGGCGGTGTCGGCGAACGAGCGCCTGCCCTCGCAGACCACCGGGGAGTGCGCGAGGATCTCGATCGGACGCGGCGTCGGGAAGGCCGTGTTCACCCGGTCGTACTCGACGCCGACCAGGTGCGGGAAGGACGCCCCGGCGGCGGCGCCCGTCCCCTCGAAGACCCAGTGCCCGGGGGAGCCGACCACGTACGGGGCGTCCACCGGGTAGCCGTCGTAGATCACGCCGAGCATCGAGCTCTCCGGGTCGGCGCCCGGCCCCGCCCGGAAGTCCGTGGTCGCAGGCGCGCCCGCCCGGTAGCCCGGATCCTCCTGCCAGGCGTCCTTGTAGCAGACCACCACCCGGTCCGGGCCCAGCTCCGACGGCTCGAAACGGACCCGGCGGTAGCAGCAGTTGGCGCCCAGGACGGCCAGGTTGGTCCCGGCGTCCCGGGCCGCGGTCACCTGTGCGCGCTGTTCGGGGGACCAGTACTCGTCGTGGCCGAGCGAGAGCACGGCGGTGGCGCCGCGCAGCAGCCCTGGCTCCCGGGCGACGTCGATCCCGGTGGTGTACGCCAGCGGGATCCCGAGCCGTTCGGCGAGCGCGATCAGCGGCGCCTCGTAGACCAGGAAGAGCCCGGCCCCGTGGTCGTAGTCGTACGGCCGGTCGAAGGTGACGCGCAGCGAGCGGGTGGCCAGCCCGCCGGTCGGCCCGTTGTAGAGGCTGTGGCCGCCCCACTCGTTGTACGCCTGCCAGGTGGCGGGCGCGCTCATCACCACCGTCCGCCCGGCCGTGGCCGCCGAGCGGACGGTGAGCGGGACGTACCGCTGCCCCGATCCGTCCTCGGCGTCCAGCCGGAGCAGATAGGCGCCCTCCGGCCAGCCGGCGGTGTCCACCGCGAGGGTGCGCCGCCAGCCGGTCAGCACCGTCCTGGTCGGGCCGTCGACCCGGGGCGCGGCCTGCCGGGCGCCGGGCACGTGCGCACGGCGCCAGACCAGCCGGGCCCGCGCACCGCCGTACCAGCCCATCCGGTACGCCGACACCGTGAACGCGGCGGCCGCGGTGGAGACATGCAGCCCGAAACCCTCGCCCGGCAGCACGCTCACCCGGTCCGCGAACCCCTCGATCGCGTGGGCCGGGCCCGGGTTGGTGACCTCCCAGTCGGCCGAGCCGGGAGCCGAGTTCTCCGACGGGAGACCGGTCCGCGCGGGCTCGGGACCGCTGCTCGGTGAGCCGGCCGAGGGCTGCGGGTCCGGGTCCGGCCGGCGGGTGCCGCATGAGCAGACACCGGCCGCGGCGGCCAGTCCCAGCCCCAGAAAGTGCCGCCTGCTCCCGGGCGTTCGCCGCTCCGCCACTACCGTCTCCCTCATGTTCGCGCTCACCCGGCCGGGCCGCCCCCGCCGACCCGCGCGGTCATCCTTGCCGGTCGCGGCTCCGGCCGGAGCCCGCCGCGCTCCGGCGCGCCGAAGGTTCAGCACACCGTGTCACCGCACCGTTCCCGGCCCCGCCGTGACGGCCGTTCAGGGCACCGCGGGCGCGACGCGCGCGGCCGCCCTCCGCCGGACCGGTCGCCCCGTCACATAGCCTGACCGGGCCGTCCGTACGGCGGCCAGGTGGTCCGGAGCCGTGGGCGGCCGGAGTCGTGGACAGGGGTGTACGTGGGCTCGTCAGCTTCGGCCGATCCGGGGGGCACTCCGTCGGGACGGCAGCGTCTGCGGGCGTGGCTGCTGGAGGGCCTGGTCGACCTGGCCAAGCAGCACCCGGGCCCGCACGCCGAGGCCCCCGCCGCGCACCGGGTCCAGCGCTGGTGGCGGGTGATGTGCCTGACCGGTCTGGACTACTTCTCCACACTCGGCTACCAGCCCGGCATCGCCGCCCTCGCGGCCGGTCTGCTCTCCCCGGTGGCGACGATCGTGCTGGTGGCGGTCACCCTGCTGGGAGCGCTGCCGGTGTACCGGCGGGTGGCCCAGGAGAGCCCGCACGGCCAGGGCTCGATCGCCATGCTGGAACGACTGCTGTCGTTCTGGAAGGGCAAGCTCTTCGTCCTGACGCTGCTCGGGTTCGCCGCCACCGACTTCATGATCACCATCACCCTGTCGGCGGCCGACGCCACCGCCCACCTGGTGGAGAACCCCCATCTCAGCGGCGTCCTCGGCGGCAGACAGGTGCTCATCACCCTGGTGCTGATCGCACTGCTCGGCGGGGTCTTCCTCAAGGGCTTCAGCGAGGCGATCGGCCTGGCGGTGTTCCTGGTCGCGGTCTACCTGACGCTGAACGTCGTGGTGGTGGTGACCGGTCTCTGGCAGGTGCTGCACGCCCCGCACGTGGTCACCGACTGGAAGAACGGGCTCACCGCCGAGCACGGCAACGCGATCGCGATGATCGGCGTCGCGCTGGTGGTCTTCCCCAAACTGGCACTCGGCCTCTCCGGCTTCGAGACCGGGGTCGCCGTGATGCCGCACATCGAGGGCGACCCGGACGACACCGAGGAGCGCCCCACCGGCCGGATCCGGGGCGCCCGCAAGCTGCTCACCACCGCGGCCCTGATCATGAGCGTCTTCCTGATCACCACCAGCTTCATCACCACCTTGCTGATCCCCGCCGACGCCTTCAAGGCCGGCGGCCCGGCCAACGGCCGGGCCCTCGCCTACCTGGCCCACGAGTACCTCGGCAGCGCCTTCGGCAGCGTCTACGACCTCTCCACCATCGCCATCCTCTGGTTCGCGGGGGCCTCGGCGATGGCCGGGCTGCTCAACCTGATGCCCCGCTACCTGCCGCGCTACGGCATGGCGCCGCAGTGGGCCCGGGCGGTGCGCCCGACCGTGCTCGTCCTCACCGCCATCGCCTTCCTGGTCACCTGGCTCTTCGACGCCAGCGTGGACGCCCAGGGCGGCGCGTACGCCACCGGCGTGCTGGTGCTGATCAGCTCGGCCGCCATCGCCGTGACCATCGCCGCCCGCAAGGCCCAGCAGCACCGCTGGACCGCGGCGTTCGCCGTGATCGCCACGGTCTTCGTCTACACCACGGCGGTGAACGTGGCCGAGCGGCCCGACGGGGTCAAGATCGGAGCCTGCTTCATCGCCGGGATCATGCTGCTCTCGCTGCTCTCCCGGCTCAAGCGGGCCTTCGAGCTGCGCGTCACCGACGTGGTGCTGGACGAGGTCGCCGAGCGCTTCGTCCGCGACTACACCCACCGCCCGCTGCGGCTGATCGCCAACGAGCCCAACAGCCGGGACCTCGCCGAGTACCGTGACAAGAGCCGCCAGATCCGCGCCGACAACGACATCCCCGCCGACGACGACCTGGTCTTCGTCGAGGTCACGGTGCTCGACCCGTCCGACTTCGAGGCCGAGCTGACGGTCCGCGGCGAGGTGCTGCACGACCGCTACCGGGTGCTCGCGCTGCAGAGCTCCAGCGTCCCGAACGCGCTGGCCGCGCTGCTGCTCCGGGTGCGGGACCTCACCGGCCAGCGGCCGCACATCTACTTCGAATGGACCGAGGGCAACCCGCTCGCCCAGTTCCTGCGGTTCTTCCTGTTCGGCCACGGCGAGGTCGCGCCCGTCACCCGCGAGGTGCTGCGCGAGGCCGAACCGGACCGGGACCGCCGCCCCCGCGTCCACGTCGCCTGAGCCCGGCGGAGGCGGCCGGGGCGCTACCGGCGGGGGTGTGACTTGCTCCAGGCGGGGGCGACGAATGCCACCAGGGCGACGGCGAAACCGATCTGGAGGAGGTGGCGGATCCAGTCGATGCCCGAGGTGTGGCGGACGCCGATCCAGCCGGACACCGCGTTGCCGAGCCAGGCCCCGGCGGCGCCGAGCAGCATGGTCAGCCACCAGGGGATCGACTGCGGTCCGCGGAGGATCAGTTTGGCGAGCACACCGAGCACGAAACCGATGAGCAGGATCCACAGGAGCTGGAACATCGCATTCCACCCTTTCCGGGCTTTCCGGGACGGAGCACCGACCGCGCGAGGGCGCGCGGTTTCCCCATGATCGCCCGGATCGGCCGTTCGGGCATGTCGGCGGCTCCGCCCGCCGGCGTACTCAGCCCTCCGGAAGGGTCAGGTTGGCGCCGCTGTCCGGGTCGAAGACGTGCAGCCGGTCGGTGTCGATCCACAGCTCCAGCGGGCCGCCCTCGACGGCCCGGGTCGCGGTGCCGATCCGGGCGACCACCTCGCGCCCTCGCGCCCCGGCCCCGGTGTCCTTCCGTTCGGCCGCGAACTCCTCCAGGGCGCCCGGGGTGAGGGCCTCGCCCTCCGCCGTGAAGTGGACGTAGACGTCCGAGCCGACCGACTCCAGCACCTCGACGTCCACCGTCGCCGTCCGGCCGCCGTGCGGACGCTCCAGCAGGGCCGCGTCCTCGAAGTGCTCGGGCCGGATGCCGACGATCACCCGGCGCGGCGCGCCGGCCCGGGCGAGCCGGCGCCGGACCGGGTCGGCCATCGCCAGGTCGCCCAGCGCCGTCCGCAGGGTGTCCTGCTCCACGGTGGCGTTCAGGAGGTTCATGCCCGGGGAGCCGATGAACCCGGCGACGAAGAGGTTGACCGGACGGTCGTACAACTCCTGTGGTGCGCCGATCTGTTGGACCAGGCCACCGCGCATCACCACCACCCGGTCGCCGAGCGTCATCGCCTCGACCTGGTCGTGGGTGACGTAGACGGTGGTGGTGCCGAGCCGGCGCTGCAGCCGGGAGATCTGGGTGCGCATCTGCACCCGGAGCTTGGCGTCCAGGTTGGACAGCGGCTCGTCCATCAGGAAGGCCTTGGGGGCGCGGACGATCGCCCGGCCCATGGCGACCCGCTGGCGCTGGCCGCCGGAGAGGTTGGCGGGCTTGCGGTCCAGGTGCTCGGTGAGGTCGAGGATGCGCGCGGCCTCCTCGACCTTGCGGGCGATGACGGCCTTGTCCGTCCTGGCCAGCCGGAGCGCGAAGCCCATGTTCTGGCGGACGCTCATGTGCGGGTAGAGCGCGTAGCTCTGGAACACCATGGCGATGTCCCGGTCCTTGGGCGCGCGGTCGTTGACCACCTGGCCGCCGATCCGCAGGGTTCCCGCGGTGATGTCCTCCAGACCCGCGATCATGTTGAGGGTGGTGGACTTCCCGCAGCCCGAGGGGCCGACCAGGATCACGAACTCGCCGTCCGCGACGGTCAGGTTGAAGTCGTGGACGGCGACGGAGCCGTCCGGGTAGCGTTTGGTGATCCCGTCGAGGACGATCTCGGCCACGCTCTGCCTTCCCGGTCCGCCGGCCGGCGGACCCATCCCTGGACGCGCCCGCCGACCGGGCTCATCCCTTGACTGCGCCGGCGGTGAGGCCGGCCACGATGCGGCGCTGGAACAGCAGCACGAACACCACGATCGGCACCGTGATCACCACGGCGGCCGCGGCGATCGAACCGGTGGGCTGCTCGAACTGCGAACTGCCGGTGAAGAAGGCGATCGCCGCCGGGACGGTCCGCGCCGCGGTGGTGGAGGTGAGCGAGATCGCGAACAGGAAGTCGTTCCAGCAGAAGATGAAGACCAGGATCCCGGTGGTGAACACACCGGGCGCCGCCAGCGGCGCGATCACCAGCCGGAACGCCTGCGCGGGCGTCGCACCGTCCACCTTCGCCGCCTTCTCCAGGTCCCACGGGATCTCCCGGAAGAACGCCGACAGGGTGTAGATCGCCAGCGGCAGCGAGAAGGTCGTGTACGGGATGATCAGGCCGGGCCAGGTGTCGAAGAGGCCCAGCAGCCGCTCGATGTCGAACAGCGGCGAGACCAGCGAGATCGGCGGGAACATCGCGATCAGCAGCGACAGCCCGATCAGCAGACGCTTGCCGGGGAAGCGCAGCCGGGCCACCGCGTAGGCGGCCATGGTGCCCAGCACCACGGCGATGGTGGTCGCGATCACCGCGATGCCGATCGAGTTGACCAGCGCCCGGGTGAACTCCGAGGTCCGGAAGATGCCGCGGTAGTTCGCGAGCGTCCACTGGCGCGGGACGAAGGCCCCGTCGCCGAGCGTGCCCGGGTCCTTGAAGGAGAGCGCGGCGATCCACCAGACCGGGAACAGCGCGTACAGCACCACCAGCAGGTTGACGGCCCCCCAGCCGGTGAGCGTCCTGGTGCGGCGGGATGTCATCGGCGCTCCGTTCCGCCACCGGGCGCCGCGGCGCCGAACACCTTGATGAAGACCAGCGCGATCACGGCCACGCAGAGGAAGATCAGCACCGAGATCGCCGAGCCGATGCCGAGGTTGAGCGCGGTGAACAGGTTGTCGTAGCCGAGGATCGACACCGAGCCGGTGTCGTTGGAGCCCCCGGTCAGGATGTAGATGTTGTCGAAGACCCGGAACGCGTCCAGGGTCCGGAACAGCAGGGCGACCAGGATGGCCGGCTTCATCAGCGGCAGGATCACCAGCCGCAGCCGTTGCCGGAGGGTCGCGCCGTCCACCATCGCGGCCCGGACCGTCTCACCGGGGACCAGCGCCAGCCCGGCCAGCAGCAGGAGCGCCATGAACGGCGTGGTCTTCCAGATCTCGGCCAGGATGATCAGGCCGATCGCCTGCCAGTGGTCGGTGAGCGGCGCGCTGCCCGCCGGGAGCAGGGCCGCCAGATAGCCGGTGCCGGGCGTCCAGGCGTACTGCCAGGAGTAGGCGGCGACGACGGTGACGATGCCGTACGGCACCAGGACGGCGGTGCGTACGGCGCCCCGGCCGAACGCCGCCCGGTGCATCACCAGGGCCAGGGCGAGACCGAGGACCAGCTCGATCGTCACCGAGACCGCGCTGATCAGCACCGTCACCCGGAGCGCCTGCCACCAGAAGGAGGAGGTCAGCACGGCGGCGTAGTTGTCGAACCAGATGAACTCCGCCTGCTGCGGGAACCGCAGGTCGTAGCGGTGGAGGGAGAGGTAGACGGCGTAGCCGACCGGATAGGCCGTCACCGCGGTCATCACGGCCACCGCCGGGGCGCAGAGCAGCCAGGCGAGCCGGCGCTCCTGGCGGGAGCCCGCGGAGAGCCGCCGCTCCGTCGCGGTGGGAGTGGTGGGCACGGTGGGTGCCTTGGGTGTTTCGGGCGTGGTGGGTGCGGTGGGCGGCCTGGTCACGGGATCAGCCCCTTCGAGGCGAGCGCGTCCTCGATCTGGCCGGACAGCGAGGAGACGGTGCTCTCGGGGTCGATCGCCGAGGGCGGCGAGAGCGCGTGCGAGATGGCGATCGAGACGTTCTGGTAGGCGGGTGTCCGCGGCCGGACCGAGGCGGAGTCCAGGGCCGTCAGCACCTCGGCGGCGAACGGGTAGCTCGCCGTCAGCTCGGCGGCGGTGTAGAGGCTGCGCAGCGACGGCGGCAGGCCGCCCTTGAGCGCGTTGACCAGCTGGTTGTCACGGTTGCGCAGGCAGAGGGTGGCCTCGTGGGCCAGTTCGGGGTGGCGGCCGTAGGCGCCGACGGCGAGGTCGATGCCGCCGATCGTGACGCTCGCCGGGCGGTCCGCGGTCACCGCCGGGTAGGGCGCCCAGCGCAGGTGCGGGAACAGCGCGGGCCGGTTGGCCTTCATCGACGGGTAGACGAAGGGGTAGTTGAGCTCGAAGGCGGCCGTCCCGGACTCCATCGCCAGCCGGTTCTGGTCCTCCATCTGGTTGGCGAGCGAGGGGTCGGCGGCGGGGGAGTGCGCGAGGTCCCGGATGATGCCCGCGGCGGTGACGGCGGGCGCCCCGAGCGAGGGGGCGGAGGCGTCCGGGGTGAGGATGGTGCCGCCGGCGCTGGTCACCAGGGTGTTGAACCAGACCGTCAGCCCCTCGTACTGGGCGCCCTGCACCTCGACATGGTGCGGTTTTCCGGCCCTGGCCAGGGCTTCGGCCTGGCCGAGCATCTCGCCCCAGGTGCGGGGCGGGCCGGCCACCAGGTCATCGCGGTACCAGAGCAGTTGGGTGTTGGAGTTGTACGGGACGGCGTAGAGCCGGTCCTTCCAGGTGGCCGTCGTGAGCGCGGCCGCCAGGGTGTCGGCGCGGGCCTGCTCCTTCAGCGCCCCGGTCCACTCGCGGATCCAGCCGGCCTCGGCGAACTCCGGTGCCCAGGTGACGTCCAGGCCCATGATGTCGACGCCCGCGTCGTGCGCCGCGAGCCGGCGGACCAGTTGCTGGCGCTGGCCGTCGGCGGTGCGCGGCAGTTTGTTGTAGCGGATCTCGTAGCGGCCGCCGGAGGCCTGGCCGCAGGTGTCGGCGGCCTGTTGGAGGGCGCCGGAGTCGTCGGGGAAGTTGTACCACTCCAGGACGGTCGGGCCGGTTCCGCCGCCACCGCCGCCACAGGCGGCGAGCACCAGCACCAGTGCGAGCGCGGCCGGCCGGGCGGCCCGGCGCGGGCTTCTGCGGCTCCTCGGCATCTCACTCCCGAACTCGGCGTCCTGCGGGAGGACACGCTAGGGGGTGGCGCGTACGCGGAGTGTGACCTCGGGGGTGACACGCCGGGCCGGGGCCCGGTGGCGGAGGGGGGACGGCTGCCGTCCGGGGCCGGTCAGGGGCGGTGCGGAGGCCTGTCCGGTCGTCAAGTTGTCTGGACAGCTTGGAGTCCACGGGCCGTCACCGAAGCGCCATCCAACACGCCGGTCCCGTCCATCTGGGGCGCATAGACATAACGGGTCTGGGCCGAACGGTGGCCCAGCGCCCGCGAACAAGGAGTCACCCCCCGATGAGTCCGATGCCCGAACTGTCGCGCCGCACCCTGCTCGGCGGCGCGGCGGCGGCCGCGATGCTGTCCGCCCTCCCGCTGAGCGTGCGCGAGGCGCTCGCCGCGCCGGCCCGGCCCGGCCGGCTGGCGGACATCCAGCACGTCGTGGTGTTCATGCAGGAGAACCGCGCGTTCGACCACTACTTCGGCACACTGCCCGGCGTGCGCGGCTTCGGCGACCGGACGGCGGTGCGCGGGGTCAACGGGCGCTCGGTGTTCCACCAGCCCGACCCGGGCCGCAAGGAGGGGCACCTGCTGCCGTTCCCGATGAACGCCGCACACACCAACGCGTACCAGCAGGGCGCCCCCGCCTTCGGCTTCGTCGACTCGATGAAGGCCTGGAACGACGGCCTCGCCGACGGCTCGGTCACCCGCCGCGCCAGCGGCTGGCTCGGCCAGGGCTACTACGAGAGCGCCGACATGCCGTTCTACAACGCGCTCGCCTCGGTGTTCACCACCTGTGACGCCTACTACGCGTCGGTGCAGTGCAACACCAACACCAACCGCGAGCACCTGATGACCGGCACCAGCGGCGGCACCGTGCGCGACACCCCGGTGACCGACAACACCGAGATCCCCGGCGGCTACGAGTGGACCACCTACGCCGAGCGGCTGGAGCGGGCCGGCGTCAGCTGGAAGACGTACCAGGCGCTGGACAACTTCGACGACAACGCGCTGGCCTGGTTCGCACCCTTCGTCAAGGCCAAGCCGGGCGAGCCGCTGTACGAGCGCGGCATGCGCGCCGTCGGCGACCCGGCGAAGAAGAACGACCCGTTCGCGATGGGCGACGCCCTGGTCGAGGCGTTCACCGCCGACGTCCAGGCGGACCGGCTGCCGCAGGTCTCCTGGCTGATCGCGCCCGCCGCGCTCTCCGAGCACGCCAACTACGCGCCGCCGAACGGTGAACACCTGACGGCCCGGCTGCTCGCGGCGCTGGCGGCCAAGCCCGAGGTGTGGGAGAAGACCGTCTTCATCCTCAACTACGACGAGCACGGCGGCTTCTTCGACCACCAGCTGCCGCCCGTCCCGCCGCTGGCGGCCGGGCGCGGCAAGTCGACCGTCTCCGTCGACGGCGAGGTGGTGGTCCGGGTGAGCAAGGGCGGCTCGACCTACCACCGGGTGGTCGGCCAGGACGGCAGGTACCGGGTGAAGGCCGCCGACGGCTCGCTCACCTGGTCGGACACCCTGCCCGCCGGGGAGACCGTGGTCTCCGGCCCGTATCCGATGGGCCTCGGCGTCCGGGTGCCGATGGTCGTCGTCTCGCCGTGGACGCGCGGTGGCGTGGTCGACTCCACCGTCTACGACCACACCTCGGTGCTGCGCTTCCTGGAGCAGCGCTTCGGCGTCCAGGAGCCCAACATCAGCCCCTGGCGGCGCGCCGTCTGCGGCGACCTCACCAACGTCTTCGACTTCTCCGGCCGCAACCCGGTCTGGCCGGAGCTGCCCGACACCAGCGGCAACCGGCAGAAGGTCGTGGACACCGGCAAGCTGCCCGCCCCCACCGTGCCCAGCCCGCAGGTCCTCCCGCAGCAGCAGCGCGGCACCCGCACCGCCCGGCCCGCGCCGTACAACCTGCTGGTCAAGCCGAAGCTCAAGGGCAACGAGCTGACCGTCGACTTCATCAACCAGGGCCGCCAGGGCGCCGTCTTCGCCGTCTACCCCGAGCCCGGCAGCGCGCCCCGCCACTACACGGTGGGCGCCAAGAACCGGCTCTCGGACGTCTGGACGGTCGGGCCCGACGGCTACGACCTGCGCGTGCACGGCCCCAACGGCGCGCTCTGGCACCTGCGCGGCGACGCCGCCGCCGCGTACGAGGTCTCGCTCTCCGAGGAGCGCAACGGCAAGGTGCTGGAGGTGGACGTGATCAACCGCTCGCGCACCGCCCAGACCTTCCTGGTCGGCGACCTCGCCTACGGGGACGGGCTGCGCGAGGTCAGGGTCGCGGCGGGCGACGACAAGACCGTCAACCTGACCGTCGGCCCGGAGGGCTGGTACGACGTCGCGGTGGCCGTCCGCGGCGACCTCGCCTTCCGCCGCCGGATCGCCGGCCGCTTCCCGTGGGACGAGCGGACCGTCACCGACCCGGCGCTGGGCCTGTCCGACCCGCTCGCCCTGGAGGTCGCCCTCAGGGCCGCCTCCACCACCATCGACGAGGCCGTCCTGCTGCCCGGGCGGCCCGCCCGGATCAGCGCCCGGTTCACCGCCGCCGCCGCGCTGAGCGCGATCGAGGCACAGCCGGTCGTCCCGGCCGGCTGGACGGTCACCGCCGTCACCGTGCCGCCCGCCACGCTCGCGGCGGGCGCCACCGGCACCGCCGAATGGGACGTCACCCCGCCCGCCCAGCTGCCCGACGGTGCCACCCACCGCGTCCTGGTCACCGCCCGGGCACTGGCCGGGAACCGCTTCGCCGTCGCCGACGGCGAGATCGCCGCGCGTACCGCCCCCACGATGGCCGGCCACCTGCTCGGCGAGGACTTCGAGTCGCTGGCCGGGGCCCTCCAGCCGCTGGACGGCGTGCTCGGCTGGACCCCGCAGGCCCCGCAGGGCTGGTCGGTGGTCAACGCGCCGGGCATGCCGCAGGGCACCGTCCGGCTCCAGGGCTGGACCTTCCACACCAAGCGGGCCTGGTCCACCCCGGCCGGCCAGGACCGGGGCAACTTCACCCGCGGTCTGGGCGTCCTCGCGGTCGCCGACCCCGACGACTGGGACGACACCGGCGCGCCGTCCCGCAAGGGCGTCTTCGACTCCACCCTGGTCTCGCCCGCTGTCCAACTCCCGTCCGGCGCGAGCACGCTGTACCTCGCCTTCGACTCGCACTACCGTCAGGAGGCTCCGCAGAAGGCCGCCGTGACGGCCGTCTTCGACAACGGCACCGAGATCCGCCTGCTCAGCTACAGCAGCGACGCCACCGGCAACGACAACGCCGGCAAGGACGTCCAGAACGCCTTCGTCACCAAGCAGTTCGCCGTTCCGGCGGGCGCCCGTACGGTGACCCTGAAGTTCCGGATGTACGACGCCGGCAACAACTGGTACTGGGCCGTCGACCACATCCGCCTCGACACCGGGCCCATCGCCGGCTGACCCCCACCGCCGTGCCGGCCCGGCCCGCGCACCCACCGGGGTGCGCGGGCCGGGCCGGGCGGGGCGACGGCCCCGGGTCGGAGCCCGGGGCCGTCGGTGCCGCGAGGGCTCAGAGGAAGTAGATCGCGTCCACCTGCCCGTCCGGGCGGTAGGAGAACCCGAACTCCCCGGCGCCCTGGGCGGGCGCGAGGTTGACGAAGGTCACGGCGTCCTGGACGGTCGCGAACGTGAGGGAGTGCCACGTCTTGACCTGGTCGACGGTCACGGCGAGGGCGGACTTGAGGGTCTTGGCGTCGGCGATGGGGAGGGCCATGGGAACAACTCCTATGGTGAGGGTGTGAGTTGAGGCTGATGGGTCAGCCATGGACTAGTGTGTCCGGGCCGATTTGTTTCTATGCGCACCAACCGCCACTCGATCGGGTGAATCTGCGTGTCCGGATCCCGGAGGCCCTCGGCGGGTGCGCGCTCCCGGTGGCCGCTCCGCCGACGGGGCGGGAGGCCTCTCGACGGTGAAGTCTCTCGATCATCGAGAGATATGATCCCGCTGTCCGTGACCCGCCCCCGCGCGAAGGGCGTTCCCGCCATGCTCACCGCCCCCCCTGCCGTCCGGCGCCGCACCAGGCTGCTGATCCCGCTGTCCCTGCTCGTCGTCTGGCTCGGGCTGGGCGGAGCCTTCGGCTCCTACGCCGGAAAGCTCTCCCAGGTCGCCACCAACGACCGGGCCGCCTTTCTGCCGCGCAGCGCCGAGTCGACCGAAGTGGCGAGGCTCGGACGGGAGTTCCAGACCGGGGCCGCGATGCCGCTGATCGTGGTCTGGGAGAGCCGCACCGGAGCCGTGGACGACGCCCAGCGGGCCGCCGCCGAGCAGGTGCTGCGCGCGGCCGCCGGCGTCACCGGTGCCACCGGGCGGGTCTCGCCGGCCGTGCCCGCCGGGGACGGCCGGGCCCTGCAGGGCGTCGTCCAGTTCCGCTCCGACCTCGGGAGACAGACCGGCGACAGCGTCCGGGCCGTCCGCGAACTCGCCGGGCAGGTCCCGGACTCCACGGTCGGCCTGACCGGGCCGGCCGCGATCCTGGCCGACCTCGGCGGTGCCTTCGCCGGGATCGACGGGCTGCTGCTCGGTGTCGCCCTCGGGGTGGTGCTGCTGATCCTGCTCGCCGTCTACCGCAGTGTGCTGCTGCCGCTGCTGGTGATCCTCGGCGCGGTGTTCGCCCTCGGCATCGCCTGCGCGCTGGTCTACCTGCTCGCCGACCACGGCGTGGTCCGGGTGGACGGCCAGGTGCAGGGGCTGCTGTCGATCCTGGTGATCGGCGCGGCCACCGACTACGGGCTGCTGCTGTCGGCCCGCTTCCGCGAGGAACTGCACCTGCACGGCGACCGGTTCGCCGCGATGCGCACCGCCTGGCGGCAGTCCGTCGAACCGGTCGCCGCCTCCGGGGCGACCGTCGCCCTCGGCCTGCTGGTGCTGCTGATCTCCGACCTGACCAACAACCGGGCGCTCGGGCCGGTCGGCGCGATCGGGATCGGCTGCGCGGTGCTCTCCGCGCTCACCTTCCTCCCGGCCGCGCTGGTGCTGCTCGGCCGCGCCGCGTACTGGCCGGCCCGCCCGGCCGCGGACGGGCGGGCGCCGGTGCACGCCGTCTGGGCCGGGGTGGCCGGGCTGGTCGGCCGGCGGCCGCGCGCGACCTGGGCGGTGAGCCTGGCCGTCCTCGCCGGGCTGGCGGCCTTCGCGCCCACCCTGGACGCGGGCGGGGTGCCGCAGACCGAACTGTTCATCAAGGCCCAGCCCTCGGTGGCCGGCCAGCGGCTGCTCTCCGCGCACTTCGCGGGGGGCTCCGGCAACCCGGCCGTGGTGATCGCCGCCGCCGGGCGGGCCGAGGCCGTCACCGCGGCGGCCGGTGCCGTCCCCGGGGTGGCGGCCGTCCGCCCGTACACCGGCGGGGCGCCGGGCGGGCCGGCCAAGGAGGTGGACGGGAAGGTCCGGCTGGACGTCACGCTCGCCGACCCGGCCGACAGCGACGCCGCGATCGCCACCGCGCGGAGCCTGCGGCAGGCCGTGCACGCGGTGCCGGACGCGGACGCGCTGGTCGGCGGGTACACCGCGCAGCAGTACGACACCCGCGTCACGGCCGAGCGCGACCGGACACTGATCATGCCGGTCGTGCTGGTCTGCGTCCTCGCCGTGCTCGTGCTGCTGCTGCGCTCGCTGCTCGCCCCGGTGCTGCTCGCGGCCACCGTGGCGCTCTCCTACCTGGCGACGCTCGGGGTCAGCGCGCTGGTCTTCCCGCACGTGTTCGGCTTCTCGGCCACCGACCCCTCGGTGCCGCTGTACGGATACGTGTTCCTGGTGGCGCTCGGGGTGGACTACAACATCTTCCTGATGACCCGGGTGCGCGAGGAGGCGCTGCGGGCCGGCACCCGGGAGGGGGTGCTGCGCGGCCTGACGGCGACCGGCGGGGTGATCACCTCGGCCGGGGTGGTGCTCGCCGCGACCTTCGCCGCGCTGGGCGTGATCCCGCTGGCCTTCCTCGCCCAGATCGCCTTCATCGTGGCGTTCGGCGTGCTGCTGGACACCCTGCTGGTGCGCTCGCTGCTGGTGCCCGCGCTGGTCCGGGACCTCGGCGACCGGGTCTGGTGGCCGGCCCGGCCGCGTCCGGTGACGGTCCGCCAGGCCGTCCGGGAGCCGGTCGCGGACCAGGTGTGAGCGGCCGGCGGCCGCGTCCGGCGCTATCCCGGCCGTTAGGCTGAACGGGTAGGAACGCCGTCCGCGACCGGAGAAGATGACCTTGTCGGAGCAGGAGCCGATCACGACCCCGCCGCCCCCGGGGCCGTCCGACACCCCGGTACTCGGCCGGCTGCTCCAGGACCTCGCCTCCGAGATGAACCTGCTCGGCCACGGCTTCGCCGCCGCGAGCGGGCTGCACGCGACCGACGTCCAGGCGCTGCTCGCCGTCATGCGGGCGGCGCCCGGCCCGGCCGGCGGGCCGGGCGGGATCACCCCCGGCCGGCTGGGCGAGGAGCTGGCGCTCAGCTCGGGGGCGGTCACCGCCGTGCTGGACCGGCTGGAGCGGGCCGGGCACGTCCGGCGGACCAGGGACGCCGCCGACCGCCGGCAGGTCCTGGTGCACTACCTGCCGGGGGCGGGGCGGATGGCGGCCGAGTGGTTCGCCCCGGTGGCGCGCCGGACCGAGGCGGTACGCGGCGAGTTCACCGCGGCGGAGCTGGCCGCGGTGGCGCGCTTCCTCGGCCGGATGACCGGTGAGCTGGAGGAGCTGCGCCGGTCGCGCTGAGCGGTGCCGGACGCCGAACGGGCGGCATGGACGGCACGGTTGCGACCGGCTGCCGCGCGGCCACCTGGCCGCCGCCCGACTATCCCGGCGTGCCCGCCGGCACGGTGTAGACGTACTCCTCGATCCGGTCGATGAGGCCGCCGTCGAACCGGAAGTACACCGCGGTGTGGAGTTCGCTGCGGGACCCGTCGGCCATGGCCAGGTGAAGTACTTGCTGCTGGAGCACCTCGTTCGGATTCTGGAACTGGCGGATCACGTCGTACCGCAGCGAATCGAGGGTGGTGACGAAGGACTTGAACTGTTCCAGCCGCTCGTCGATCGCCTGCTCCGCCTTGCCGTCGTTCTGCCACACGGTGGCCCCGTCGGTGCACATCGCCCGGACGCCGGCGAAGTCGTACTCCTCCAGCCGCCGCAGACACCGGATCGCCGTCTCGCTGATGTTCTGTTCCATGCCGGGTTCTCATTTCGTTCTCGTGACGCCACCGCCAACGGGCGGGACCAAGCCCTAGAGCAGGCCGAGCCGGCGCAGGTCGGTGACGTACTTGCGGATGAGGGCCGCCGACAGGTGGGGGATGTCCTCGCCGGGGCCGATCTTGGCGGCTCGTACGGCGGCGTGGAACCGCTCGGCGGGGACCGCCGGACCCGGGCCGCCTTCCTGGGGTTGCGCGAAGGCGTGCAGCAGGGGCAGCAGCGAGTGCGGACGCTGCCTCTCCGGCAGGGCGCGGACCGCGGCCGTGACGCGGGCGAGCCATTCGTCGTAGTCGTCGATCCGCTGGATCGGGTGGCCGGCCTCGGTGAGCCAGTCGGTGAAGGTGTCCAGCGAGATGCCGTCGTCGTGCGGGTTCAGCACGTTGAAGGTCCGGTAGCCCTCGGTGGCCCGCGCGCCCAGCGAGGCGATGGCCTCGGCGGTGAAGTCGACCGGCAGACCGTCGTAGTGCGCGCGGGCGCCGGTCCGGTAGAACGAGCCCGGCGCGATGCCGGTGGCGACCAGGCTGAGCAGCAGCCGGGTGAACATGTCGGGCACGTTCACCTGCCCCGCGTACCGGCTGTGCGCGAGGATCATGTCCGACCGGAAGACGGCGACCGGCAGGCCGCACAGGTCGTGTGCCTCCCGGAGCAGGACCTCGCCGGCCCACTTGCTGGTCGCGTACCCGTTGGCGTAGCCCTGATCGAGCCGCCGCACCGGGCTGGTGCCGCGGATGTCGGCGTCCTCGTCGAGGGCCGCAGCCGCGGCTCCGGCCTGCACGGCGACGCTGGACACGTAGGTGACGGGCTTGATCCGCGTGGTGAGCGCCAACCGGATCAGTTCGGCCGTGCCGACGACGTTGGGTCCGAACAACTGGGTGTACGGCAGCACGTGGTTGACCAGGGCGGCCGGATGGACGATCAGGTCCACGGTGTCGGCCAGCCGGTTCCAGGCGTCCTCGCCCAGGCCCAGGTACGGCTCGCCGATGTCACCCGCGAGCACTTCCAGGGTCCCGTCGGCCAGCTCCCGGTACCGCCGGAGCAGTTCGGCGTCGCCGCTGTCGAAGGCCTTCTCGAGCCGCTTCGCCGCTGCGACCGCGTCGCTTCCGCGGACGACGCAGATCAGCCTGCCGCCCGAGGGCGCCAGCCGCTCCAGCCATTCCAGGCACAGGAACCGGCCGAGGTAGCCGTTGGCCCCGGTCAGCAGGACGGCCCGCACGGCACCGTCGGGGCGGGGCAGCGCCGGGGCGGCGGCGAGCGTCGGCGCGTCGACGAACTTCTCCAGGGTGAGGTCGCCGGCGCGGACTTCGGAGCCGTTCCCGCCGTGGACGGAGGCGAACGTGGGCCGCTTCGCCCCGGACTCGCGCTCCGCCTCGATGTATCCCGCCAACCGCGCCAGGTCGTTGGTCGGGCTGATGACCACCCCGACCGGAACCTCGATGTGGAAGATCTCCTTCATGAGGCTGGAGAAGGACAGCGCGGACAGGGAGTCCCCGCCCAGGGCGGTGAAGTGCGCGTCGGCGCGCAGCTCGGTGTCCGGGCAGCCCAGCAGTGCCTGGGCGGCCCGGCCGACCGTTTCCAGCACCGGCTGGTCCGGCCCGGCCTGCCGCAGTTCGCGCAGTCGCCTGGCCTGCCCGTCGGCGAGTTCGGTGTAGAGCCGTTCGAGGGCCTCGCCGTAACGCTCCCTGAGCCTGGGGCGCAGCAGTTTGTGGCTGTCGGCGAGCAGGCCGTTCGCGGAGCTGAAGGGTTCGGTCTCGATCACGAAGTCGCGGGGGATCTCGTACGAGTTGAGTTCGGCCTCCCCGGCGATCCGCTGGAGCGACGCGCTGAGCAGCGGCTTGAGCGACTCGACGTCCCCGCCGCTCCTGGCCAGCGCCTCCGGGGTGGGCACCACCACCGCGAGCAGGTAGGCGCGTTCACTGTTGCCGTACACGAAGATCTGCCGGACCAGGGGGCCGGCGACGAAGAGGGCCTCCAGGCGGGAGACGGCCACGAACTCGCCCTGGGACAGCTTCAGGACGTCCTTGGTGCGGTCGACGTAGACCAGCCGGTCGGGCCCGAGCTCGGCCATGATGTCGCCGGTCCGGTAGTAGCCGTCCTCGTCGAAGATCTCGGCGGTGACCTCGGGCCGCTGGTAGTACCCGGGAATGACGCTGGCCGTCTTGAGCAGCAGTTCCCCGCGCGGATGCGGGAGGTCGGTTCGGAAGTAGCCCAGTTCCGGGACGTCGACCAGCTTGTAGTCGATCACCGGCGGGCGCTGCACCACCGTGTCGAGCAGCACCCCGCCGGCCTCGGTGGAGCCGTAACCGGTGTACAGGTGGAGATCCAGGCAGGACTCGACGAAGGCCGCCAGCTCGGCGGAGATCGGGGCGGTCCCGACGAAGGCCTTGGCGACGCGCCCGCCCAGGAAGTTCTCCCGCAGCTCCCTCCTCACCGCCGCCTCGACGTCACCCGGCTCGCCGGCCCGCCGGTCCAGCTCGCTCCGGTACTGCTGGAAGAGCATGTCGCACACGCGCGGAACCATGGTCAGCTCCGTGGGGCGGACCAGCGCGATGTCCTCGAACAGGGTGGAGAGGTCGCTCCTGGCGGTGAAGTGGCCGACACCGCCCCGGGCGAGCGAGCCCATCAGCGAATAGCGGCCGGCGAGGTGGCTCTGCGGCATGTAGTGGACGACGATCGCGGGCACGTCCGCCGAGCCGTAGGTGAACCCGTTCCACGCGGTGCCGACCAGCCGCTGGGTGTACATGGCACCCTTGGGGGTCCCGGTGCTGCCGGACGTGTAGATGAGCAGGGCCAGCGGATCGTCGCCGGCGTCGGCGGTGAACAGGGGAGCGGGCGGCAGGCGGGTTCCGCGTTCGATCACCGCGGCCAGCGATTCGACGACCACCGGGCGGCCGGCTTCGGCCAGGCGCCGCCGGGTGGACTCGAAGGCCTCGCGCTGGTCCGCGACCTCGGGGCGGTAGTCGAACACGATCACGCGCTGGATCGACGTTTCCCCGAGAACGGCTTCGACGGCGGTGTCCAGGCGCTCGGTGCTCGCGGCGAGGACGCGCGGCCCGGTCTCCGCGATGATCGGCCGCAGCTGGGACAGCGGCGCGCTGGACTGCAGCGGCACGGAGACGATGCCCGAGTGGATGCAGGCGAGGTCGAGCGTCGCGTAGTCGGTGCTGCTGAAGCCCAGGATGCCGATCCGGTCGCCCGCGCCCAACGGATACTCCGGGTCGTGGTACCAGGTGCCGGCGACCGCACGGACGCGTGTCCACAGTTCGCGGTAGCTGATGGTGCCGAACCTCGGGAGCAGGCGCCCCGTCGAAGGTTCCCTGACACGTTCGCCGAGGGCCGGCCGGTCCCCGTAGCCCTCCATGACGGCCGCCATGACCTCGGCAAGCCCCTTGCCCGGGTCATGCACCGCCGCAGTGATCGCCTCCAGTGGTTCGGCCATGGTCAGCCCTCCCGTAGCGTCCCGGTGATGTCGGCGAGTCGTGCAGGTCGGACTGGGTACTGGTCGAGGGGCAGGGGACGCGGGCGACGACAGCCTCCGGCGACCCTTCCCGCCGGTGAGAGCCTCACCAGCTGACCGGCAGCGCGGCAGCCCCGCGGATCAGGCGCTCGGTCCGCCAGGACACCTGGTCGGCCGGCACCGCGAGGCGCAGACCGGGCAGGCGGCGGACCAGGGACTCGAGCACCACGCGCAACTCCGTCCTGGCCAGCTGCGCGCCGAGGCAGTAGTGCACGCCGTGCCCGAAGGTGACGTGCGGGACGTTCCCGCGGTGGAAGTCGATCTCCTCGGGGCGGTCGAACACCTCGGGATCCCGGTTGGCCAGGGCCAGTTCGGCGACCACGGCGTCGCCGGCGCGAACGGTTCGCCCGCTCAGTTCCACGTCCTCGGTGGCGATACGGGTGAAGCCGGCCAAGGCGCTGATCGGGATGATCCGGGAGAGCTCCTCGACCGCACCGGGCACCAGGCCGGGATCGGCGACGAGCTCCCGCCAGAGACCGGGCTCGGTCAGCAGCGTGTAGACGAAGTTGCCGAGCTGGTTGGCGGTGGCCTCCTGACCGGCGGACAGCAGGCTGACCCCGAGGCTGACCAACTCCTCCTCGCTGAGCCGGTCCCCCTCGTCCCGCACGGTGACCAGCTCGCCGAGCAGGTCGTCGGTGGGGGCGGTACGGCGGAGGGCGACCAGACCGGCGAGGTAGTCGTTGAGGTCTTCGCGGGCCCGCGCGGACCGGGCCGGATCGGACAGCATCAGCAGGCCGTCCACCCAGACGCTGAACCGGTCGCGGTCGGCGACGGGCACGCCGAGCAGTTCGCAGATCACCGTGAGCGGCAGCGGCCAGGTCAGCGTCCGAGTCAGGTCGGCGGGCGGTCCCGCGGCGATCATGGTGTCGATCAGGCCGTTCACGATCTGCTCGATGCGCGGGCGCATCGCCTCGACACGGCGCAGCGTGAAGGCGTTTGCCACCGGGCGCCGCAGCCGGCTGTGTTCCGGCGGGTCCATGCTCAGCATGGAGGTGCTGGGCAGCCCGGCGGAGACCGTGCGGGGCACGTCCTCGCCGACCGCGGCGGCCCGGCTGAAGCGGGGGTCGGCCAGCACCGTCTTGACGTCCGCGTGCCGCGTGACCAGCCAGCCGTCGCCACCGTAGGGCAGGCTCACGCGCAGCACCGGCTGTTCGCCGCAGATCTCGGCCAGCTTCGGGTCCACGTCGAGCCGGTCGGCCGGACCGAACGGATAGGCCGGCACCCCGTCCTCTGTCGCGGTCATCGTGTCCGTCCTTCCCGTCCTGGCAAGCGGTTGTCTGTGCGTCCGTGGTTACTGGGCATACGTGGTGACTGGTCCGGTCGGAGTCCGTGATCCTCGGAGTTCGCGGGTCTGCGGCCGATGCCGGATCCCGTCGGGTGTCAGCCGCTGGTCACAGGGCCGTGGTCCGCCCGCCGTCGATGACGAGATTGCTGCCGGTGATCCACGAAGCGCGTCGGGAGACCAGAAAGCCGACCGCATCGGCGATGTCCTGGGACTGGCCGATCCGCCCGAGCGGAATTTCGTCGGCCCACTCCTCGGACTCGCTGCCGAGATAGTCGACGATCTTCTCGCGGGCCTCGTCCGCCCCCGGTGTCATCACGTTCCCCGGAGAGACGGCGACGACGCGGATGCCGTGCGGTGCCAACTCGGCCGCGAGCCCCTTGTTGTACGTTTCGAGCGCGGACTTGGCGGCGGCATAGTGCAGGATCATCGGATAGGACGAAATGGTGGCGATGGACGAGAGGTGCACGATGACCCCGCCGCCGTTCGCGCGCATGGACGGCACAAGTGCGGAATTGAGCCGGACGGCGGCCAGAAAGTTGATGTCCACCGTGTACTGCCAGTCGTTTTCAATGTCCAGCGCGCTCTGAAAGGCCCGACAGCCACCCGCGTTGTTGACGACGATGTCCACTCCGCCGAGATTTTCCAGCGCGGCGGCCGCGAACCCGCGCACACCGTCCGGCGTGCTGAGATCGGCCCGCACGAACGTGGCCGCGGACGGGGTGTGCTCGGTCGGGTTGCGGGCGGAGGTCACCACGGTGGCGCCGGCGTCGAGCAGGTTCTGTACGATCGCGGCGCCGATACCGCGGCTACCGCCGGTAACCACGGCCCGCTTGCCTTCCAGCCCGTCGGGCATCCTTGCGGTAAGGCGACTTTGGCTCACCCTGGGTTCTGCCCCCTTTTCCTGCCTCGACAACCCTGTCCGCGACACGGATCAGCAGGGGAAATCAGTTCTCCGGTCGCGATTTGCCGTGGGAGTTTCGCTTCGGCCGATCATGGCGGTGCGGAATCACTACGACCACTATCAGCGATCTCGTTGACACGGTCAAGCTGATTATGTCGATGCACTGGATCGCATCAGGCAATCCACCGGCGGCGCAGCCGTCACCACCGGCTGGACGTTTGCGGTCGGAAAGGGCGATAATCATGCGCTGCCCGTGCGGCCACAAAACTTTCCGAACAGCCTGGAAGCGCTTTGTCGGGTTGGGGGAAAGGCGCACACGGGGCGTCTGTCCAAGTAGTGCCGACCATTCGGGAGGAACAATGGCAAGCCTTGACGAGCCGTTCACCGTGGGTGATCTCAGGCTCCCCAACCGGATCGTGATGGCCCCGATGACCAGGATGCAGTCCCCCGGCGGGGTGCCGGGCCAGGACGTGGCGGAGTACTACGCCCGCCGGGCGGCCAACCAGGTCGGGCTGATCATCACCGAGGGCACCTACGTCAACCGCGCTGCCGCCGCCGCGTACGAGAACGTGCCCCACTTCTACGGTGAGGAGTCCCTGGCGGGCTGGGCCCACGTGGTCCGGCGGGTGCACCAGGCCGGCGGCAGGATCATTCCGCAGCTGTGGCACACCGGGGTCGCGCGGACCGGGACCGAGCCGCCCGCCGAGGGCCCGTCCGGGCTCGGGCTGGACGGCGCCCCGACGGGGAGGGCCATGACCCAGCAGGACATCGACGACACGGTGGCCGCCTTCACGGAGGCCGCCGTGGCCGCCGAGCGGCTCGGGTTCGACGGCGTCGAACTGCACGGCGCGCACGGCTACCTGATCGACGACTTCCTGTGGAGCGGCACCAACCGGCGTACCGACCGCTACGGCGGCGACCCGGCCTCCCGCGCCCGCTTCGGCGCCGAGATCGTGCAGGCCGTCCGCGCGGTCGTCAGCCCGGGGTTCCCGGTCTTCTTCCGGCTCTCCCAGTGGAAGGTCAACCAGTACGGGGCCCGCATCGCGGAGAGCCCGGACGAGCTGGCGCAGCTGCTGACCCCGCTGGCGGACGCCGGTGTCGACGTGTTCCACGCCTCGACCCGCCGCTACTGGCTGCCCGAATTCGACGGCAGCGAGCTCAACCTGGCCGGCTGGGTGCGCAAGCTCAGCGGCAAGGCCACCGTGACGGTCGGCTCGGTCGGCCTGGACCGGCAGTACGGGGAGGGCGAATTCGCCCAGGGCTTCACCCGGCAGGCCGGCGTGACCGGCATCGACGAGCTGGTGGCCCGTCTGGAGCGCAACGAGTTCGACCTCGTCGCCGTGGGCAGGACGCTGCTGGCCAACCCGGACTGGGCGGCGAAGGTGCTCCGCGGTGAGCTGGCCCAGACCGTCCCCTACGACCCGGCCGTGCTCAGGACCCTGGCCTGACCGTCACGTTCGGGCGAGCCACGGCATCCGGGCCGCGACGACCGTCGCGGCCCGGATGCCGTGCGGCGCCCGGCGTCGCCGGGGCGCGACGATCCCTTATCGCAGGCCCAGCTCACTCTGAATGATCGAATACCACTCGTCCGTCATACGGCGCGCGGTGGCTCCACTGAACGCATTCGCGTCGTACTTGAGGAACATCTTGTACCCGTCACCCTCCCGATAGAATTCCGCGGAGAGTACATATTCCCCGGTGTACGGCAGGTCGTCGAACAGCCGCAGGTCCAACTCGCCCTGACCGGCCGGCGAGTCGTTGGTGAGCAGTTCCGCGCCGTCGAAGTTCTGGAACAGGAAGTTCGTCAGGACCAGCGGTTCGTCGTCCGTTCCCAGCGCGCGGGTGATCTCCCGCAACGGGTAGGCGCCGTGCTCGATGCCGGCGACCATCTTGCGCTGCACGGATTTGAGCAGTTCGGGGAAGCCGTCGGTGACCGTGCAGCGGATGGGCAGGCAGTTCGCGAACTGGCCGACCACGCCCTGGAACCGCTCCTCGTGGCGGGCGGCCGTGGTCATGCCCAGGACCAGGTCGTGCTGCCCGGTCAGTTGGTGCAGGAACCGCACGTACGTCGTGAACAGCACGGTGGCGACACTGACCCGGTGTTCCCGCGCCTTGTCGGCAAGCGCGGTGACCAGCGCCGGCGGCAGCCGGACCGTCGCCACGTCCACGCGGGGCAGCCGCTTCGGGTCGTACGGACGGTCGTAGGGCAGCGCGAGCGTGGCACGCGGCCCCTCCAGCTCATGGACCCAGTAGTCCCGGTGCTGCTGTGCCCGCGGACCGGCGAGCATCGCCTCCTCCCAGGCGACGAAGTCGCCGTAGGTGGCCAGGACCGGACTTACCTTGCCCTGGTAGGCGTCCTTGAGCGTGCGGATCAGGACCGCCGTCGACGTGCCGTCCAGCAGGATGTGGTGCGCCGTGATCAGCAGCAGCCGTCGTCGCCCGGCCAGGGAGACCAGATGTGTCCGGACCAGCGGGCCCGCCGCCAGATCGAACGGGACGTCGACCAGGTCCCGCAGCCTGGCCAGTTGCGCGACGCGCGAGCCGGCCGCGATGTCGACCCGGTCGAACGACGGGACCCTGGTGGGGTCGATGTCCATGTACGGCAGGCCGTCCCGCTCACCGAAGACCGCGCTCAGCACCGGGTGGATCTCCGTCTGGGCGCGGATCGCCCGCTCCAGGGCCGCCTCGTCCAGGTCGCCGTGGATCTCGAAGAGGATCGGGAGGTTGTAGGCGGTCGACTCCGGCCGGCGCCGCTGGTCCCGGTACATGGTCAGCTGACCGCGCGAGAGGTTCCACCGTTCGCCCGCCGTGCCCGCGAAGTGGGCGCACAGGCCGTCGACGGATTCGATGTCGAAGAGCAGGGCGGAGGAGACGTCGTCGCCGAAGTCCTCGCGCAGGGCGTTGGTGAGCTGGAGGACCAGGATGGAGTCCAGGCCGTAGCCGATGAGCGGGGCCGAGGTGTCGATCCGGTCGGCCGGGATGCCCAGGACAGTGGCGGCTTTGGCCAGGATGAGCGCGGACAGGTCGGATTTCGCCGCCGGCCCGGAGGAAGCGGAAGGAGCGGGCTCGGGGCTCATGGCCGCGGGCCGGGCCACGGGGATCGGGGTGGCCTCGGGGCTCATGGCCGGGGGTCGGGGCACGGGAACCAGGGCGGGCCTGGGCTCCGGTCGCCGGGCCGGCACCGGCCGCTCCGAAACGCCGGCTCCCTGCCGCGCGGCTCCCGCCGGCCTGACCCCGGCCCCTTGCCGAGCCACCCCGTCACTCTCCGCCGCGATGACCTGCTGCCCCAGCGGCAGCGCCTGCGGCAGCGGGAACACGACCGTGCCGAAGCCCTCCCCGGCCAGCACGTCCCGCCAGCTCTCCGGTGACAGCGCCGGCGAGCCCGGGATCCGCAGCGACCGGTCGTCGAACAGCCACCAGCCTTCGAGCAGCCCGAACGTCAGGTGGCTGAACAGGTCGAACGCCGACAGCTCGTTCAGCAGCAGCCACCCGCCGGCCCGCAGGGCGGCCTTGGTGTTGCGCAGGGTGGTGCGGGTGTCCCTGGTCGCGTGCAGCACGTTGGCGGCGATCACCAGATCGAAACCGCCCTCGGCGATGTCCTGCCCGGCCAGCGGCTGTTCGATGTCGAGCAGCCGGCAGTCCAGGTACGGCACGTCCGGCCCGTACGTGGTACGCGCGTGGTTGAGGAACGCCTTGGACAGATCCGTGTAGACGTAGGTCTCGATGCTCTCCCGGTACGGCTCGAGCGCGGCGAACATCCCGGCGCTGGTGCCGCCGGTACCGGCACCGATCTCCAGAATCCGCAGCCGGGCACCGGGTTCCCGGCGCAGCCGCTCCGACACGACGCCGACGGCGGCACGGGCCATGGCACGGTTGAACAGGTCGGCGACGTGGTTGTCCCGGTAGCAACCCTCCACCAGTTCCACGGAACCGCGCGGGAACATGACGTCGGTGGGCCTGGTCCGGCCGGTCAGGATGGACGGCAACGCCCTGAGCGTGGCGGAGACCAGACGCAGCTCGGCCGTGCGGTCGGCGTCGGCCGACCACAGTGCGCACCGCCGGTCCCACTGCCCGAGCACGACGTCCACCGGCTCGACGGCCGACGACCCGAGGACTCGCCTGGCGTGCTCCAGCCAGTCGGCGTACAACGGCAGGATCGTGGCGTGGTCGACGGAGGCCAGCTGCGCCGCCAGAACCCTGGCCAGCCAAGGATCCCGCTCGGTCCGGCGCCACCGCACGACCTCGTCCAGGAGGCCGTCCACTCGGTCGGACGTGATCAGCAGCTCACCGCGAACCCGGGACGGCGTCCGATCGTGCACGGTGACCCTGGTGGCACGATCGAAGTTCGCCAGGGTGTTGTGCTGGTCGGTCTTGACGAACGCGAGCTGCCGCTGGTCCCCACCGAGCAGTGAGTCCAGGGCGACGAGCCCCTCGCGCGGTTCGATCGACACCAGCCCGACCCGGCTCAGCTGCTCCCGGTAGAACTCGGACGTGACGCTCCCGAGGTTGCCCCACCACCCCCAGTTCATGACCCTGACCGGTGTCTCCCAGTGCTGTCCGAGCGCGTGTGCGTAGGCGTCGCTGAAGGTGCACCCGGCCGCGTAGTTGCCCTGGCCGGCCGCTGTCGTGAAGGACTGCATCGACGACAGCAGCACGGCGAAGTCCAGCTGCTCGCCGTCGAAGACCTCGGCCATCGCGGTCGTGACGTCGACCTTGGCCGCCAGCCCCGCGCGGAGCGTGGCCTCGTCCATCCTGGCGAAGGTGGAGTCCCGCAGCACGAGCGCGGCCTGCACAACCCCGTTGACCCGCGGGTGGCGCTGCTTGATCTCCGTCAGGGCACGGCGCAGCGCGGCCGGATCCCCGGCGTCGGCGCTGAGGTAGCGGACCGTGCCGCGCCCCTTGACCGTGCGAATCCTCTCCTCGATGGACGAATCGTGGGCGCTGCGGCCGATCCAGATGACGTGCGCGCCGAAGTGCCGCACCACGTGCTCGGTCCACGCCGTGCCCAGACCGCCGGCACCGCCGATCACGACGTAGACGCCACCTTCGCGGTACACCGGTTTCGCCGGTGCCTCGCACGGCGCCCAGTGCCGGGCGAGCCACTGGCCGGCCCGCCGGACCCAGGCGTCATCGGGCGACCGGGCGGGCAGGGCCGTGAGATCGGCGGGCCACTCGGGGCCGTCGAGGTCGACGCGGCGAACGGTCCACTGCTGGTACTCCCGCCCCAGCGACCCGAACAGGCCGTGCAGCCCGGCGTGCGCCGGCTGGACGGGGTCGCCGGCGTGGGTGGCGAGCGCGCGGGCCGTGACCAGCGTGATCCCCAGCGGCCGGGCGTCGTACCCGGCACCGATCAGCGCCTTGATCATGCGGAACGCCGCGACGACGCCGTCGTTCTGGGCGGCCACGTGGCCGGCGGCGTCGGTGGGCTCCAGTTTGGTCTCGGGTGCGGTCCAGACCAGGTGGTCGATCGGTCCGAGGCCACGCAGCGCGGCGGTCACCTCCTCGACGGACGCCGACGGCGGCAGCGGCCAGGTCAGGGTGGTTTCGAGCGCCGAAGGCCCGCCGACGACCAGTACCCGGTCGGTACGGGAGGGCACGTGCGCGTCGACCGCGGTGATCGGGTCCCACACGGGAGCGAACAGCGCGGGCCCGGTCCGGGCCGTGCGGCGCGAGGTGTATCCGGTCAGCCGCACGCAGACCTCGCCGTCGGCGTCGACCAGGTCGATGTCCAGCTTGCTGAGCGGCCCGGACTCGCCGCCCCGCACCACCGCCCACATCGTCGGCGTGCACGGGGCGAACAGGTCGAGCTGATCCAGGGCGAACGGCACGGCGGTGTCCCGCATCCCGGTGAGGTGGGCCGCGACCGCCGCCTGGATCGCCGAGTCCAGCATCGCGGGCGTCAGCGGCCCCGGCTCCGCCGACTCGGGCAGCACCAGTTCGGCCAGCACGATCCCGGAGCCGACGTGGGCCTGCCGGATCGCCCGGAGGGTCGGGCCGTGGTCGATTCCCATCGACACCAGGGCGTCGTGGATCCGGTCGGCGGAGACGGTTTCCCGGCAGCCCACGCTCAGTGCGGCGAGGTCGACCCGGGGCGGGCGCGGGGCGTCGGACGGCGCGATGCCGCCTTCACAGCAGACGGTTCGGCCGGTGGCGATCTCGAACCGGTGACCGCCCTTGCCGGTCGCGCGCACATCGACCCGTACGTCGACCGGACTGTCCGCAACCTCCAGCGGCTGTACCCACGTCACATTGCGCATCCGCACCGTGACGGCGCCCAGCGCCTTGCGCGCCAGTTCGAGACAGGCGACCGCGGGCAGGATGTGGCGGCCCTGCACCACATGGTCGCGCAGCAGGCCGTCCGCACGGGTCAGCGTCACCTGGTCGCGCGGCGGGCCGTCCGCACGGGCCGGCGTCACCCGATCGTCGCCGGTCGCGGGCCAGTGCCGGTCGCGGGAGAAGGGGTAGGTCGGCAGCGGGATGCGCCGGCCCTGGGCCGGCACCCGGCCGTCCTCGGGCAGCCGGGCCGGGACCGTGCCGTCGAGGACCTGGAGCAGCTCGTCACGATCGCGGACCACGCAGGCGAACCGGTGCGCGAAGCGCTCCCTGCCGACGGCCAGGGTGTACGCGAGGTCGCCGAGGTCGATCGACGCGTCGGCCCGGACGTGTGCCGCCAACCGGCGCTTCTGTTCGACGAGTTGCCGCTCGCTCCGGGCCGACAGCACCACCGGGTGTTCCGCCGGCGGTGCACCGGTTCGCGCAACGGGCGGAGCCTCTTCGATCACGAGGTGCGCGTTGGTCCCGCTGGCGCCGAAGGAGCTCACCACACCGCAGCGCGGGACGCCGGGCGGTGAATTCCAGCCGTGGGTACGGGTGCTCAGGTAGAACGGGCTTCCCGCAAGGGGAATCGCCTCGTTGGCGGTCTCGAAGTGTAGTGAGGCGGGGATCTGCCGGTGCTTCATCGCCAGCAGCACCTTCAGCACGCCCGCGATGCCGGCCGCGAACTGGGTGTGGCCGATGTTGGTCTTCAGCGAGCCGACCGCGCAGTACTCCGTCCTGTCGGTGCGGGCACGGAACGCGCGGTTGAGCGCCTGGAACTCGATGGGGTCGCCGAGCCTGGTGCCGGTGCCGTGCGCCTCGACGAGTCCGATGCGCTCCACGTCGACACCGAACCGCTCGTACACCTCGCCGAGCAGGCTCTCCTGGGACACCGAGCTCGGCGCGGTGATGCCGTTGGTGGCGCCGTCCTGGTTGACCCCGCTGGCCTTGATCACGCCGTGGACGTGGTCGCCGTCGGCCAGCGCGTCCTCAAGCCGTTTGAGCACAACGACTCCGACGCCCTCACCGGGCACGAAACCGTCGGCGCGGTGGTCGAACGTGTGGCAGCGGCCGGTCGGCGAGAGCATGCCGGCGCGGTCCGCGAGCGCGTACAGCCGCGGTGTGGACTGGAGGAACACCCCGCCCGCCAACGCCATCGAGGTCTCACCGGACCAGAGGTCCTTGCACGCCAGGTCGATCGCCACGAGCGAGCTGGAGCACGACGTGTCGACGGCGATCGCCGGGCCCTTGAGGTCGAGGAAGTAGGACACCCGGCTCGGGATGACCGAGGTCATGTTGCCCCACAGGGTCTGCGCCGGTGCGTCCCGGTCGAGCAGCCCCTGGTAGTCGCCCGCCCAGGCCCCGACGTAGACGCCGCAGCGCCGCCGGCCCATCCGGCCCGCGTAGCCGGCGTCCTCCAGCGCCTTCCAGGACTCTTCGAGCAGCAGCCGCTGCTGCGGGTCCATCACGGCGGCCTCGGTGCCGGAGATGTTGAAGAACATCGCGTCGAACTCGTCGATGCGGCTGAGGAAGCCGCCCCGGGTGCAGATGCTCACGCCGTCGAGGTCGAACCGGGCCGTCCCGGTGACCAGGTCGTCGCCGTCGGCCAGGTGCGTCCACAGTTCGTCGAGCGAGTCGGCGCCCGCGAACCGGCCGCTCATGCCGATCACCGCGATCGGTCCGCGCTCCCCGTCCACGGAAGAGCGTCCCCGGTGCCCGATCCCCACGGGTGCGGGTTCCACGGCCGGTCCCGGGACGGTTTCCGGCGTCGGCACGGGCACCGGCGCCGGCGCCGTCTCCGGGACGCCTTCCGTGTGGACGATGGTGTCCCTGTACTCGGTGAGCAGGTGCGCGGCCAGCCGGTCGGCCGTGCTGAAGTCGAAAACCACGCTCGTCGGCAGGTCCAGCGACAGCGCCTCGTTGAGCTGGTGCACCACACGGATCGCCAGGATCGAGTCCAGGCCGTAGTCGGCGAACGCCAGCCCGCCCTCGACCTCGGCGGCCTCCAGCGCCAGCGCGCGGGCGATCTTCTCCCGCACGACGGCGGGCACGAGCTCGTCCGGACCGCGCCGCACCGCGTCCGGACTCCGCCGCACGACAACGGGTTCGACGACCGGAGCCGCAACCGGCGCGGGCATCGGCCGGGTCAGGTCACCGATCCAGAACCGCTCCTTCGCGAACGGGTACGTGGGCAGCGACACCACCCGGCGCGGCGCCCCCCGGTGCAGGCGCTCCCAGTCCACCTCGACGCCCGACGCCCACAGCGCCGCGAGCCTGGACAGCTTGCCGGCGGCGATCCACCGCTGGACCAGCAGCTCCTGGAGATCGCTGTCGCCGGTGATCTCCGCGAGCAGACCACCGGAAGCCCCGACGGTGCCCCGGTGTCCCCGGCCGGCCCGCAGGCCGGTCCTCAGCTCCGCGGTCGACGACACCGCGACCGCGTACCGCTCGGCCATCGCCTCCCGTCCGACCTGGAGGGTGAAGGCCAGGTCGGCGAGGTCGGTGTCCGGGTTGCGGTCGAGGAACCCGGCCAGCCCGTCGACGGCCGCGGTGAGCTGCTCGGGAGTCCTCGCCGAGAGGACGACGACCTGTTCGGTGCCGCTTGTCGCACCGTCAGTGGGCTGCACGGGATACTCCTCGACGATCACGTGCGCGTTCGAGCCACCGGCACCGAAGGAGGACACCGCCGCGATCCGCGGGCCGTCGGAGTGCCACGGGCTCAGTTCGCGCTGGACCCGGAACGGGGTCCGCTCGAAGCTGATGTTCGGGTTGAGCTGTTCGGCGTGCAGGCTCGGCACGAGCTGCCGGTGCTTGAGCTGGAGCAGGACCTTGGTCAGGCCGGCCACCCCGGCCGCGGCCTCCAGGTGGCCGATGCCCGACTTCACCGAGCCGATCGCGCAGTACTGCCGGTCCGCGGTGTCCTGCTCGAACGCCGTGGTCAGGCCGGTGATCTCGATCGGGTCGCCCAGTTCGGTGCCGGTGCCGTGCGCCTCGACGTAGCCGATCTGCCGCGCGGAGACCCCGGCCCGGTCCAGCGTCCGCCGGATCAGATCGGCCTGGGCGACCGGGCTCGGCACGGTGTAGCCGGTGGTGCGGCCGCCGTGGTTGACGCCGGAGCCCCGGATCACCGCGAGCACGCGGTCCCCGTCGGCCACCGCCCGGGACAGCGGCTTGAGCAGCACGCATCCGACGCCCTCACCGGGTACGAACCCGTGGCCGCCGGCGCCGAAGCTGCGGCAGTGCCGGTCGGGCGAGAGCATGCCGGAGCGGCACAGCTCGACGTAGTCCAGCGGGTGCGTGTAGAGGTTCACGCCGCCGGCGATCGCCACCTCGCACGCGCCGCGCCGGAGTTGTTCGCACGCCTCGTGGATCGCGGTCAGCGACGCCGAGCACATCGTGTCGATCGTCAGGCTCGGTCCGCGCAGGTCGAGCAGGTAGGAGGCGCGGGCGCTCAGCGAGGCGAACGACAGGCCGGGCACCACGAGCTCGCCCGAGGGCAACCGGCCCACGCCGTGCCGGGCGTGGCCGATCTTGGTGACGCCCGCGAACACCCCGATCCCGTGGCCGTGGCGGTCGGCGAGGCGTGCCCTCGTGTAGCCCGCGTCCTCGAGGACCTCCCACGCGGCCTGCACGAACAGCCGTTCCTGCGGGTCCATGGCGTACGCGTCGCGCGGGGCGATGCCGAAGAACCTGGGGTCGAAGGCCGCGAAGTCGTCCAGGAAGCCGCCCCACTTGCTGTAGCTGCGACCGGTGGCGACCGCCGTGTTGCGGTCCGGTTCGAAGAAGCCGTCCAGCGGCCAGCGGTCCACCTCACGGACGCAGTCACGGCCGGCCCTGAGGTTGTCCCAGAACTGGTCCGGGTCGGCGGCGCCCGGGTAGCGCCCGCTCAGCCCGATGATCGCGATCGGCTCGTCGGTGCCGACGGTCGGCTGTTCGACGGTGGCGGCCGGCTCGTCGGCGGTGGCCACGGGCTGCTCGGTACTGATGGTCGGCTTGTGGGCGGTGGCGGTCGGCCGTCGGCGCGCCGGTTCCGGCCGGCGGCCCGCGAGCTGGTCGGCCACCGCCCGCAGGGTCGGCTGCTCGTAGAAGATCGTCGAGGAGACATCGGGATGGCTCTTGACCAGCTCCCGGTTCAGCTGGAGGACCAGCACCGAGTCCAGGCCGATGTCGATGAGCGGGCGGTCGGGGTCGACCGAGCCCGGCGCGAGCCTGGTGACCTCGGCGAACAGGGTGACGAGGTGGTCGAGGACGTGCGGGTCGCCGGCGGGTTCGGGAGTCGCCGCCGGCAGCGGCGGGGGCGGGGCCGGCGTTCCCGTCCGCGCCCGCTCCGGGTCGCCGTGGTGCACCCATACCTGGTCCGCCCCCGCGTTCCAGGCGTCGGTCAGCGCCGTGAACCCCGCCTCCGTGGGCATCGGCGACAGCCCCCGGTCCTCCCACAGATACGCCCGGGTGCTGTCGCCGACCCGCATGCCGCCGTCCTCCCACAGCGGCCACGCGACGGACAGCGTGCGCCCACGGCGGTGCCCGTCCGCGACCAGGGCGTTGCGCACGGCGGCGAACCCGTCGAGGAAGGCGTTGGCGGTCGCGTAGTCGGACTGCCCGGGGTTGCCGGTGATCCCGGCGCCCGAGGAGAACGCCAGCACGAACTCCAGCGGACAGTGCGCGGTGGCCCGGTCGAGGTGCACGAGACCGTCCACCTTGCTCGCGAGCACGTCGTCCCACTGCTCGACGGTCTTCTCCGCGAGCAGCGAATCCCGTACCACGCCGGCGGAATGCACGATCCCGGTGATCTCGCCCGCCTCGGCGACGAGGTGCCGCACCTCCTCCCAGCGGGAGACGTCGGCGCGCACGTACCGCGCGACCGCGCCGGCCTGCCGCAGCTCGGCGAGCAGGCTCTCGACCCGGTCGTCACCCGGCGACCGGCCGGCCAGCACAATGGTCGGCCGCCGCACGTCAGCGGCGATTCGGCGGGCCGTCAGGGCGCCGATACCACCGGCACCGCCCGTGATCAGATACCCGCCACCGTCTCGCCAGGGCCTGCCGGACGCCGCTCCCCGGGGCGCGGCCGGGGCCCAGGTGCGGGTGTGCCGGACACCGTCGCGGTAGACGATGAGGTCGTCGGTGGCACCGGCGTTCTCCGCCACGACGGCGGCCACGTCGACACCGCCGTCACCGCCGTCACCGTCGACACCGATGACCTGGCCGACGATCCGCGGGTTCTCCTTGGTGACGGTCCGCAGCAGACCGGCCAGGGCGATGTTCTCCGTGATCACCTGGACCAGGGTGGTGCCGTCCTGGGCACCGAGGCCACGGATGCTCTCCAGCACCTGCCAGGACAGATCACGGAACCGGCTCTCCGGCCGCTGCTTGTCCGTGTCGAGGCGGATGGCCCCGGGCACGGACCCGTCGACCCCGCACAGCAGGACAACGCGACGGTCGTACCGGCCGGTCGCGGCGGCGGGCGTCGGCGTCCACCGCGGAGTCAGCAGCGTCGTGCCGGTCTCCTTCGTGGTGCCGGGAAACCAGAACCGGTCCCGGGCGAAGGGGTATCCGGGCAGCTGTGCGCGCCTGGGCGGCTCGCCGCCGGACAACGAGCGCCAGTCGACGGTGGCACCGCCGATCCACCGCCCGATCGGGTCCCCGCTGACACCACGGTCGCCGGTGGTGACGAACGCCCGCAGCCTGTCGACGAGTTCGGCACGCGAGGAGACGACCCAGCCGACTCGTTCCGCCATCTCCTCGCGGCCGACCTGCAGACTCCACGCGACGGACCGCAGCGGGACCTCGTCCGACGTCTCCAGGTAGGACAGCAGATCCCGGGCGCGGTCGGTCAACTGCCGCGCGGTGCGTGCCGACAGCGGCACCGCGACCGTCCCGGCGGCCTCCTCGGTCAGGTCGCCGGGAACGTATTCCTCGACGACGACATGGGCGTTGACGCCACCGAACCCGAAGCTGCTCACCCCGGCACGCCTCGGCGCGGGGCTGCCGTCAGGGTTGCGGGGCCGCGGCCAGGGCTCGTTCTCCCGCACGAGGTGGAACGGACCGCCGGCCAGTTCGATGTACGGGTTGACCTGCTCGACGTGCTGAGTCGCGGGCAGCACACCGTGCTTGAGCGCGAGCAGCACCTTCAGCAGTCCGGCGATGCCCGCCGCCGACTCCAGGTGGCCGATGTTGGTCTTGACCGAACCGAGGCCGCACGCACCGTCGTCGCTGCGCCCCAGCCGGCGGAACGCCGTGCGCAGCGCGCGGACCTCCACCGGATCGCCGAGGGCCGTGCCGGTGCCGTGCGTCTCGATGTAGCCGATGGTGTCCGGGTCGAGGCCGCCGACGGCGGCCGTCACGAGCTCGGCCTGGGCGTCGGCGTTCGGCGCGGTCAGCGAGTTCGCCCGGCCGCCGTGGTTGTACGCGCTTCCCCTGAGCACGCCGAGGATCGCGTCACCGTCGCGCTCCGCCGCGGCCAGCGGCTTGAGCACGACCGCCCCGACGCCCTCGCCACGGACATAGCCGTTCGCGCCGGCGTCGAAGGTCTTGCACAGGCCGTCCGGGCTGAGCATGCCCGCGCGGTGCGCGCTGACGAACGTGTCCGTGCTGAGCAGCACGTTCACCCCGCCCGCGACGGCCATGTCACACGCGCCGGAACGGATCGCCTCGATCGCGCGGTGCACCGCCACCAGCGAGCTGGAGCAGGCCGTGTCGATCGGTTCGCTCGGGCCGCGCACATCGAGCAGGTACGAGATGCGGTTGGCCAGGATCGAGTGCGTCGTCCCGGTCGACGTGAACGCGTCCGGCCGCACGCCGAACGTGGTGAGCAGCGTCGCGTAGTCGTTGCCCGTGACGCCGATGAACACTCCGGTGCTGGTCGGCAGGTCGGCCGGCCGGTACGCGCTGTCCTCCAGCGCCTGCCACACCGTTTCCAGCGCGAGGCGGTGCTGCGGGTCCATCAGCTCGGCCTCGCGCGGCAGGATGCGGAAGAAACCGGCGTCGAAGGCGTCGATGTCGTCCAGGGCCCCGATCCGCTTGGGGAAGTCCTGGGCCTCGATGGTCCTGCGGTGGTTCTCGTCGTACCGGTGCAGCGGGAACGCGGTGACGGAGTCCTTGCCCGCCACCAGGTTCGCCCAGTACTCGTCCAGGTTGCGGGCGTCCGGGAACCGCCCCGCCGCGCCGATGACGGCGACCGGCATGCGCGGATCGGACTCGACACGGACCGGCTGCGGCCGTGGTTGTGGCTGCGGCTGGACCTCGACGGTGGCACCGTGTTCGTCGGCCAGGTGGGCGCCCAGCGCCTCCAGCGTGCTGACGTCGAAGAAGACCGCCGGACTGACCGTGACACCGAGCCGCTCGTGGATCTCCTGCGCGAAGGTCACCAGCGAGATGGAGTCGAAGCCGAACGCGTCCAGGCCGGTACCCGGGTCGAGTTCCTCCGGCTCGAACTTGAGGATGCCGGCGGCGATGGACCGCAGAGTGTCCACGACGGCCGGTACGGCCGGTGCGACCGGCTTCGCGCTCACCGGGACCCGGTCGACCGGGATCAGGGCCGGGCCGGCCTGCGGCACCGTCCGGTCAGCCGGCGTTGTCCCGCCGACCCCGCGCCGCACGCCGCTCAGCTCTCCGACGATCTCACCCGTGCCCCCGACCAGGACGATCCGGTCGTCCCCGAACACCACGTGGGTGACCGGCGAACCGGCCCGCACCCGGATCTCCCCGACCCGGTTGAGCGCGACCCGGGTCCAGTCCGGCACCCCGGCGTGCTTGGCCTCCCACTGCACGCCCTGGGCGATCACGGCGAGCACGAACGGCTCGATGGTGACGTTGCGCCGGACATGGTCCTGTTGGAATCCGGGCCGGCCGACGCCCAGCACGGTCCGACCGTCCGGCGTGCGGAACACGCCGTCGGCCGCGCACGACGCGGGCTTGTAGTCCAGCCCGCCCTCGGCCAGCTCGGCCAGGAACCGTTCCCGCGTGAGGACGCGCCGCAGTCCGCTCAGATCGACCCGGCCGGACGGTGCCGTGGCGGCCCGCACGGTGAACTCGACGGCCGCCGAGCCGTCCTCGGTCCGTACGGTGCCGTGACCGTCGGTGAACTCCGTGACGAGCCGCTTGGCCGTGGACCAGTCGACCGGCCGCAGCACACGGAGGTCGTGGACCGACGCCTCCGCGGCGAACCCGCTGACCCTGGCGGTGGCCAGCGCGAGATCCACGGCGAAGGTGGACACGACGGCCGGCACCTTGTCCAGGCGGTAGCCGTAGTCGAGCAGGTCGGCGAGGTGGACGTCCAGGCCGTAGCGCAGGCCGCGGACATCGGATTCGTTGCGCCCCAGGAACGGGTGCAGCCGCTCCCGCAGCGCCAGCGGGGCCAGCACGGACGGCGCGCCGTCGGTCTGCTCGACCCAGCAGCGCACCTTCTCGAACGGGTACGCGGGCAGCGACACCCGCCGCGCCGTCGGCAGCTGGTCCCAGTCGACGCTCCGGCCGGCGACCCAGGCCGTCGCGAGTTCGTGGGCGGGCAGATCCCGTCGGCCGGCCAGGTATCCGTCGACGGCCGCCAGCGCGGACCGCTGGTCACCCGCCACGAACGCCCAGCGGGTGGGCAACTCGTTCTTGCCCACCCGCAAGGTGAACGCGATGTCGGGAAGGTCGGCTTCCCGCACCCCGGCGAGGTGGTCACGGAAGGCGGCCAGGTAGCGCCCGAGCGCGGCCTCGTTCATCGCGGAGAACACGAACAACTGCTCGCCGAACGGCTCCCGGCGCACCGGACGTTCGGGATACTCCTCAAGAATGATGTGGGAGTTCATGCCGCCGGCGCCGATCGACGTGATGCCGGCCCGGCGGGGGTGGGTGACCTGCCGGCCGTCGACCACGGTGACCGCCGGCCGCCAGTCGGCGAGCGACTGCTGCACCCGGAACGGCGTGTCGGCGAAGTCGATGTCCGGGTTGAGCTCCGTGCTGTGCAGGGACGGCACCAGCTTGCCGTGCCGCAGCTGGAGCAGCACCTTGGCCAGGCCGATCATGCCGGCCGCCGCGAGCAGGTGTCCCATGTTGGCCTTGACGGACCCGAGCGCGCAGAACTGACTGTCCGGGGTGTACTTCCGGTACGCCGACGTCAGCGCGCGGACCTCGATCGGGTCGCCCAGCGCGGTGCCCGAGCCGTGCCCCTCGACGTAGCTGATCGTCCTCGGGTCGACCCCCGCGTCGTTGATCGCCTTCTCGATCGCGTGCGCCTGCATGCCCGGACTCGGCACGGTGAAGCCGTTGCGGGCACCCGCGTTGGACAGGGCGGTGCCCCTGATCACGGCGTACACCTGGTCGCCGTCGCGCTCGGCGTCGACCAGCGGCTTGAGTACCACGGCGCCGACACCCTCACCGAGGATGGTGCCGTCCACACCGTGGCCGAAGCTGCGGATCACATCGGAGGTGCCGGTGGTGAAGTGCTCCTCCGACGAGGTGATCAGGTTGTACGGGTGCAGCATCAGATTGACGCCGCCCGCGACCACCATCCGGCACTCGCCGGCCCGCAGCATCTGCACGGCCTGGTGCACGCACGTCGACGAGGCCGAGCACATGGTGTCCAGGAAGATCGACGGCCCGGTCAGACCGTAGAAGTAGGACAGCATGTTGGGGAGCGTCCCGGTGTAGCTGCCGCTCTGCGGCGCGCCGCGGGTGAGGCTGTTCTGGAAGCCGTACAGGTTGTAGTGGTTGCTCATGGTCCCCACGAGCACGCCGACGTCACCCTGGTAGCGGCGGTGGATGGTCTCCCGCGAGTAGCCGGCGTCCTCCAGCGCCTGCACGCCGGCCTGGAGGAACAGCCGCACCTCCGGGGACATCTGTTCGGCCTCGCGCTTGGAGATGCGGAAGTAGCGGGGATCGAACTTGTCGAGATCGCGGAGGAAGGTGCCGGTCCTGATCACGCTCTTGCCCGGCACGGCCCGGTCGCTGTCGTAGACGGCCTCGTGGCCCCAGCGGTCGGCGGGGATCTCCTCGAAGGTGTGCCGGCCGTTCTCCAGCAGCTCCCACAGCTCGTCCATCGTGTCGGCGCCGGGGTAGCGCCCGGACACGCCGATGATCGCGATGTCGTGCCGGTCGTCGCGCCCGGGTTCGCGGACTTCGGTGGCGGCGGACCCGGCCGGGTCTTCGAACCGGGTGGCCGGGGCCTCCGGCTGCGCGGCCGGTGTGCCGGCCCCCTCCGTCGCCCCCAGCACGGCTTCCAGCTGCTCCCGCCGCGACTCCACGAAGTGCGCGGCCACGTCCGCGAGGTTCAGGTACTCGAAGAAGATCGTCTTGGACAGCGGCCCGAACAGCTTCTCCAGCCGGGCGGTCACCTCCAGGATGCTCAGCGAGTCGATGCCGTACTCGATGAGGTTGCTGGTCGGCCGGATGTGCTCCGGGGCGTGCCGAAGGACCTCGGCGACGACCCCCCTGAGCAGGTCCTCGGTCCGCTCCAGCAGGTCGCCCGCCGCGTCGCCACCGGAGGGCGCCGTGACATCACCGGGCGACGCCGTGAGGCCGCCGGAGGACGCCACGGGGGCCGGTACCGTTCGGCGCCGTACGGCGAGGGTGGCCTCGGCGCCGTAGGCGACGACGATGTGCGCGGGGGCGTCGGCGAGCAGGGACCGGCCGAAGGAGCGCAGCCCGTCCTCGGTGGGCAGGGCCTCCCACCCGCGCTCGCGGCGCATCGACTCGCGGGTGACCTCGTCCAGCGTCATGCCGCCGTCGGCCCACAGCGGCCAGCTGATGGCGACGGTCCTGCCGTTGCGCTCACCCGCGTCGACCAGCGACTGCCGGTGCCGGGCGAACGCGTCCAGGAACGCGTTGGCCGCCGAGTAGTCGGACTGTCCCGGGTTGCCGTAGACACCGGCGACCGAGGAGAACAGCACGAAGAAGTCCAGGTCGAGGTGGCGGGTGGCGGCGTCGAGGTTGAGCGTGCCACGGACCTTCGGCGCGGTCACCAGCCGGACGTCGGTGAGGTCCTTGCGCAGCAGGTACTGGTCGCGCAGCACACCGGCCGCGTGCACGACGCCGTCGAGCGAACCGTGCTCCCGCAGGATCGTCCCGACCGCGGCTCGGACGTCCTCGGCGTCGGCGACGTCGACCGGCAGGTAGTGCGCGTCGACACCCTCGGCGCGCAGGGACTCGGCGGAGCCGGCGGTGGATCGTCCGCTCAGGACGACCGTCGCCTCCGCACGGCTCAGATAGCGGGCGATGTCGGGGCCGATGCCACCCAGGCCACCGGTGACCCAGTACACGCCGCCCGCCCGCAGTTCCGGCACCCGCGGACCGGCGCCGAGCCGCGTCTCGACGGGTTCCAGCACCTGCCGGGTGCCGTCGGCGGAGTAGCGGACCTCCGTGTCGGCGGAGTCGTCGGCGCACTCCTCCCGCACGATCCGCGCGACCTGTGCGGGGGAGGCCGAACCCAGGCCGGCGACCCGGACCACACGGCCCGAGACGAGCGGGTTCTCCAGCGTGACCGTTCGGAACAGGCCCGCCAGCGGTTCGTGGAAGTGCGCCGGCGTCCGGCCGTCGACCAGCACCACGAACCGGTGCCCGGCCCGGGGACCGGACGTGAGCAGCCGCTGGACCTCGGCGAAGACCTGATCCGTCATGGCGTCGATGCCGTCGGCCGGATCCGCCGGAGTGATCTCCGGCAGGGTCACGGTGTGCGCGGTGCGGGAGCCACCGTCCGGGTTCAGCGGCCTGTCGATCCACCGCGAGGTCGCCGTGACGACGCGCGGGCCCGCGGCGGTGGTGCGCTGGGCGAGCCCCCGCAGACTGGCGCTGATCACGCCGTCGCGGTCGCACAGGTCGATGTCGAACGTGGCGAGCGCTCCGGAGTCCCCGCTCCGCCGGACCCACGCCCAGGTCTCGGACGGGCAGGGCCGGTACACCTGGAGCTCGTCGAGGGCGAAGGCCAGGGTCGGGCCGGCCGTCTCGTCCATCAGGAGCACGGAGGTCTGGAAGGCGGCGTCCAGGACACTCGGCGGCAGCACGCACCCGTCGGTTTCGGTCGCCAGGATGCGGGCGATCGCCTCGTCCCGGCCGACCCGGACCCCGCGCAGCGCGCGCATGGCCGGCCCGTACTCCAGGCCCTGGGCGCGGAACCGGGCGTAGATCTCCTCGGTGCCGCGCGTGGTACGGCAGGACGCGCGCAGGGCGTCCAGGTCCAGTGGCGACGGCTCCGGCACCGTGACGATCTCGGCGGAGCCCGTGCTGTGGATCGTCTCGCCCTGGCGGAACTCGAACGCGATGGAGTCATCACGCGGCGTCAGTCCGATGGGGACATCGACCGGTTCGTCGACGACGATCGGCCGCATCCAGGTGACCTCGCGCAGCCGGACCGACCCGTCCCGGGTGGCCGCGAACTCCACGGCGGCCCGTGCCATCTCCAGGTACGCGACCGCGGGCAGCACCCGCCGGCCGCGGACCTGGTGCGAGGCGAGGAAGGGCTCGGAGCCTGTGAACGTGGAGGTGTAGCGCTGTTGTGCCAGGTCGGAGGTGTTGCGGTGGACGAGCGGGTGCAGCGTCGCGGTGCCCGGAGCCTCGGTCCGCGGCGCGGCATACCAGTGCCGGTCCCGGGCGAACGGGTAGGTCGGCAACCGCACGCGACGGGCCCCGGGCTGCCGGGGCCAGTCGGAGGTTCCGCCGCGCACCCACGTTTCCACCGCCGCCACCACCTCCGGGCCGGCCCCGGCGGGGTTGCCCACCTCACCGGCCACCTCACCGGCCACCTCACCGGCCACCGCGGACTCCAGTGCGGACTCCAGCGCGGCGACGAGCTGGTCCCGGTCCGAGACGACGAACGCGACCCGGGCCGCCATCGGCTCGCGGCCGACCTGGAGCGTGTGGGCGATGTCGGCCAGCGACTGGCGTGGCCGCAGCGCGTTCTCCGGTGCCAGCAGGTGGTCCAGCAGCCCCTGGGCCAGCACGCGCAGCCGCTCCGGGTTCTTCGCCGAGAGCGGGACGACGTACGGCCCCGGCGCCTCGGCAGCGGGCGCCTCGCCGCCGTGTTCCCGGCCGACGTGTTCCTCAAGCAGCACGTGGGCGTTGGTCCCGCCGAACCCGAACGAACTGACGCCCGCGCGGCGCGGTACACCGTCGCCGCCCGGCCACGGCCGGGTGTCGCCGACGATGTAGAACGGGCTGCCGTCCAGGTCGATCAACTGGTTCTGGGTCCGGAAGTTGACCGTCGCCGGCAGGATCCCGGCGGCCATCGCGCCGATCACCTTCACCACGCCCGCCACGCCCGCGGCCGATTCCAGGTGGCCGATGTTGGTCTTGACCGAGCCGATGCCGGTGCTGTCCGGCCGCGGCCTGGTCCCGTTGGTGTCGTGCAGGCTCTGGAAGGCGCGCTTGAGGCCGACGATCTCGATCGGGTCGCCGACCGGGGTGCCCGGCCCGTGGGCCTCGATGTAGCTCACGGTTTCGGGCGCGACCCCGGCGCGGGTGTAGACGTCCTCGATCAGCGCGGCCTGCGCGGCCGGGTTGGTCACGGTCAGCGAGTTGGTCCTGCCACCGTGGTTGGTGCCGACCCCCTTGATCACCGCGTACACGGAGTCGTTGTCCGCCAGCGCCCTGGCCAGCGGCTTGAGCAGCAGGACCGCGCCGCCCTCGCCGCGGACGAACCCGTCGGCGTCCTGGTCGAAGGCGTGCGACCGGCCCGTGGGCGAGAGCATGCCGGCCTTGCTGAACGCGACGAACAGCTTCGGCGACCAGCACAGGTTCACGCCGCCCGCCAGCGCCAGGTCGCAGTCGCCGTTGTGCAGTGCGGCGACGGCCTCGTAGACCGAGACCAGGGAACTGGAGCAGGCGGTGTCGTTGGTGATGCTGGGGCCGTGGAAGTCGAAGTAGTAGGACAGCCGGTTGGCGACGATCGAGTACGCCGTGCCGGTCGGGAAGTAGGCGTCGGTCGGTACGTCGTCGCGTTCGATGAGCTCGGCGTAGTCGGCGTGGCACAGGCCCATGAACACGCCGGTGCGGCTGCCCGCGAGCTCGCCCGCCCGGTATCCCGCGTCCTCGATCGCCTTCCAGGCCAGCTCCAGCGCGAACCGCTGCTGCGGGTCCATCGTCTCCGCCTCGCGCGGAGAGATGTTGAAGAAGGCCGCGTCGAAGCGGTCGGCGTCCTCGACGAACCCGGCCCAGACGCTGTTCGTCCGCTCCTCACCGCTGCGCGGATCGCCGAAGTAGCGTTCCTTGGACCACCGTTCCGCGGACACCTCGGTGATCAGCGAGCGCCCCGCCGCGAGGTGGTCGAACAGCTCGACCAGCGTGTCGGAGCGGGGGAAGCGCAGGGCGAGACCGGTGATCGCGATGTCGTCGGCACTCATCGGCTCTCCCTCGCTCGCCGCACGGCACGGCGGTTGTCCACGGTCACGCGCAGGTTCGGCGCGGCGGTCGGCGGCGTGGCCGGCCTGCTCTCGTCGCCCAGTACGAACTGCTGGTTGAGCACGGCGGTCGTCAGCAGGTAGAGGAAGGTCTGATCCTCCTTGGTGCTGATCTCCTCGACCGGCGACGACATGATCTTGTTGACCAGGCGGCGGGCGAACTTCTGGTCCACGCAGCCGATTCTGGCCAACTCGTGGTCGGACAGCAGCAGTTCCAGGTAGTCCGGGCGGCTTTCCTTGAACGCGGCGCTGCCCGGCGCGCGGTAGGGCTGCTTGGGTCGGCTGGTGGTCCACTCCGGGAGCTCGGCGCGGAACGCCTTCTTCAGGATGGCCTTCTCGATCCGGCCGTCGTCGTAGCGCAGGTTCACCGACGCGGCCGCGCGCACCACGGCCGGGTCGAGGAACGGGCAGCGGTTCTCCACGCTGTGCGCCAGCGCGGCGCGGTCTCCCTGCGTGGACAACAGGAATCCGGGCAGCAGCGTCTTGTACTCCAGCCACTGCGCCTTGTGCACCGCGGGCATGTCCGCGTAGCCCGGGGTCCCGGCGACGAGGTCGAGCAGGTCGGCGAACGGGTCGAGGCGGCCGGCGAGCAGCCGGGCCGCGAACCTGCCGTTCTGGTAGCGCATCTCGTGGGAGAACAGGCCCGGCAGCCGTTCCACCGAGAACTGCTGGTACAGGCCGAGCAGGTGGGCCTGGTGGGCGGGGCCGAAGTGATCCAGCTCCGGGTGCAGGCCGGCCAGCCCGCTGCGGCGCTCGTCCTCGGGGAGCTCGTTCCACCGCCGGCGCAGCAGGGTCTCGCGGAACAGCGAGTAGCCGAGGAACGCCTCGTCGGAGCCCTCGCCGCTGAGGACCGTCTTGATGCCGGCGTCGCGGACGTGCCGGGACAGCAGGAACATCGGCACGAAGGAGGTGCGGAAGGTGGGGACCTCGGCGTGGTACACGGCGGTCTGGAAGTTGTCGGTGATGTCCGCGCTGGTGATGGGGACCGTGGAGTGCAGGGTGCCCAGGTGCTCGGCGACCAGGCGCTGGCTGTCGGACTCGTCGAAGTTCTTGTCCTGGAACGCCACGGAGAACGTGCGGACCCGGTGCGGGGAGAGCTGGGTGGCCAGCCTCGTCACCACCGAGGAGTCCAGACCGCCGCTGAGGTAGACGCCGACCTCGACATCGGTCCGCAGGCGCAGCTCCACGCTGGTGCGCAGGGTCCCCCTGACGAGGTCGATCGCCTCGGCCTCGGTGCCGTCGAAACCGGGCACGTCGAAGGTGAGGTCCTCGTAGGAGCGCAGCGAGCGGCGGTCCGGGTCGATGGTCAGCACGGAGCCCATCGGCAGCTGGCGGATGCCCCGGAACGGCGTGCGGTCGGGCAGCGGCGTCCACACGGCGTAGGTGGTGGCCAGCTCCCTCGGGTCGAGTTCGAAACTAAATCCGGGAAAGGCGCGGAACGCCTTCATCTCGGACGCGAACAGGAAGTCACCGCCGTGGTCGGCGTAGAACAGCGGGCGTTTGCCGTAGCGGTCCCTGGCGAGGACGAGTTCGCCGGTCGCCGCGTCCCTGATGGCGACCGCGAAGGCGCCGTTGAAGCGTGTGAAGCAGGCCGCTCCCCACTGGATCCACGCCTGGAGCACCACTTCGGTGTCGGAGTGGTCGGTGCGGAACGGGCGGCCGAGACGTTCCAGTTCCGCGCGGAGCTCGATGTGGTTGTAGATCTCACCGTTGAAACAGATCCAGTAGCGCTGTGACGGGTCGGACATGGGTTGCGAGCCATCGGGGAGATCCACGATGGCCAGCCGCGCCGCCCCCATGGCGATGCCGTCGTCCAGGTAGTAGCCGGCCTCGTCCGGCCCGCGGTGGCGAATGTTCGACAGCATCGAGGTGATGACCTCGGCGGTGGCACCGGGGTGCAGCGAGGTCGAGAGGAAACCAGCCAGCCCGCACATGATCCGTCCTTCTAGTTCGCGGAGATCTTCCCGTCAACGAATCCGGCGATATCGGTGAGCGACACAAAGACGTTCATGAGGATGTCCTCCGAGACGATCTCGACGGAGAACTCGGACTCCAGGAACTCCATCATCCTGACGTAGCCGAACGAGTCGATGACACCCGCCTTGAAAAGGTCGGTGTCCGGGGTGATCGCATCGTCGAACTCGAAGAGGAAGCGGTCCTCCAGGTACTGCCGGATCGTTTCTTTCGTCGTTGCCATCCGTCACACTCCAGACCTGATCTTCTGCACCATGTGGGTGAGGGCAGAGCCCCCTATTTCGGTGAATTCCAGCCCGTCGTCGCCGTCGAGCAGGGTACGGACGCTGTCGGTCCAGCGCACCGGGGTCACCAGCTGTTCCGTGAGCATTCGGGTCACCTGTCCCGGCCGGTAGGGCCGGCCCGTGACGTTGGAGACGACCGGTACGGCGGGTTCGGCGAAGCTGAACCGCTTCAGGAACTCGGCGAAGCGCACCCGGGCCGGCTCCATGTACCGGGAGTGGAACGGCGCACTCACCCTGAGCCGCACGAAACGGATTTCCCGGCGTTTCAGGCAGGCGTGCGCCACGGCCAGTACGGGTGGTGTGGCCGCGATGACGATCTGCGAGGCGGTGTTGAAACCGGCGATGTCGACGCCGTCGACGCCGTCGTCCGCGAAGATCTTCAGGAGGTGTTCCGCCGGTGTGTTCAGCACCGCGGTCATACCGCCGTCGGAGGCCGCCGCCATCAGTTCACCGCGCTTGGCGACCAGCCGTAGTCCAGTTTCGAAGTCGAAGACGCCGGCCGCGAGCAGGGCATTGTACTCGCCCAGACTGTGGCCCAGGTAGAAATCGGCCGGCCGGTCCTCGCGGTGAACCCGCTCGAAAGTACGCAGCGCGTTGACGACGTAGAGCGCCGGCTGGGTGTACTCGGTACGGGCCAGCAGTCCGTCCGGATTTTCCGTGCACAGCGAAACGAGGTCGTATCCCAGCGTGTCCGACGCGAACTGCACCAGCCCCGGGTAATACCCGAAGACCTCGGCACCCATCCCCTTTTCCTGACTTCCCTGACCTGCGAAGATAACCGCCAGCACAACACTCCTCACCTACGGTAACCCGTGCCGGGCAGCCGTCCGGCAGAAATATGCAAAACGCTGGTACCGGGGAATGGAACCCGGTTTCGAGCCCGACCGGAACCGCGCTCAGGACGGCCGCGTGCCGGCGGTCGCGCCGAGGGGTCTCCCGGGTCGCGCAAGTGAATTCATGCCGTAGCTGATCGAAACCGCTGATCTGAGCACGTCCAGGAAGGCGTCACCGCGGCTGCTCATGGCCAGCTCGGGCATCATGGCGACACCGAGGGACGAAGAAGGCGTATCGCCGGTGATCTCGACGGCTCGAACCTTCCCTCCGTCCAGAGTCGTCATGTTCGAAGCGCGTTGATACATCAACGTGAACCCGGAACCGGCGGCCACCAGACCGCGCATTGTCTCAAGGCTCGTTGTCGTCATCACCTGCGGCATGGGGACGCCGGTGTCGGCGAACATCGTTTCGAAATGGCGGAGAACGGCCGGGATGTTCAAAGTGACGAGCGGTCGGGCGGCCAGCTCCGCCAGATTGACCGGGCCGGCCCTGCCGATCGGGTCGCCATCGGCCACCAGGGCATGGACGGGCAGGTCGACCAGCGGGTGGAACGTGGAATCGCCCGACAGGAAATCATATGTCACAGCCAATTCGCACCGGCCGTCCTGCAGAAACTCCAGAAGCCGGTCGGCGGATTCCTCGTGAACGTTCAACTGCAGCGCCACGGACCGCTCTCTGGTCATTCGGCAGACCAGGGGCAGCAGAAACGGGGCGACCGGGAAGAAGAACCCGACGTCGAGCCGGCCGGCCGTGCCGCTCGCCAGGGCGTCGCCCTGGGCTTTGAGACTCCTGGCCTGCCCCAGCAGGGTTCGTGCCGCTCGCAGCAGGTGCCGACCGCTCGGGGTGAGGGTGACCCCGCGGGCGTGATGGCGAAGAAGCAGCTGAACACCGAGCTGACGTTCCAGCCGCATCACGGCCGACGAGACCGTCGACTGTGATGCGCACAGCTTCTCTGCCGCCTCCGATATGTTGCCGAGCTCGGCGGATACCACAAAGTAGCGCAATTGCGTCAGACTGAAGCCCAGGTGGTCGGTCGTAGTGAACATTCGGGGACCTTTTCCCGGAGTGCGACCATGCGGATTTCACGTTCGACGGCGTCACGGCCGGGATGTCATCCTGGGCGGTGACCGGACCGGCATCGGTCCAGAATTAACGGACTGTTCACCGGAATTTCGACCTGGCTTGGTCTGTGCGAGGCCGTCGGGGGCGGAAAATCGGACGGGAAGCGTGTCCGGTCCACTCTTGTCTGCCGCGGCTGTCGAAATCCCGAAAATGTTCCGGGTGGGCGAGCGGTGGGAACATGCGCGATGACCATGATGACACTCTCCTCAGCTCCGATCGGCGATGAGCAGATGTCGGGCGGGATGTCGCGGTCCGGGTTTTACCTGGCGGGATCAGCTCACTGAACAAGGAGTCCGAAGTGGACGGGCCTTCGATGAGCCTCTGTCCGGGCCACCCAGCGTGAGGCTGTATGTCATGCACAGATCAAAGTGGACCGCGTGTCACACAGTAACCGATTGGTCGCCGGTTAACAAGGCGGGGCAGGCAGGCGAATGGATCAAGCTCGGAGGGTACGGCTACCGCATCGGCGTGATCCTGGCGCCGCCGTCCAGCAGGGCCTCGACCGAGACGGCGGCCCGGGCCGGGCGCTCCACGGCGAGGGTCCGGTCGGGGACGGGCCGGTCGGCCGACCAGTCCGGGCCCTTGACGGTGATCCGGCCGACCCGGCGGCTGCCCGCGGCGAGCAGGAACTCCGTGCCCTGCGGGGAGCGCCACCACGTCCAGCCGACGGTGTCCTGCTCGAACCGGCTGCACGCCCGGCCGGGGCCGCCGCCGGTGCGCTGCGGGCCCCGGGCGCCCGGCAGCAGGACGGCGGTGGCGGCGCTGCCCTCGCCGGCCCAGCGGTCGGCGCGCAGGCAGACCCAGGACGCCGCGCCGGCGTTCTGCGGGAGCTGCTGGACCGCGAACGCCCAGAGGTTGAGCCGTCTGACGCCGGGAGTGCCGTCGGGCACGGCGCAGCCGCCGCGCGCCCAGGCCTGGAGGGCGTCCGGGGTGACCGCCTCGCGGGGCGACCGGGCCGGCTGGGCGCGGTCCGGCGCCGGGGTGTAGGTGAGATGGGCCGGGACGAGGCCGCCCAGATCGGCGAGCAGGAAGGCCTGCTTCTCGGCGATCACGGGGGAGGAGCGCAGCAGGAGCAGGGCGGCGCCCTGGCAGTCCGCGACCGTTCCGCCGGGGGCCCCGCCGGGCGTCGCGGCGGTGACGCCGTCGGCACGGTCCAGCGGACGGGCGGGCGCGTCCGGCTGGTCGATCCGCCGGGTCTCGGCGGTGTCGATCCAGGGGGCGAGCAGATAGCGGGCGGCGGTGCCCTGACGGCGCAGCACCACCGCGCCCGCCGTGGTGACGTCGGAGCCGTCGGCCCGGGCGAGGTCCAGCCCGCCGCCGCGCCCGTCGGTGTACCGGGCGAGCAGCCACCCGTCGTACAGCACCACCACCGGGGTGTCGTCGACCGTGCCGGCGAACAGCAGCTGCGGCTCGCCCCGGGGCGGGGCGGGCGCGGTGCCCGGTTCGGCCCTGCTCCGCGGGCCGGCCCCGGTCCAGGCGGTGAGTGCCCGGCCGAGCAGGGCGGTGTCGTCGCGGCGGTCGCCGCGCGCGGGCCAGGCGGAGAAGTCGACCCGGCTGGTGTGCTGCCACTGGTCGGCGGCCACCCGGACCAGCCGGGCCGGGTCGGGCGGGGGCGCCGTACCGCCGGGCGGCCGGGGGAGTGGCGTGGCGCCGGGGGCGCCGCCGTCCGGGCCGGTCAGGACGGCGGCCGTGGTGGTGAGCGCGAGCACGGCGACGGTGAGGGAGGCGCCGAGCGCGCGGCGCCGCCGCAGCAGGTCGGTGGGCTGCACCCGGACCGCGCACGGATCGAAGGCCGGCCGTCCGGGTTCGGGCCCGGCGGAGAGCCGCCCGGCCGCGTCGACGGCCTGGTCGGGGCGGTCCGCACCGGCGCGCTGGAGCACCTCGGCGGCCACGGCCGGCGTCAGCTCCTCCACGGCCAGCAGGGCGAACGCGGCCCGGGCGGGCGCGTCCAGACCGGCCAGCGCGCGGTCCAGGGCCGCGTCCTCCTCGCCGCCGCCCGGGGTGAACAGCCGCAGCCCCCAGACCCTGGGCGCGAGCAGCCGGTGCGCCGGGCGCGGCCGCAGCGTGGCGCGCAGCACCCGCAGGCGCAGTGCGGCGTACACCTGCTCGCCGTCCGCGGCCGCCGGGTCGATCCGGCGGGACCAGTGCGTCCAGCGGGACGGCAGGGCCCGCTGGACGGCGGCGTGCGCGGCGAGGACCCGGCTGTGCCGGTCGCGGTCGGCCGGCAGGGCCAGGTAGGCGAGCCGGACCAGGCGGCGGTAGTGGCGTACGAGAGCAGCCTCGGCCAGCGCCACCGGGCGGGCCGGGCGCGCGGCCCGGTTCGCGGCTGGTTCTGTGCCGTCCATCCGTCCTGCCAACGGGCCCTCCCCGGAACCGAGCGTTCTGTCGTGACGGACGGTCCAACGAGTCGATCATGTGATGGTTGCGCCGTCCGGGGAGGTTTCCCGGGGCTCGGCCGCGGCGCGTTCGGTGATCCGGCGGGCCATGCCGCCGAAGACCACCGCGTGGAACGGTGCCACCGACCACCAGTAGGCGTGTCCGGCGAGCCCGTGGGGGTGGAACAGCGCCCGCTGCCGGTAGTCGCTGCCGCCCCGCCCGTCCGGGGTGACGGTCAGCTCCAGCCAGGCCAGGCCGGGCAGCCGCATCTCGGCGCGCAGCCGCAGCAGGCGCCCCGGCTCGATCTCCTCGACCCGCCAGAAGTCCAGCGAGTCGCCGACCCGCAGCCGGGCCGGGTCGCGCCGGCCCCGGCGCAGGCCGACGCCGCCGGCCAGCCGGTCGAGCCGGCCGCGCAGCGCCCAGGCGAGCGGGAAGGAGTACCAGCCGTTCTCGCCGCCGATGCCCTCCACCACGCGCCAGAGCGCGGCCGGGGAGGCGGCCACCCGGCGCTCCCGGACGTCCTGGTAGAGGCTGCCGCCGGCCCAGTCCGGGTCGGTGGGCAGCGGGTCGCTCGGCGCGCCGGGCAGGGAGGCGGACGACCAGCGGGTGGCCACCCGGGCGTCCCGGATCCGCCGCAGGGCCAGCCGGACCGCCTCGTCGAAGCCGGTCAGGCCGCCCGGCGGGTCGGGCACGTACCCGGCGATGTCGTGCTCGGCGCAGACCACCTCGTGCCGCAGTGACTCCACCAGCGGCCGGGCGAGCCGGTTCGGCACCGGCGTGACCAGGCCCACCCAGTGGCTGGAGAGGCGGGGGGTGAGCACCGGCACCGGGACGATCAGCCGGTGCGGGAGCCCGGCGACGGCGGCGTAGCGTCGCATCATCTCCCGGTAGGTGAGCACCTCGGGGCCGCCGATGTCGAAGGCCCGGTTCACCTCCGGTGGCAGCGACGCCGCCGCGGTGAGGTAGCGGAGCACGTCCCGGACGGCGATCGGCTGGATCCGGGTGCCCACCCAGCTCGGCGTGACCATCACCGGCAGCCGCTCGGTCAGATAGCGGAGCATCTCGAACGAGGCCGAGCCGGAGCCGATGATCACGGCCGCCCGCAGCTCGGCGGTCGGCACCCCGCTCGCCCGCAGCGCCCGGCCGACCTCGGCGCGCGAACGCAGGTGTGGCGACAGGTCCCGGGCCGGTACCCCGGTGGGGTTGAGCCCGCCCAGGTAGACGATCCGGCGGACCCCGGCCCGGGCGGCCGCCTCGCCGAACGCCCGGGCGGCCGAGCGGTCCGTCGCCTCGAAGCCGCGGCCGGTGCCCAGCGAGTGCACCAGGTAGTACGCGACGTCGATGCCGGCGAACGCCCCGGTGAGCGTGTCGGGCCGGGTGACGTCCCCGGCGGCGGCCTCCACCCGGGCGCGCCACGGGTGGTCGCGCAGCCGCCCGGGGTCACGGACCAGGCAGCGCACGGAGTGCCCGGCGGCCAGCAGCTCCGGGACGAGCCGTCCACCGATGTAGCCGGTGGCACCGGTGACCAGACAGCGCAGCGGGGCGGCGGGGGTGCCGGGTGCGGTCATGGGAACTCCAGGGGCGTCGGGCGCGCGGCGGGGCGGCGCGGTGGCCCTGTGGCGGACTTCGCGGGGGTGCCCCGCCGGTGTTCTCCGACAGCTTCGCCCGTTGCCGGCGGGGGCGCCACGGCACGGCCCGGCCCGTGCGGACGGGTGCGGTGCGGCCCGCGGTCCGACGCGGCACGGCCGGCCGTCGTCGGGGGCGTGTTCGGCGGCAGGGCCGTTGGTCCCGGGTTTTCAGCCCCTTGGCCCCTGGCGGTGCGAGCCGTCAGAGGCGATGCTCCTGGTACCAGCCGGACGAGGGCTGTCCGGTCTAACGACGCTCGCGGACGAGGTGAACCGGCGTGCGCCACGCCACCGTCGAATCAGTGATGACCAGTCCCGTGGTCCGGGTCGCGCCCGAGACCGGCTTCCGGGAGATCGTCGCGCTGCTGGCCGAGTACGACATCACCGGCGTGCCGGTCGTCGATGCCGACGGCCGGCCGCTCGGGATCGTCTCGGAGGCGGACCTCCTGCGCACCCTGGCCGCGCAGGAGGACCCGGGCAGCCTGCTCCCGGCTCCGGAGCTCCCGGCGGGCGGTTCGGGCGCCGCCACCGCGGCCGACCTGATGACCGGCCCGGCGGTCTGCACCACGCCCGGCACGAGCGTGGTGGGCGCGGCGCGGCTGATGAGCCGGCACGCGGTGAAGCGGCTGCCGGTGCTGGACGAGGAGGGGCGGGTCTTCGGCATGGTCAGCCGCGGCGATCTGCTGCGGGTGTTCCTGCGCGAGGACCGGGTGATCCACCGGGAGATCGTCGAGGAGGTGCTCGGCCGGATCGAGGGCGTCAGCCCGGCCGAGGTCGGCGTGGAGGTGAACCAGGGCCGGGTGGTGCTCAGCGGCACCGTCCCCGAGCCGCACCTCGTCCCGATCGTGCTGAACCTCTGCCGCTCGGTGGACGGCGTGGTCTCGGTCACCGACCGCCTCGGCAGCGGCGGCCGGCCCGCTCCCGTCGGCTGATCCGGGCCGCCTCGGACCCGGAAGGTCCGCTTCGCATACTGCGGAACGTACCGGGTAAGTCACCCTGTGTGTTCGGCGGCGCCGGGTCGCCGGGACGCGGGGCTCCCAGGAGGCGGCCGTGGCAGTCGTGTTCGACGCGGACTTCACTTCGACCAGGCAGTGGACAGCGGGCCGGAGCAGCGCCTATCCCCGGATGGGGCCGACCAACCGGGGCGATCACAAACTCGACTTCCTCAGCCGCGCGTACTGCCCAGGCGGGCTCTTCACGGCCGTCCGCCGGCCGGCCGGCGGACTGTGGACATGCAGCCTGCTCACCACCGAGGGGAGCCCGGACGGCTTTCAGCTCCGCTCCGGGGACGCGCTCACCGCGCAGGTCACCCTCCCGGTCGGGCTGGGCGCCTGGCCGGCCATCTGGACCTGGCGGGACGGGGGCAACGAGGTGGACGTGTTCGAGTACCACCCCGACAACCCGGACCTGCTGGAGCTGTCCAACCACGTCCGGGGCGGCTTCCGCTACTGGCACGGGGCCGCCGCCGGCATAGCCCCCGGCTCGACCTTCACCCTGCGGACGGTGCTCGGCACGTACTCGGTCGACTGGTACGTCGACGACACGCTGGTGTACGCGGACCGGCACGGGGTCGGGCCGGACTGGCGCGCCTATCTGATCGTCAACCTGTCCGTGGCGGACGGGACGTACCACCCGCGGCCGCCGGAGAACGGGCCGGGCGTGCTCGGCTGGACCTGTCACAGCCTTCGCGTCGACCGCTGAGCGCGATCACCGGCCGCCGGGAGACGGCAGGGGCGGGTGGGGGCGTCACGAGTCGGGCGGGAACGTGGCGGTGATGTGCCCGCGCGGTCCGGTGCGCTGGAACCAGACCACCCGGCGGTACGGCCCGATGTGGGCCGGGTGGGTCACGTACAGGTCGTCACGCGGGGCGCTCTCGTTGCCGGGCGCGAGGGCGGCGTCCGCCGCTTCGGCGGCGATGGCGCGCAGCAGCGCGTGTGCGGTGGCGGTGGCCGCGGCCGGTGCGATGGCGAGGGCGGTGAGCTCCGTCCAGAGCCGGGTCGAGACGTAGCTGATCGGCGAGTGGGCCAGGGCGGGGTGCGGGAGCCCGTCCTCGTACCGGCGCAGCACCCCGGCCGCCACGAGCTGCTCGCGGTCGTCGGTCGGCGGATGGGGGTTCATGGGGCGCAACGCTACCCGGTGGGCGGGGCCGGTGTGGCCGGGGCCTTTTCTCGGAAACTCTTCAGCCCGTTCGGTCGGTCGTGAGCGCACGATGGTGGTGGAGGCGCCGATCATCTCGGCGGGTCCCGGCGGGGGCGGAGGAGGAGGTCATGATGAGGCACTGGTACGGGCACGGCCACGGACATGTCCTGGGCGGCTGGGGCTCCGGCCTGATGGTCGTCGTGGGGCTGCTGGTCCTGGCGGTGCTGGTGATGGCCGCCATCGCGCTGTTCCGCTACGTTTCGCGCTCGTTGCGGCCCGCCCCGCAGGGTCCGGCGGCGGCCGGCTCCGCCGGGGCCCCGGGGCGGGCGGCGACGCCGACGCCCGAGCAACTGCTCGCCGAACGCTTCGCCCGCGGTGAGATCGACGCGGAGGAGTACCGGCACCGGCTGGACGTTCTCCGCTCGGTGAACGGACCGGGGGAGCCGGGGCCCGGCGGCGGCTGAGAGGCTGTCGGGTGGGCGTCCGGCGCCTCGGCCGGGAGGTCCGGATCCCGGCCGGCCTCGATGCGGACCTGTCGTCGCACGGTCGCACGGTCGGGGGGGGGGGGGGGGGCGGCGGGGGGGGGGGGGGGCCCGCCCCCCCCCCGGGGGGGGGGGGGGGGGGCCGGGGCCCCGGGGGGGGGCCGGGGGGCGGGCGCGGGGGGCGCG
>NZ_JBIVMI010000015.1:156930-206684 GCF_044753005.1 Kitasatospora sp. NPDC088548
CCCCCCCCCCCCGCCCCCCCCCCCCCCCCCCCCCCCCCCCCCCCGCCCCGGGGGGGGGGGGGCGCGGGCCCCCCCCCCCCCCCCCCCCCCCCCCCCCCCCCCCCCCCCGGCCCGGAGGGTCACCGGTGCCGGCTGCCCCGCTCGGGGGCTACCAGTGCTGGGAGGGGGGCGGCAGCGGCCGGTTGACCGCCGTCACCGAGACCCCGGTGTCCAGGTTGTCGGGGGTCAGCACCAGCGGCCCGAACGCCCTCTCGTCCGGTGCGGCGTATCCCGGGGGCGGGCAGACCTCCTCCCAGTAGTACGTCCCCGGCCCGCCGGTGCCCCGGCAGATGCCGTCGGTCCCGGTCGTGCAGAGGTCGCCGACCTTCGTGTCCGCCCACTTCGTCCTGGTCTGCGTGCCACCGGAGCCTTTCGTCCCCTGCCACGTCTTCCACAGCTGGAACTTCGCCCCGGCCAGCGGCCTGCCGTCCGGGTCCTGCTTGATCAGGCTCAGCACGCCCTTGTGCTGTTTGCAGTGACGGAAGCCGAAGTCGTAGGTGTGGTTGTTCTCTCCCGGCCCGCCGGTGGTCAGCGCCCGCTCCGGGAACGTCCCGCCGGGCGGGACGATGCCCTTGGAGTTGATGAAGGGGTTGTCGCCGACATCCGGGACGGTGGGTACCCACTGGTGGAGCGGACCGCCCTCGGCGTAGTCGGCCGGGTTGTCCAGGCGGATGGTGTACCCGGTCCTCGGCTTGAGGCCGCCGGTGACGTTGGAGTCGTCGAAGTAGTACTCACCACGGGCCGTCGTCTTCGCCGTTCCGACCAGCTTCTCCGACGCGTCGTACAGGTTGACGGTCACGCCCGCGACCGGGTTCTGGCCCGGCTTCTGGATGCCCTTGCGCTCGGGGTCGTACCAGACCCGGTTGCCGATCTGCAGCGGGGCCTGGTCGCAGAGCACCTCCAGGTCGCCCATCGAGGCGCCCTTGCCGAACGGGGCGATGCCCCCTGCCGGGTTGAGGCGCAGGCCGTACCTCGGGTCCTGCCGGCCGTCGCGCTGGACGAAGGCGGTGCCGTACCCGAAGGCGGTGCTGTTGGGGTCGAAGCTGGAGGTCGCGATGGTGTTCTCGACCTTGGAGAGCGCCATGCCCGCGTAGGCCGCGTTGTGGTGGAAGGTCATCCGGCTGTTGTCGAAGAACCGGGTGCCCCGGGGGGAGAGTCCGCAGCCGTTGTTGGTGTCCATCACGTACATCCCGTCCGCCGGGCACGCCTTGTCCAGGTCGCCGCCCGACAGGACGGCGGCGACCGATTGGGGCGTGGGGGAGGCCGGAGAACGGTCGGCGAAGCGGTCGCGGAAGTCCAGCAGCATCGAGCCGTCGGTCTCGAAGCCGATCTCGCCCAACTCCGGCTCGGGCTGGGCCAGATTGGCCTGGCAGGCCTGGCCGTTCTGGGAGGTCGGGAAGGTGTTGGTCCAGGGGAACCAGCCGGCGCCGTCGCACGGGCCCGAGCCGACGGTGGACTGGCGCGGGTAGTCCAGCGGCTGGTCCAGCACCGGCTTGTGGAACGCGCCGGTGTGCGGGTCGAAGGGCAGGACCACCGCGCGCAGGTCCGAGGCCCTCCCGGTGGACTCGCCGGAGCACACCCCGCCGAGGTAGCCGACGCCGTCCTGGAGGCCGAGACCGAAGGGACGCCAGTCCCCGGCCGCCGGGCAGCCCGGGGCCGGGATCGGGTAGACGGCCTTCGGCGCCGCCGCGGTGGGCACGGTGGCGTCGTAGCGGTAGAGCCGGCGGTCGTTGAGGTTGACGACGAACAGGTCCGCGCCGTCGTCGGTGACCTTGATGCCGCCGAGGCTCTCCTTGCCGGGTACGGCGAGGAAAGCGTCGTCGGTGCCGCCGCCGTGGGCGGTCGTCCCGGCGTCCGGGACGGTGGCGAACAGCGTGGTCCTGTTCTGGGCGAGGTCGGTGACGTAGATCGCCCCCGCGCCGCCCGGGCCGTAGTCCGTGGACCGCTTGGCCAGCGCCGAGGAGAACACCCGCTTGTCGGCCTTGTTCCACGCGATGCCGAACAGCGTGCCGGTCTCCGCGTCGGTGGCGATGTTCGTGACGTTGACGTCGACGCCGTCCTGGCCGCGCGCGCTGTACGGGAAGGACACCAGCGTGCGCTGCGACCCGCCCTCGCGAGTGGCGGGCTGGCAGGTCGTCACCAGCGGGGCGTTCTTCTGGCAGTAGTCACCGGGGCTCCACAGCCCGGTGGTGTACGCCACGTTCTTGCCGCCGGAGAGGTCGACGAACTCCTCGTTGCTGCTCAGCTGGTTGGGCGCGCCGTCCAGCCCCTGGCGTGAGGCGAAGGCCGGGAAGAGCACGCCCGGTTTCGGATTCCTCACCTGCACCCGGTACTTGCCGCCGGTCGCCGTGCTCGTGGCCGGGGCCAGCGTCACCGTGCCGTCGGCCGCGGTCGCTCCCTCGATGCTGACCCCGGCGTCGTCGGTGAGGGTCACCCGGACGCCCGCGATGCCCGGTTCCAGCGCGGGCGTCCACACGCCGCTCGCGTCCACGGCCCGGATGACCCGGACCGTCACCGATCCGTCGCCCGCCTGCGGGTACGCCGCTGGGGCCGCCGCCAACGAGAGGCTGCCGATCCCCACGGTGAGAGCCGCGACGCCGCCGACCGCGCGGCGGCCGATGGAACCCGACCTTCGCCGACCCGGTTCGCGCGCGGCGTCGTCCGATTGTTCGTTCGTAGCTGTCATCTCCTGCTCTCATCCTTCAGAAGGGGCGGCTGCCCAACCGTGTGAGGGAGTACATAGAGATGGCGGAGAACCGCCCTGTCAGCGAAGCGTAAAGGGGATTTGTGAAAGGTCGTGGCAGAATAACGAATTTGACCTGCACCAAGCTTTTACGGAATCGTTTCTTCTCGTACGAATGTTCAGTTCGGCGATTCTGTGTGCGAATGTGGAATGCGTCAGTCGTGCACGTTCTTGCTGGAGAGCGTTGCGGATGTCGCGGGTTGACGCCCGCCGGTGCCCTGGTCGGGTACGGGCGGGTTCATCGGTGGCGGGCGGGCGGCGGGCCCGCCGCGCGTGCGCGCGGCGGGCCCTGCTCGTCCGGGTGGGGCCGGGTTACTCGACGACCAGCTCCACCGGGATGTTCCCCCGGGTGGCCCGGGAGTACGGGCAGACCTCGTGCGCCTGCCTGACCAGCAGCTCGCCGCTCTCGCCCGCGAGCGTGTCGGGCAGCTCGACGCGCAGCACGACCGCGAGACCGAAGCCCGCGCCGTCCTTGCCGATGGAGACCTCGGCCGTCACCGAGACCTCGCTGGTGTCGACGCGGGCCTGGCGGCCGACCAGGCCGAGGGCGGAGGCGAAGCAGGCCGCGTAGCCGGCCGCGAAGAGCTGCTCGGGGTTGGTGCCCTGTCCGTTGCCGCCGAGGGCGGGCGGCGTGGCCAGTGCGAGGTCCAGCTGTCCGTCGGAGCTGACCGCCCGGCCCTCCCGGCCGTTCGCCGTGGCCACCGCGGTGTAGAGCGCGTCCATTGGTCGGTTCCCTTCCGTCTCGGCGGCCGCCCGGGCCGCCCTTCGCTCACAAGTGAAGCACGCAATTCAATTGCGCACAACTGAATGGCGTGCGTGATCGGTACCATGGGGGCATGACCACGCTCCCCGAGCTCCCGGACGAGGAACTGCTCCGCCTGGACCAGCAGATCTGCTTCTCGCTGAACGCCGCCTCGCGCGCCTTCGGCGGCGTCTACCGGGTGCTGCTCAAGGACCTCGGCCTCACCTACCCGCAGTACCTGGTCATGCTGGTGCTCTGGGAGCACGGCGAGCTGCCGGTGAAGCGGATCGGCGGATACCTGCGACTGGACTCCGGCACCCTCTCGCCGCTGCTCAAGCGGCTGGAGGCGGCCGGCCTGGTGCGCCGCGAGCGGAGCCCCGAGGACGAGCGCTCCGTCACCGTCGGCCTCACCGGGGCCGGCTCGGCGCTGCGCGAGCGCGCCGGGCAGGTGCCCCGCCGGCTGCTCGCCGCCACCGGCCTGCCGGTCGAGGACCTCGCCGCCCTGCGGGCCCTGCTGGACCGGGTGACGGGCGCGCTGGACTCGGCCGTGCTGGAGGCCGCCGAAGCCTGAGGCCCGAGGCCGGGGTTGGGGTCGGGGTGTCCTGGGCCGGGTTGCCGGCCGGGCTTGGCTGTGATCTGCGTCACCCTTTTGGCGGTGGCGGGGCGTGCGCTCCCGTGAAGCGCCAGGTCAGCAGGGGTGTGCGAAAACGAACAGAAGCGATCGCCAATTGTCGGCGGGATCGGGCTAACAACCCCCGGCCACCGGACGGTTACAGCACAAGCCCCCAAAGGGCCGTCGGCCCGCCACCCGGTGGGCCGGCCAGCTGACCCACGGAAGGGGGGAGGCGTGTGGTGAACACCCCCGGGCCGGGCGAGGAGCATCGCCTGCGGGCGGATCCGCTCGACGGGCTGCCGGTCGACTTCGCGGCCTTCTTCACCCAGGAGAACCCCGGCTACCTCCGCTACGCGCAGCAGCGCCTGCGGCACCGCGAGGACGCGCAGGACGCCGTCCAGAACGCCGGAGCCGTGCTGTACAAGAACTGGCGGCGGGCGCTGGCCAGTGCCGACCTGAAGGCGTTCGCGTTCAAGGTCGTCAAGGACGCGGTGGTGGACGTCCTGCGGGAACGCCGCCGCTCCGAGCGCAAGCGCCTGCGGGTGCTCGCCCAGCGGCGGCCCGACACCAGCCAGGACGAACTGGACGAGCTCGCCGAACTCGACGCCCTGGACTGGGCGATGGAGGAACTCGCCCGGGCCGCGCCGGTCCAGGCGGACGTGGTCCGGCTGCGCCAGGCCGGCCTCTCCTACCCGGACATCGGCCGGGCGGTCGGCATCGCGCACACCACCGCCCGGACCTACTACAGCCTCGGCCGCCGCCACCTCGAGTACCTGCTCGACCACGAGGGCGCCGGCGAGGGTTCCGGCGAGGGCGCCCGCGACGGCGGGGAGAGGCGGCCGGGATGAACCTGACGGAGCTGCTCCGCGCCGACGCCGACGGACTCGAACGGGACTTCGGCAACCACGACCCGGTGTCCTTCACCCGGCGGCTGGCCGAGCTCCTCACCACCGGCGCGCGCCCGGCCGCCGCGCGGACCACCGGCCGCACCGAACGCCCCCCGGCGGCCGCCCGGCGGCAGGCGCTCCCGGCGGCCCGGGACGGACACCTGCCACGCCAGCGCGCCGAGAGCCTGGCCGCCGGGGCGCTGACCGTCGGCGGGCGGGCCGAACTCCGGCGCGATCTGCGCCACTTGTGCGGCGGCGTCGCGGGGGCGGCGGACGTCGGCGAACTCGCCCTCGACCTGGAGCTGGCCGACAAGGCGGCGTTCCGCACCCTGGGCTGCCTGCTCTACGGCATGGGCCGTCCGGCCGACGCCGTCTTCTGGTGGCGGATCGCCGCGCAGTTCGGCGACCCGCTGGCCGTCCACTGCCTCGCCGTCCACTACGCCGCCGAGGGGGAGCGGGGCGACGCGGCCCGCTGGGGCGCCCAGGCGCAGGACCTCAGCGCCCCCGACCGGCTGCCCGCCGTCGCCCTCGGTGCCGGGCCCGACGGGGCCGCCGAACTGGCCCGCGCGCTCACCGAGGGATTCGACGGAGAGATCGTGCTGACCCTGCGGGCGAGCGTCGCGACGCGACCGCGCCCGCGTCCGCGCGGCGCGACCGCGTCGGCCGGCGCGGTGGTCGGCGGCGCGTCGGGCGGTGGCGGGCCCGGATCGCCGCCCGCCGAGGCGATCGCCCCGCGAGCCGTCCGCGGCCGGGGTCCGTCGGCCCGGATCCGATGAGGCGGCGGCCGGGCGTTCGCGGGCACGGCCGCCCGGCCGCCGCCGGACCCGGGTGACGGGTGGACCACCGGGCCGGCGAACGCGCCCGTCGGTGCGGCCGGGCGGTCGACCCGCCGCGTCGACGGTCGGCCGACCGAGCGCCGGGCGTCCTACCGGGCGCTGTTCGAACTGGCCGTCGGCGGCCCGTCGACCGCCGGGTCCTGGCCGTCGTCGCGGCGCGTCCGCGAGAACATCATGGCCACCGTGCTCAGCCCCAGGGCCGTGAGCGCCATGGAACCGAGCAGGACGTAGCCAGCAGGCGGCGGCGGTGCCGGTGGCGGCCGCGGTCTGAGGACCGGGAGGATGTGCCGGCCGGGGCCCGCCGTGTTCCAGGTGGTGGCGAGGAGGCCGCCGGGGCGCCAGAACTGGCGCAACCAGACCGCCGCCATCACCGGGTAGACGAACGCCACGGGGCCGCTGAACCGGTCGTCCCGGGTGAACGGGGCGCCGGCCTCGCCACCGGAGAGCAGGACGATCCCGAGCACCAGCATCACGAGGCCGGCGGCGGCGAAGATCCCCCCGACCACGCGGCCCAGCGGCAGCATGCCCGCTCGCTCCGGGCGTTCGGGCCGCCGTCGCCACGGCGGGAGGCGCCGCGGGCCCGCGCTCGATGCCTCGGTGCCGCGCAGGAACCACCGGGCGAAACCGCGGAAGTCCATGACGAGCAGGCCGCCCAGGACCGTGGCCAGGATCCCGAACCCGAGGGTGAACGCTCCTCCCGCAGCCGCTTCATGGCCTGCCGACGTCATCCCTGCCTCTTCTCGCGCGTTCTTCGTGCGGGAACAGGTTCCCCGGCCATCGGCATCCTCGGGGACGCGAAGCGATCGGACAAGATCTTCTCCGAACTCCCGCACGCCGTCCGCCTCCTGCCGACCGCGCTGGTCCCGGTGCCCGCCGCGCTGCCCGGTCGGGGTGCCGGGTGGCCCGGCCTTCGCCCGGTGGGTCCGTCTTCGGACGGGGGCACCATGTGCCGCCGGGTTTTTCGTTCCCCGCGACCATCACCGGCCCGGCGGCCGCTGCCTACTGTTCATCAACTCGTCCACTCGCCCCCCCCCCACCCGCCGGACGGCACCTGAGCCGGGCCGTCCCGCGCGTCCGTCCCCACCGCCCGGCCACCCCCCACCCACCGCCCGGCCCTCGACCGGCCGGTGGACGGCCAGCAAGGAGAGACAGCATGACCTCACGAAGGAGGGCCACCGGGCGGCGGCGGGCAGCCTGTACCTCCGCCGTGGCCGCGGCGGTGGCCGTGTCGTCGACGGCCTGCGGCGGCGGCGCGTCCGCCGGCGGGGCCTCGACGGTCGTCGTCGCGATCGCGTCCGACCCGGGCAGTCTCAGCCCGTTGACGACCCTGGCCGGCACCGCGCTCATGATCAACAGGTTCGCCTACGACCCCCTGGTGCACAGCGCCGCGGACGGCTCGATGGCGCCCGGGGTGGCCGAGACCTGGTCGGTCGAGGGCGGCACCGCGCGGTTCACCCTCCGCGAGGGCGTCACCTGTGAGGACGGCTCCCCGCTCACCGCCTCGGACGTCGCCGCCGAGTACCACCACATCGCCGACCCCGCGAACAAGTCACCACTGCGGCCAAGCCTCCTGAGCCACCGACGGCAACCCCGTGAAAGCCACACCCGACACCCCCGGGTGAGCCAAACCCCACGAACGGCTCGCTCGACCCGATCAAGAAGGTAGGACCCCGTGACCACGACCAGGCCACTGATCGTCGAGGACCTGTACCGGTTCGCAGTCCCGGGCCAGCCGGCCCTCGCCCCCGACGGCGGGCAGGTCGCCTACACCCTGACCACCCAGGACGCCGAGCACGACCGCCCGGTGAGCTCGCTCTGGCTCGTCCCCGCCACCGGCGGACCGGCCGCCCCCCGGCGGCTCACCCACGGGCCCGCCGACAGCGCGCCGCAGTGGTCGCCGGACGGCACCGCCCTGGCGTTCCTGCGCGCCGGACAGCTCCACCTGCTCCCCGCCGGCGGCGGCGAGGCCCGGCCGCTCACCTACCGCGAGCACGGCGCCGGCCTCCCGGTCTGGAGCCCGGACGGCGGCCGGATCGCCTTCGCCGCCGTCGTCGGCCGCCCGGGCCCGGCGGAACCGCTGGTCGTCGACCGCCTCGGCAAGGCCGACGGCGAGGGCCTGCTGGGCCCGCAGCGCACCCATCTGTTCGTGGTGGAGGTGGACTCGGGCCGCACCACCCGGGTGACCGGTGGCGACGTCCGGATCACCGGTCTGCCCGCCTGGTCGCCCGACGGCACCCGGCTGGCCTTCCCGGCGGCGGTCGGCCCGGACGCCGATCTCACCGGAGCCGTCGGGGCCTTCCTCGTCGGGGCAGAAGAGGAGGACGCCGTCCCGCGGCCGGTCGGACCGGCCGGCGGCCTGATCCGGACCGTCGACTGGTACCCGGCGGGCGACGCGCTGCTGCTGGCCGGCCGCACCACCCTCGCCACCGGTCATGACGCGCTGCTGCGCCAGCCGCTCGACGGCTCGGCGCCCACCGCGCTCACCACCGCCCTGGACCGGAACGTGATGCCCGGAGGGCCCGGCTACCCGGGCGCCCTGCCGCAGTTCCACGGCGAGAAGGGCGGGCAGATCGTCTTCTGCGCCCGCGACCGGGGCGCCACCCGGCTGTACGGGCTGGGCCCCGGCGACGGCTCCGGCCCCGGCGACGGCTTCGGCTTCGGCTTCGGTGAGATCGTCGAACTTCCGCTGCCGCCCGGCAGCGGTGTGTCCGGCTGCTCCGTCGCCGCCCGGGCCGGAGCGGGCGGCAGGGCCGCGCTCGCCGTCGCCGACCGCTCCTCCTTCGGCGAGATCGACCTGCTCGACCTCGCCACCGGCGAACTCACCCGGCTCACCGCGCACATGGCCCAGGCCCTCCCCGAGGTGACCCTGCACCCCGTCACCGAACGGGAGTTCACCATCGCGGACGGCACCCGGGTGCACGGCCTGATCACCCGCGACCCGCAGGCCCCCGCCCCCGGCCCGCTGCTCGTCGACCTCCACGGCGGCCCGCACAACGCCTGGGCCCCGCACGCCACCCCCGTCCACCTCTACCACCAGGAACTCGTCAGCCGGGGCTGGACCGTCCTCACCCTCAACATCCGTGGCAGCGACGGCTACGGCGAGGACTTCTTCACCGCCGCCCTCGACGCCTGGGGCGAGAGCGACGAGCAGGACGTGCTGCAACCCGTCGCCGCCCTCGTCGCCGAGGGCCTCGCCGACCCCGGGCGGATCGCGCTCACCGGCTACAGCTACGGCGGCTACCTCAGCTGCTGGCTCTCCGCCCGCAGCGACGTCTTCGCCGCCGTCGTCCCCGGCGGCCTGATCGCCGACCTGCCCGCCCTGGCCGCCACCTCCGACGAGGGCCACGAGATCGGTCATGCCGAAATCGCCGACGCCGCCCGGCAGCGGGAACTCTCCCCGCTCACCCACGTCGACGGCGTCCGGGCGCCCACGCTGATCCTGCACGGCGCCGCCGACGACACCTGCCCCGCCGGCCAGGCCGAGCAGTGGTTCCACGCGCTGCGGACCAGGGGCGTCCCGGTCCGGATGGTCCGCTACCCCGGGGGCTCGCACCTGTTCATCCTCGCCGGACGCCCCTCGCACCGCGTCGACTACAGCCGCCGCCTCGTCGACTGGGTCACCGAGCACACCGCCCGCTGACCGCACCACTCGCCCCACCACGCACCACCTCCCGATCCCACCGCGAACAGGAGCCGCACCATGACCGCACCCCAGAACCGCTCGCTCGACACCGCCCACTGGGCCGGCCGCCTCGCCGAACTGGCCGCCCGCCACTCGGTGCCCGGCGCGAGCCTGGCCATCTGGCACCACGGCCGGCAGATCGAGGCCGCCACCGGCTTCGCCAACGCCGACGCCCGGATCGAGGCGACCACCGACACCCTCTGGCAGATCGGCTCGATCTCCAAGGTGTGGACGACCACGGTCGCGATGGCCCTGGTCGAGGAGGGCGTGCTCAACCTGGACAGCCCGATCGTCAAGGTCCTGCCCGAACTCCGGCTCGCCGACGAACACCTGACCCAGAACGTGACCCTGCGCCACCTGGTCACCCACACCAGCGGCATCGACGGCGACTTCTTCGCCGACACCGGCCGGGGCGACGACTGCCTGGAGAAGTACACCGAACTGCTCGCCGACGTCTCCGTCAACCACCCGCTCGGCGCGACCATGTCCTACTGCAACGCCGGGTTCTCGCTGCTCGGCCGCGTCCTGGAGCGGGTCACCGGCGTCCAGTGGGACGAGCTGATGCGCGCCCGCCTCTTCCGCCCGCTCGGCCTGACCCACACCGCGACCCTGCCCGAGGAGGTGCTGCGCCACCGCGCCGCCGCCGGACACCTCGGCGACCCGCTCAAGGTCGCCGCGCACTGGTCGCTGATGCGCTCCGCCGGCCCGGCCGGCCTGATCTGCGCCACCGCGAGCGATGTGCTGGCCTTCGCCCGCCTCCACCTCGCCGAGGGCGTCACCGAGGACGGCACCCGGCTGCTGAGCGCCGAGTCCGTCCGCGCCATGCAGACCCCGCAGGTCGAACTGCCCGACCGGCACCTGTTCGGCCACGCCTGGGGCCTCGGCTGGATCCTCGCCGAGTGGGACGGGCGCCCGGTGTACGCGCACGACGGCGGCACCATCGGCCAGAGCGCCTTCCTGCGCGTCCTGCCCGGCGAGCGGCTCGCGATCTGCCTGCTCACCAACGGCGGCAGCACCAGGGACCTGTACGAGGACCTGTTCCGGGAGATCACCGCCGAACTCGCCGACGTGACCATGCCCGGCCCGATCCGGCCCGCCGAGGGCCCGGTGGCGACGGACCCGGCCGCCATCACCGGCGTCTACGAGCGCGCCTCCTCGCAGATCGAGATCCTCGAACGGGGCGGCGAGCTGATCATGGTCAGCCGCTTCACCGGCGAACTGGCCGACCTGGTCAAGCAGCCGGAGCAGGAGCACCCGATGCGCCCGCTGGAGCCCGGCACCTTCGTCGTCCAGCGCGACGGCGCGGCCGGCTGGTTCCCGGTCGTCTTCTACACCCTCGCCGACGGCTCGCGCTATCTGCACCACGGCGGCCGGGCCAACCCGAAGGTGAGCTGACATGCCGCCGACCACCACACCCCCGCACACCGCCTCCCGGCGCTCGGCCGACCCCTCGGCCGTCGCCCGGCTGGAGGCCCGGCTGCCCGAGCTGGTCGCCGACATCGAGACGCTCGTCACCGCCGAGTCCCCGACCGCCGACCGGGCCGCCGTCGCCCGCTGCGCGGACCTCGTCGCCGAGCTCGGCACCCGTCTCACCGGCCTGGCCCCGGAACGGCTGGAGACCGCCGGCCGCCCGCAGCTGCGCTGGCGCTTCGGCGCCGGCGACGGCGTCCTGCTGCTGGGCCACCTCGACACCGTCTGGCCGGTCGGCTCCCTGGCCACCCACCCCTTCGGCGTCACCGACGGCAGGCTCACCGGCCCCGGCTGCTTCGACATGAAGGCCGGACTGGTGCAGCTCTTCCACGCCCTGGCCACCCTCGACGACCTCGACGGCGTCACCGTCCTGGTGACCAGTGACGAGGAGACCGGCTCCGCCGACTCCCGCGCCCTCATCGAGGCCGAGGCCCGGCGCACCCGCGCCGTCCTGGTCCTGGAGGCCGCCGAGGACGGCGCCCTGAAGACCGAGCGCAAGGGCGCCTCCCTCTACGACCTGGCGATCACCGGCCGCGCCGCGCACGCCGGGCTGGAGCCCGAGCGCGGCATCAACGCGACCACCGAACTCGCCCGCCAGGTCCTCGCCCTGGCCGCCCTCGCCGATCCGGACGCCGGCACCACCGTCACCCCGACCGTCGCCACCGCAGGCACCACCCGCAACACGGTGCCGGACACGGCGCTGCTGCGGATCGACGTCCGCGCCCGGACCGCCGCCGAGCAGCAGCGGGTCGACACCGCCCTGCACGGACTCGCCCCCACCCTGAAGGGCGCCGCGCTCGCCCTCTCCGGCGGGCCCGACCGGCCCCCGCTCCCCGCCGCCTCCTCGGCCGGGCTGTTCGCCCGCGCCCAGCGGCTGAACGACGCCCTCGGCCTCGGGCCGCTGCGCGGCGCGGCCGTCGGCGGCGGCTCGGACGGCAACATCACCGCCGGTGTCGGCACCCCGACCCTGGACGGGCTCGGCGCCGTCGGCGGCGGCGCCCACGCCGACCACGAACACGTGATCGTCGCCGAACTCCCGCGCCGGGCCGCCCTGCTGGCGGCCCTGGTCGACGAACTGCGCGGACGGCCGGCATGACCGCCCCGCACCCGCCCCCGCACCCCGTCCGGCCCCCGGGGCCGGCCGACCTCCTGCGCGGCGCGCGCCGGGCCGCCGAGCGGGCCGCGCTCGGCAGCGGTGTCACCATCGGCGAACTGCACGGCCTCGACGCCATGCGCGAGGCCTGCGACCTGCTCCACCGGGTCTGGCGGCCCGAACCGGGCAACCCGATGATGACCCCCGAACTGCTGCTGGTCTTCGCCCACTCCGGCAGCTACGTCGTCGGCGTCCACCGGAACGGCCGGATGATCGGCACCTGCCTCGGCATGCTCGCCGCCGTCGGCCTCCACTCGCACATCGCCGCCGTCGTCGACGACGTCCGGGGCCGCAGCGTCGGCTACGCCGTCAAACTCCACCAGCGCGCCTGGTCGCTGGAGCGCGGCATCACCACCGTCACCTGGACCTACGACCCGCTGGTCAGCCGCAACGCCTACTTCAACCTCGCCAAACTGGGCGCGGTGCCCGCCGAGTACCTCGCCAACTTCTATGGCGCGATGCGCGACGGCGTCAACGCGGGCGCCGACTCGGACCGGCTGCTCGTCCGCTGGGACCTCGCCGGCGAGCGGGCCGCCCTGGCCTGCGAGGGCCACCCGCGCACCGTCGACCCCGCCGCGCTGCGCCCGCCCGCGGCGGTCGCCCTCGACCTCGGTCCTGACGGCCGCCCCGTCGCCCGGCGGCTGCCCGGCGGCGCCCGCGACGGCACCGTCCTGGTCCGCGTCCCGCCCGACATCGAGGCGCTCAGACAGACCGACCCCAAGGCCGCGGGGGAGTGGCGCCGCGCCCTGCGCGACGTCCTCGGCGGCCTGATGGACGACGGCCGGCACACCGTCACCGGCTTCGCCCGGGACGGCCGGTACCTCATCGAACGACGTCAGGAGAACAGAGCATGAAGCCCGTCGGAGTGGAACTGCGCCGGATCGCGATGCCACTGGTGTCGCCGTTCCGCACGTCGTTCGGCACCCAGACCACCCGTGAACTCCTGCTGCTGCGGCTGGAGACCACCGAGGGCGAGGGCTGGGGCGAATGCGTCACGATGACCGACCCGGTCTACTCCTCGGAGTACACCGAGGCCGCTGCCGACGTGCTCCGCCGTCACCTGCTGCCCGCCCTGTTCGCCCAGCCGCACCTCGACCCCTGGACGGTCGCCCCCGCCCTCGCCGCCTTCAAGGGCCACCGGATGGCCAAGGCCGCCCTGGAGACGGCCGTCCTGGACGCCTGGCTGCGGGCCCGCTCGATCTCCTTCGCCGAATGGCTCGGCGCCACCGCCGACCGCGTCCCGGCCGGGGTCTCGGTGGGCATCATGGACGACATCCCCGCCCTGCTCGACGCCGTCGAGGGCTACCTCGCCGAGGGCTACCTGCGGATCAAGCTGAAGATCGAGCCCGGCTGGGACATCGAGCCCGTCCGCGCCGTGCGCGAACGCTTCGGCGACGGCATACCGCTCCAGGTCGACGCCAACACCGCGTACACCGTGGCCGACGCACAACACCTCGCCCGGCTCGACGAGTTCGGCCTGCTGCTGATCGAGCAGCCGCTCGACGAGGAGGACGTGCGCGGCCACGCCCGGCTCGCCCGGCAGCTGCGCACCCCCATCTGCCTGGACGAGTCGATCGTCTCCGCCCGCTCGGCCGCCGACGCCCTCGCCCTGGGCGCCTGCTCGGTCGTCAACGTCAAGCCCGGCCGGGTCGGCGGCTACCTGGAGGCCCGGCGGATCCACGACGTGAGCGCCGCGCACGGGGTGCCCGTCTGGTGCGGCGGCATGCTGGAGACCGGCCTCGGCCGGGCCGCCAACGTCGCGCTCGCCGCCCTGCCCGGCTTCACCCTCCCCGGCGACACCTCCGCCTCCGGCCGCTACTACCGCACGGACATCACCGAGCCCTTCGTCCTCCGCGACGGCCACCTGGACGTCCCCCGGGGGCCGGGCCTCGGCGTCTCACCGATCCCCGAACTGCTCGCCGAGGTCACCGTGTCGAACGAATGGACCGCCCGATGAACACCGCTCGACCCGCCCTGCGGGCCGTCTTCGAGGAGGCCGGCGTCCGGGGCCACGTCTTCGCCCGCGACATCGACGGCCCCGCCGCCCTCGGACTCGACGAGGACACACCGGTCGTCCTCGCCTCCGTCTTCAAGATCCCGGTCGCCCTGGCCTACGCCCGCGAGGCCGCCGCCGGCCGGCTGGAACGCACCGAGCGGCACCCGGTGCCCCCGCCGCTGCGGGACGGCGGCATCGGCACCTCCGGCTGCGCCGACCCGGTCGAGCTGAGCCTGCGCGACCTCGTCCTGCTGATGCTGACGATGAGCGACAACGCCGCCACCGACGTCGTCCTGCACCGGGTCGGCCTCGACCGGGTCAACGCCCTGCTCGCCGGGCTCGGCCGCGACCGGACCCACCTGATCGGCGGCTGCGCGGACCTCATCGGCTCACTGCTCGCCGACCTCGGCGCCGCCGACGAGGAGGAGGCACAGGCCAGGCTCGCCGCCCTCACCCCCGCGCAGACGATGGCACTGTCGGTCTGCGTGCCCGAGCGCACCACCCGGGGCACCGCCCGCGACACGGCCGAACTCCTGGCCCAGATCTGGCGCGACGAGGCGGGCCCGGCCGAGGCCTGCGCCGAGGTCAGGGCGGTGATGGGCCGTCAGATCTGGCCGCACCGGCTCAGTTCGGGCTTCGAGGACGGCTACCGGATCGCCGGCAAGACGGGCACCCTGCCCGGCTGGCGCAACGAGGCCGGGGTGGTCGAGCACCCCGACGGCGGACGGTACGCGGTGGCGGTGTTCACCCGGGCCGAGACGCCCCGGCAGCGTGACCCCGGCGCGGACCGGGCGATCGGCCGGGCCGCCCGGATCGCGGTCGACGCACTGCGGGCGACGGCACCGTCCACCCCGGAGCCGTCGTCGGTGGTGAACCCGCCTACTGTGACCGCATGATCCCGACCGCGCGGGCCGTCCTCGGCCGCATCCTGACCGACCTGGGATCGACGCTGGTCGAGGTCGTGGCCGGGGACCCCGACCCGGTCCGACCGGTCGGCGGGGTGCTCATCCACGACCCGATGGACGAGCCCGCGCGGCTGCCCGGGGCCGTCGTCCTCGGCGTTGGTGTCGCCGGTGCGCCGGCCGTCGCCGCCCTGGTCGAGCGGGCGGCCGGCCTCGGCGCGGCCGCCGTGATCGTCCGCTCGCCGGTCGCCGTCGACGACACCGTCACCGCCGCCGTCGCCGGGAGCGGCGTGCCCGTCCTCGGCCTCACCCCCGGCGCCTCCTGGGCCCAGGTCGCCGCCCTGCTGCGGGCCCTGCTGGCCGTCGACGAGTTCGCGGGCGAGGACCTGGCGGGCGCCGGGGAGGACGTCGGCGGCCCGCTCTCCGGCGATCTGTTCGCCCTCGCCAACGCGATCGCCGCCCTCCTCGACGGGCCGGTCACCGTCGAGGACCGCGGCGGCAAGGTACTCGCCTTCTCCAGCCGCCAGGACGAGGGCGACCCGGCCCGGATCGCGACCATCCTGGACCGCCAGGTCCCCGCCGAGAAACTCCGCGACCTGGAGGCCCGGGGCGCCTTCCACGCGCTCTACCGCAGCGAGGGCCCGCTCTACGTCGACGGCGTCGCCGACAAACCCCGGGTGGCGATCGCCGTCCGGGCGGGCGGGGAGATCCTCGGCTCCATCTGGGTGGTCGTCCAGGACCGCCTGGGCCCCGACGGCGAGCACGCCCTGACCGAGGCCGCGAAGGTCGCCGCCCTCCACCTGCTGCGCCGCCGGGCCGGCGAGGACGTCGGCCACCGGCTCCGCGCCGACCTGCTGGCCACCGTCCTCGAAGGCGGCGCCGCCGCACCGCAGGCCGCCGCCCGGCTCGGGCTGACGGCCCAGCCCGCCTGCGTCCTGGCCCTGACGGTGCTCGGCGATTCCTCCGCCCCCGACCTGCTCGCCGCCGGCCACCGCTCCGGCGAGGCGCTCGCCCTGCACCTGGCCGCCGTCCACCCGCGCGCCGCCACCGCCTCGCTCGGCGGTGTGACCTACGCCGTCCTGCCGAGCGGCTCCGACGAGGCGGCCGTCCGGGTCGCCGACACCTTCCTCTCCCGGATCGCCCCCCGCGTCCCGGCGGTCATCGGCCTCGGCCGGCTCGCCGCCCACCCCGGCGAGCTGCCCCGCTCACGGGCCGACGCCGACCGCGCCCTGCGGGTGCTCACCGCCGGCGGCACGCCGCACCGCGTCGCCCATCTCTCCGACGTCTACGTCGCGTCGCTCCTCCTCGAACTCGCCGACCGGGTCCACGCCGAGGACGACCTCCCCGACAACCCCGTCGCCCGCCTGCGGGCCTACGACGCCGAACACCACAGCGCGCTCACCGAGACCCTCGCGGCCTGGCTGGACACCTTCGGCGACGTCGTCGCGGCCGCCGCCGCCGTCCACATCCACCCCAACACCTTCCGCTACCGGCTCAAGCGCCTCGCCGAGGTGGCGGACCTCGACCTCGCCGACCCCGGGGCCCGCTTCGAGGCCATGCTCCACCTCCGCCTCACCCCGCCCACCCCCTGACCGGGGCGCGGCTCTGCGTACGGGCCGCGGGTCGCCGCCCGGGGAGCTTCGGGGCGGAGCCGGAGGGAGCGGCACCCTGGACTTGCTAGGACGTCCGACTATATGGTCGTGGCCAAGGCCCGCAGTGCAGGGAAGCCGGTGTGAGTCCGGCACGGTCCCGCCACTGTGACCGGGGAGCGCGTCACCGCAGTACCAGCCACTGGCAGCCGGCCGGGAAGGCCGGGTGGCGCGCGCTGATCCGGGAGTCAGGATGCCGACTGCGGGTGTTCCGTGTTGTCCACGAGGATGGAGCAAACACGCATGGCACCGGTCTGTGTCCTTCCTGGCCCTGGTGATCCTGCGACGGTCGCGGCACGCACGTCACCCTGACGGCTCGCCGCGCCCGGCAGCACCCGCGTCCCGCACACCTGCGTGTCGGGCGGGCGTGCCGCCGTGCCCCGGTTCCCTCGGATCCCACCTGACATCCTGACGAGAGCAGGCTTGTGATGGTCCGTGAACTCACCCATTTCATCGGCGGAAAGCATGTCCCCGGTACGTCCGGGGTGTTCGGCGACGTGTACGACCCCAGCACCGGCACGGTCCAGGCGCGGGTACCGCTCGCCGGCCGGGCCGAGACCGAGGTGGCGATAGCCGACGCCGAACAGGCCCAGACCGAGTGGGCCGGCTGGAACCCGCAGCGTCGCGCCCGGGTGCTGCTGCGCTTCCTGCAACTCGTCGAGGCCGAACGCGAGCCGCTGGCCCGACTGCTCTCCGCCGAGCACGGCAAGACCGTCGCCGACGCCCACGGCGACCTGCAACGCGGCCTGGAGGTGGTCGAGTTCGCCGCCGGCGTGCCGCACCTCCTCAAGGGCGAGTTCACCGACGGCGCCGGCCCCGGCATCGACGTCCACTCGCTCCGCCGGCCGCTCGGTGTGGTCGCCGGCATCACCCCGTTCAACTTCCCCGCGATGATCCCGCTCTGGAAGGCCGCACCCGCCATCGCCTGCGGAAACGCCTTCCTCCTCAAGCCGTCCGAACGCGACCCCTCGGTGCCGCTGCGGCTGGCCGAGCTGTTCCTGGAGGCCGGCCTGCCGCCGGGCGTGCTGAACGTGGTCAACGGCGGCAAGGAGGCGGTCGACACCCTGCTCGACGACCCCCGGGTACAGGCCCTGGGATTCGTCGGGTCCACACCGGTCGCCCAGTACGTGTACGCCACGGCGGCGGCCCGCGGAAAGCGGGCGCAGTGCTTCGGCGGTGCCAAGAACCACCTGATCGTCATGCCCGACGCCGATCTCGACCAGGCCGCCGACGCGCTGATCGGTGCGGGCTACGGCTCCGCCGGCGAGCGGTGCATGGCCATCTCCGTCGCGGTGCCGGTGGGGGAGGAGACCGCCTCCGCCCTGGTCGCCAGGCTCACCGAGCGGATCGCCGCGCTGAAGGTCGGCGCCGCCCACGATCCCGAGGCCGATTTCGGCCCGCTCATCAGCCGGGACGCCCTGGAGCGGGTGCGCGGCCTCCTGGACCTCGGCGTCCAGGAGGGCGCCGAACTGGTGGTCGACGGACGCGAGTTGACCGTGCCCGGGTACGAGGGCGGCTACTTCCTCGGCGCCACGCTCTTCGACCGCGTCACCCCCGGGATGCGGATCTACCAGGAGGAGATCTTCGGCCCGGTCCTGTGCGTGGTCCGCGCCGCGGACTACGAGGAGGCGCTGCGGCTGCCGAGCGAGCACGAGTACGGCAACGGGGTGGCGATCTTCACCCGGGACGGCGACACCGCCCGGGACTTCTCCCGGCGGGTGAACACCGGTATGGTCGGTGTCAATGTGCCGATTCCGGTGCCGGTGGCGTACCACACCTTCGGCGGCTGGAAGCGCTCCGGGTTCGGCGACCTCAACCAGTACGGGCCGGACGCGATCCGCTTCTACACCCGGACCAAGACCGTCACCTCGTGCTGGCCCTCCGGGGTCAAGGAGGGCGCGAGTTTCACCATCCCCACGATGGGCTGAGGGCCGCTGTGCACAGGGAACTGACCGAGGATCAGCTCGCCATCGTCTCGACCACCAGGGACTTCGCGCAGGAGTGCCTTGCCCCGTACGCGGTGGAGTGGGACCAGAACAAGCACTTTCCCGTGGACGTCCTCGCCAGGGCGGCCGCTCTCGGGCTCGGCGGCGTCCACGTCCGCGAGGAGTGCGGCGGCTCCGGCCTGACCCGGCTGGACGCCGTCCTGGCCTTCGAAGCCCTCGCCACCGGCTGCCCCTCCATCGCCGGCTACACCTCCATCCACAACATGGTCGCCGGGATGATCGACCGCCACGGCACACCCGGGCAGCGGGCCCGCTGGCTGCCGGGCCTCTGCTCGATGCGCGACCTGGCGAGCTACTGCCTCACCGAGCCGGGCGCCGGCTCGGACGCCGCCGCACTCACCACCCGCGCCCGCCGCGACGGCGACCACTACGTCCTGGACGGCGTCAAGCAGTTCATCTCCGGCGCCGGGTCCTCGCAGGTGTACGTGGTGATGGCCCGCACCGGTGGCGAGGGGCCGCACGGCATCTCCGCGTTCGTCGTCGAACGCGGGGATCCGGGACTCTCGTTCGGGCCCAACGAGCGCAAGATGGGCTGGAACGCCCAGCCCACCCGCCAGGTGGTCCTGGACGGCGTCCGGCTGCCCGCGGACCGCCTGCTCGGGGTGGAGGGCGGAGGTTTCCGGATCGCCATGAACGGCCTCGACGGCGGCCGGCTCGGCATCGCCGCCTGCTCCCTCGGCGGGGCCCAGGACGCACTGGAACGGGCCACCAAGTACCTCGCCGAACGGGAGGCGTTTGGCGCCAGGCTCCTGCACGCCCAGGCCCTGCAGTTCCAGCTCGCCGACATGGCGACCGAGCTGGAGGCCGCCAGGTCGCTGCTCTGGCGCGCCGCCACCGCGCTGGACGACGGCGACCCGCAGGCCCCCCACCTGTGCGCGATGGCCAAGCGCTTCGCCACCGACACCGGTTACGAGGTCGCCAACCGCGCCCTCCAACTGCACGGCGGCTACGGCTACCTCGCCGAGTACGGCGTCGAGAAGATCGTCCGCGACCTGCGGGTGCACCAGATCCTCGAAGGGACCAACGAGATCATGCGCGTCATCGTCGCCCGCGGCCTGACCGGGGCCGCCTGATGAACACCGGGACGGAACAGGAGGACGTCCTCCTCGAACGCGAGGGCCGGATCGGCCGGATCGTCCTCAACCGGCCGAAGGCCCTCAACGCGCTGACCCACCCGATGGTCCGCCGGATCGACGAGGCCCTCGCCCGCTGGGAGCAGGACGAGACCGTGGCGGCCGTGGTCATCACCGGCGCGGGGGAGCGCGGCCTCTGCGCGGGCGGGGACATCCGCGCCATCTACGAGGACGCCCGGGCCGGCGGCACCGCCTCCCTCGGCTTCTGGCGCGACGAGTACCGCCTCAACGCCAGGATCGCCCGCTACCCCAAGCCGTACATCGCCGTGATGGACGGCATCGTGATGGGCGGCGGAGTCGGAATCTCCGCCCACGGCCGTGTCCGCGTCGTCACCGAACGCACCAGGATCGCCATGCCCGAGACCGGCATCGGCTTCGTCCCCGACGTCGGCGGCACCTACCTGCTCGCCCTCGCCCCGGGCGAACTCGGCACCCACCTCGCACTCACCGCCGCGACCGCCGGACCGGGCGACGCGCTGCTGTGCGGACTGGCCGACCTCCTCGTCCCCGCCGCGAAGCTGCCGTCGTTCCTCGCCGCGCTCACCGAGGAGGAGGTCACCGCCGCGGTGCACCGCCACGCCGCTCCCGTCCCCGCCGGCCCGCTCGCCGCACAGCTCGACTGGATCGACCACTGCTACGCCGCCGACACGGTCGAGGAGATCCTCGACCGCCTGCGCGCCAGCGGGGAGGGCGCGGCGAAGGAGGCCGCCGAGCAGATCGCCGCCAAGTCGCCCACCGCCCTCAAGGTGACCCTGCGCTCGCTGCGCCGGGCCCGCCGGCTCGGCCCGCTGGAGCAGGTCCTGGACCAGGAGTACCGGGTCTCCAGCGCGGCCCTGCGCTCGCCCGACCTGGTCGAGGGCGTCCGGGCCCAGGTGATCGACAAGGACCGCTCCCCACGCTGGTCGCCACCGGCCCTGGAGGCCGTGACCGAGGACGACGTGGACCGCTTCTTCACCCCGCTGGGCCCGCAGGAGCTGGGCCTCGGCACCACCACCGCATGGGAGGAACGCTGGTGACCATCCGCACGATCGCCTTCGTGGGACTGGGCAACATGGGCGGCCCGATGGCCGCGAACCTCGTCAGGGCCGGCCACCGGGTGACCGGCTTCGACCTCGACCCCGACGCCCTGCGCCGCGCCGAGGCGGCCGGCGTGCCGGCCGCCGCCTCCGCGCCGGCCGCCGTGGCCGACGCGCAGCTGGTGATCACCATGCTGCCCGCGGGCCGCCAGGTCCTCGACCTCTACCGGGACGGCGGACTGCTGGCCGCGGCCGAGCCCGGAACCCTGTTCGTCGACTGCTCGACCATCGACGTGGCCGACGCCCGCGAAGCGCACGCGGCGGCCCTCGCGGCGGGCCACCGGGCGCTGGACGCGCCGGTCTCCGGCGGTGTGACCGGTGCGAGCGCCGCGAGCCTCACCTTCATGGTCGGCGCGGCGGAGGCGGACTTCGCCGCCGCCCTGCCGGTCCTGGAGGCGATGGGCCGCAAGGTCGTGCACTGCGGCCCGTCCGGCGCCGGGCAGGCCGCGAAGATCTGCAACAACATGATCCTCGGGATCTCGATGATCGCCGTCAGCGAGGCCTTCGTCCTCGGCGAGCACCTCGGCCTGAGCCACCAGGCGCTGTTCGACGTGGTCTCGACCGCCTCCGGCCAGTGCTGGGCGCTCACCAGCAACTGTCCAGTGCCCGGTCCGGTGCCCGCCAGCCCCGCCAACCGGGACTACCGGCCTGGCTTCGCCGCCGCGCTGATGGCCAAGGACCTCGGCCTGGCCGCCGACGCCGCGAAGGCCGCCGGTGTTCCGGTGGAACTGGGCTCCCACGCGGCCGAGCTGTACGCCGGGTTCGCCGCGGACCAGGGTGCCGGGCTGGACTTCTCGGCGGTCATCAACACCATCAGGGAGAGCGCGAAGTGACGGGCCACGAGCCGGTCCTGGCGGAGGTGTTCTGACCCGTGAGGCCGGGGTCGGGGTCGGGGCCGGCGAGTGGCCGGCCCTTGACCCCTTCTCCGCACGACCGACATGATGAGCCGTCATGTACTGACTCCGCCGCTGGGGGAAGTCCGGTCCGAGTCCGGCGCTGACCCGCAACGGTAGGCCGCCGACGGCTGTCGGCGGCGAGCCCGAGGACCCGTCGGCGGAGGCGTGTGTTCCCTCCTCCCGTCGTGGTCTGCGGGCCGGAGTTCCCAGGGCTGCCCGGTTCCGCACCGGCGGCCGGGCGGGGACCCCGTGCGCCCGGGCCCGGAAAGGCGTCCCATGCCCACGCTCCGCCGCTCCCTCGGTCTGCTCGCGATACCCGCGCTCGTCCTGACCGCCGTGCTTCCGGCGTCCGCCGCCCAGGCGGCCCCGGCCCCGGCTCCGGCTCCGGTCTCGGCGACCGTCCGTCCCGACGCCGCCGCGGCCGGCTGGCTCGCCCGCCAACTCGTCGACGGAGACCACTTCGAGACCGTCTTCGACGGCACCGCCTACCCCGACCAGGGGCTGACCATCGACGCCGTGCTGGCCTTCGCCGCCTCCCACAGCTCCGACCAGGCCGCCGCGAAGGCCACCGCCTGGCTCGCGCAGCCCGGGATCATCAGCGGCTACCTCGGCGACGGCACCACCGAGGCGTACGCCGGGGCCACCGCCAAGCTGCTGCTCGCCGCCGAGGTCCGCGGCGAGGACGTCCACGGCTTCGGCGGTGTCGACCTCCCGGCCCGGCTCCGCTCGCTCCAGAGCCCGAGCGGCCGCTTCTCCGACCGCTCCCAGTGGGGCGACTACAGCAACGCCTTCGGCCAGTCCCTGGCGGTGATCGCCCTCCAGCGCACCCCGGACGGCGCCCCGGCCGCCGCCGTCGACTTCCTCGCCGGCAGCCAGTGCCCGGACGGCGGCTTCCCCGTCGCCTTCGGCCAGACCACCTGCGCGGGCGACCCGGACGCCACCGCGCTCGCCGTCCAGGCCCTTGCCGCCACCGGCCGCACCGCCAAGGCGAACGCCGGACTCGGCCGGCTGACCGCCCACCAGAACACCGACGGGGGGTTCGCCGCAGCCGGCGCGACCACCTCCAACGCCAACACCACCGGACTAGCCACCCAGGCCCTGCTGTCCACCGGACGGCTCGGCGCGGGTCTCAAGGGCTGGAGCAGCCTGGTCAAGCTCCAGCAGGACTGCGCCGCCGACGCCGCCGTCCGCGGCGCGGTCGCGTACGACGCGTCCGGGTTCAGCCAGGCCAACGGAGCCCGGGCCACCGCGCAGGCCGTCCTGGGTCTGTCCGGCACCCCGCTGGCCGCCCTCTCCGCCCACGGCGCGCGCCCGGCAGCCCCGGTCCTGGCCTGCCCGGCACCGGCCGGCCGCTGAAACCGCCGAAACCGCCGATCCCGTGAGGAGCCTTTCGATGACCCGCACCCCTGCCCCGGCCCCGGCCCGCCGGATCCGCCGCACCGTCGGTTCGGTCGCCGCCGTCGCGGCCCTGACCGCCGGCCTGCTCGGCGTCTCCGCCGCCCAGGCGCCGCGGGCGAGTGCCACCGCCTGCACCGGTACGACCGGCGTGACCGTCGTCGTCGACTTCACCGCGCTCGGCGGCGGAATCGAGACCGGCTGCGCCCCCGGCGACCCGGCCAGCGGCCTGGCCGCACTGACCGGCGCCGGCTTCCCGTACGCCTTCCACCCGCGCTACCCGGGCTTCGTCTGCAAGATCAACGCTCTCCCCGCCACCTGCACCAACCCCACCGGCACCGCCTACTGGTCGTACTGGCACGCCCAGCACGGCGGCCCGTGGTCGTACAGCTCGCTGGGCGCCGGAAGCTACGACCCGGCCCCCGGGGACGTCGAGGGCTGGTCCTTCGGTGCCGGTGCCCAGCCGGGTATCACCGCGCCCTGATCCCCACCGGGCCGATCCGCCTCGGTGCTCCGGCTGGAACGGAGAAATCCGGCTGGAGCACCAGGAGGCCCGTCATGGTGCCGGCTCCACCCATTGGGCACGCCAGGCGGGCGGAGCGAACGGATCCGCGAAATACTGGGTCTCGCGGGCGACCTTTCCATCGCGGAATTCCATCACGCTGACGGTGGGTACCGGTTTTCCGTCGTAGTCGAGCACGTATTCGGTGATCCAGAGGTCCCCGCTGCCGAGAATCCGGCGGATGGTGAAGCCGAGCCTGGCCGGGTGGTGTGAGCGCAGCGCCTGCAGGTTGTGGCGGCCGTGGATGCGCTCACCCGACTGGGGATAATCAACGATGACGTCGTCGTGGTAGATCTCGTGCTCGGTGTCCTGGTCCCCCGCGGCGGACGCTGCCCAGTGCCGATCCAGCGCCGCTCGGGTCTCCTGGTGCCCCATCGTGTTCCCTCCGATCACAGCGGTGTCGGACGAGGCGCACATCCGGTGTGCCGGCCTCCTGCCGACCACCGTAACCCCGGCGGCGGTCCCGCCGCCGAGCATGGTTTCCGGACGGTCATCCCGGCGGCCCACGATGACAATGACAGACAGGGAGTGGTCCCATGACCGGGGCGACCGGCAGGGTGGCATTGGTGACAGGGGCCGGCAGCGGAATCGGTGCGGCCACCGCGCGCCTTCTGGCCGCACGAGGGATGCGCGTGGTGGTCAACTACCTGCACAGCGGCACGGCAGCCGGGAAGGTCGTGGCCGGCATCGAGGCCGCGGGCGGCCAGGCCATGGCCGTGCAGGCCGACGTGCGCGAGGCAGCGGCGGTCGAGAGCATGATCGAGCAGGTCCGGGCGGCATGGGGCGGCACCGACGTGCTCGTGCACAACGCGCTCACCCCGTATGTGGTCAAGCCGTTCCAGGACATGACGTGGGAAGAGCTGGGCGGCAAGCTCGACGACGAGCTGCGTGCGGCGTTCGCGGTCACCAAGGCCGTCCTGCCCGCCATGACCGAACAGGGCTGGGGACGCATCGTCTATCTCGGCACCGTCCTCAGCCGCCAGCCCCGGGAGGGCATGATCGCACTGGGCACGGCCAAGGCCGCACTGGCGCAGTTCGCCCGGTACCTCGCCCAGGAGCTGGGCCCGCTGGGCATCACGGTCAACGTCGTCGAGCCCGGCCCGGTGGACGACACCCGCATGGCGGCGGATGTGCTCGACGAGGAGCACAGGCGTCGGCAGGTGGCCGCCACCCCCCTGGGCCGCCTGGCACACCCGGACGACGTCGCCCGGGCGGTCGCCTTCTACGCCGGCGAGGACAGCGCCGTCATGACCGGCACCACGGCCGCGGTCAACGGCGGGATGTCCATGTACTGACGCCCCGCCGTCCTGTGCGTACGGCGGCGGCACGATCAAGGAAAAACGTTCATGTACACGATCGATCTCGCCTACGTCGGGCGGGGCCTGCACGAGGAACTGGCCGCCTACATCGCCGACCAGCAGGGCTACTACGCCGACGAAGGCGTCCACGTCGCGCTGCACGACGGCTGCTCGTGGGACGAGGAGCGGCTGCGCCACGGCGCCACCATCGGGCTCGGCCGGGCACTGCTGTCCCGACTGGCCGACGGCACCCCCTGGGTCGCCCTCAGCGTCAACACCCACCGCCCGCTGTTCTGGTTCCTCGCCCGCCCCGGCCTGACCTCCCTGGCCGACCTGGCCGGCCGACGGCTGGCGGTGCACGCCCCCCACACCGCACCCGGGTGCTTCACCCGGATCGTGCTGCGCCGGGCCGGCCTCGACCCGGACCGCGACATCCACACCGTCGTCCGCCCGCCCGGCGACTACGGCATGGACCTGCGCCGGCTGCACGAGGGCGGGATCGACGCCGCCCTGGTCGGCAGCACCATGGCACCGGAAGCGGTAGCCGCCGAGTACGGCTGGCAGGTGCTGGCCTGGGTCGGCGACCACTTCAGGATCCCCACCGTAGGCGTGGCCGTCGACCCCACCCACCTCCACCCGGACGACCCCGCGGTCCAGGCCGTCGTACGAGCCCACCGGCGTGCCCTGCAGGTGATCCACAACGAACCCGACACCACGGTGCGCCACATCCGGACGTTCCTCGGCCGGCACACCGCGGACGAAGCCCGAGCCCACTACGAGACGTTCATCGCACCGCATTTCACCACCGACGGCCAAGCCGACCTCGCCGTCGGCGCCACCGCGATCACCGCGGTCGCCGCCGAACTCGGCGTCCCCGCCACCGTCACCGCAGCCGATTTCTACCGCACCGCGACCGCCGACGGGGCCGGGTGACAGCGTGGCTGAGGCGGTTACCTGCCCGGAATCGGTCTCATCCGACCATCCGGTATCCGGACGGACGGTGACGGCGGGCCCCGCGGGCCCTAGTCTGTGCGGTGCAGTTGGTTCGTCATGTCCTCCAGGCATGGCGTCGTAAGAGGGAACCCGGTGTGAATCCGGGACTGCCCCGCAGCGGTGAGTGGGAACGACCGCCGTCACATGCACTGGGCCCCGTCGGGGTCCGGGAAGCGACGGCCAGTAGGTGCCGGAGAAGGCCGACAGGCCCGGCGTGCCCGCGAGTCCGAAGACCTGCCACTGCCCGCGTGCACCCCGCATGCGGTGATCTCGGTGACCTCGAGGGCGGGTCGGCGGAGCGGGCGGGCACATCCTGGTGTCGCGCACCCCTGTCGTACCTTCGCCTCCTCGTGCTCTCCCGGGATCGCAGCGCGACTCGCGAAGGAGAGTTCCGTGTCAACGAGTTCCACCACCCCGCAGGCCACCGTGTATGGCTACCCGAGGCAGGGGCCGAACCGGGAGCTGAAGAAGGCGGTCGAGGGCTACTGGGCCGGCCGCGTCACCGCCGCCGACCTGCACGCCACCGCCGCGGACCTGCGGCGCGACACCTGGCGACGGCTCGCCGAGGCCGGTGTCACCGAAGTCCCCACCGGGGACTTCTCGCTCTACGACCAGGTGCTGGACACCACGGTGGCGGTCGGCGCGATCCCCGCCCGGCACCGCGCCGCCGTCGACGCCGACCCGCTGGACGGCTACTTCGCCATGGCCCGCGGCACCCAGCAGGTGGCGCCGCTGGAGATGACCAAGTGGTTCGACACCAACTACCACTACCTCGTACCCGAGTTGGGACCGGACACGGTCTTCGCCGCCAACCCGGCCAAGCCGGTCGGCGAGCTGCGCGAGGCGATCGCCCTCGGCCACACCGCCCGCCCGGTCCTGGTCGGCCCGCTCACCTACCTGCTGCTCGCCAAGCCCGCCCCCGGGGTCGCCGCCGACTTCCGGCCCATCACCCTGCTGGACCGGCTGCTGCCCGTCTACGCCGAACTCCTCGCCGACCTGCGCGCCGCCGGAGCCGAGTGGGTCCAGCTCGACGAGCCCGCCCTCGTCCAGGACCGCACACCCGCCGAACTCTCCGCCGCCGCCCGCGTCTACCGGGAGCTCGGCGGGCTCACCGACCGGCCCAGGCTGCTGGTCGCGACCTACTTCGACCGGGCCGGCGAGGCCCTGCCCGTCCTGGCCAGGGCCCCGATCGAGGGCGTCGGGCTCGACTTCACCGGCCCCGGCGCGGCCAACCTCGACGACCTCGCCGCCGTCGGCGGCCTGCCCGGCAAGCGCCTGGTCGCCGGCGTCGTCGACGGCCGCAACATCTGGCTCAACGACCTGGAGAAGTCGCTCTCCACCCTCGGCACGCTCCTCGGCCTCGCCGACCGGGTGGACGTCGCCGCGTCCTGCTCGCTGCTGCACGTCCCGCTGGACGCCGCCGCCGAGCGTGACCTCGACCCGCAGGTCGCCCGCTGGCTCTCCTTCGCCCGCCAGAAGACCGACGAGATCACCACCCTCGCCCGGGGCCTGCGCGAGGGCACCGACACCGTGGCGGCCCAACTCGCCGCCAACCGGGCCGACCTGGCCTCCCGCGCCGCCTCCGCGCTCACCCACGACCCCGCCGTCCGCGCCCGGGTCGCCGCCACCACCGCCGAGGACGCCCGCCGCGCCCAGGCCTACCCCGAGCGCGCCGGGGCCCAGCGCGCCCGCCTCGGCCTGCCGCTGCTGCCGACCACCACCATCGGCTCCTTCCCGCAGACCACCGAGCTGCGCACCGCCCGCGCCGACCTGCGCGCCGGACGCATCGACACCGGCACCTACCAGGACCGGATGCGCGCCGAGGTCCGCGAGGTGATCGCCTACCAGGAGAAGGCCGGGATCGATGTCCTGGTCCACGGCGAGCCCGAACGCAACGACATGGTCCAGTACTTCGCCGAGCAGCTGAGCGGCTACCTGGCCACCCAGCACGGCTGGGTGCAGTCCTACGGCACCCGCTACGTCCGCCCGCCGGTGCTGGCCGGCGACGTCTCCCGGCCCCACCCGATGACCGTCGAGTGGTTCCGCTACGCCCAGGACCTGACGGACCGTCCGGTCAAGGGCATGCTCACCGGCCCGGTCACCATGCTCGCCTGGTCCTTCGTCCGCGACGACCAGCCGCTCGCCGACACCGCCCGCCAGGTCGCCCTCGCCCTGCGCGACGAGGTCACCGACCTGGAGGCGGCCGGCGCCGCCGTCGTCCAGGTCGACGAACCCGCCCTGCGCGAGACGCTGCCGCTGCGCGCGGCGGGCCGCCCCGGCTACCTGGCGTGGGCCACCGAGTCCTTCCGGCTCTCCACCTCCGGGGTGCGCGCGGACACCCAGATCCACACCCACATGTGCTACGCGGAGTTCGGCGCGATCATGACCGCGATCGACGACCTCGACGCCGACGTGATCTCCCTGGAGGCGGCCCGTTCGCACATGCAGGTCGCGCACGAGCTGGCCGAGGCCGGCTACCCGCGTGAGGTCGGCCCGGGCGTCTACGACATCCACTCGCCCCGGGTGCCGAGCACCGAGGAGGCCGCGGCCCTGCTCAGGGCCGGACTGGCGGCCATCCCCGCCGAGCGGCTCTGGGTCAACCCCGACTGCGGCCTGAAGACCCGTGGCTGGCCCGAGACCCGCGCCTCGCTCGACCACCTCGTCGAGGCCGCACGCCTGGTCCGTGCCGAGCTGAAGGGCTGACCCGAGCCGAAGCCGACCCCGGTGCCGGGGTGGGGCGGGGGCGACCGTCCCCGCACCCACCCCGTACCGGCTGTCGGCCGGTTCCCCGGATGCGACAGGAGGGGAGCGGTGGGAAGGAAGTTCGAGGCTCGTCGCATCCGTGTTGACGGGCAGGTGATGATCGCCATTCCCGAGAAGGAGTACGCGATCCTGCTGGCCGGCCGTCGGCAGGTCGGAGCACAGGGAGCCCGGATCCGGGTGCTGCAGCACGCCCTCGGCCATGCCCTGGCCAGGCTGGCGGCGGCCCAGCCCCACACCTCGCCTGTTGCGGGACCGCCGCTTCCGGGCGGGTCGTCGGCGTCGGACGGCGCGAGCCCTCCGGCGACAGGGGAGACGTGATCGCCTCGCCGCCCGGACCGGTGACGTGGTGGCCGGTGACGTGGTGGCTGGTGACGTGGCGGCCGGTGGCCCTCCGCCGGGGCTCGGGCGGGGGCCACCGGCCACCGGTGTCAGTTCCGGTTGTGCAGGCCGAGATTCTGGTAGATCTCCGTCGTGACCGTGGAGAAGTTCATCGTCATGAAATGGAGCCCGGGAGTGCCCTCGGAAATCAGCCGGCGGCACATCTCGGTGGCGAAGTCGATACCGATGGAGCGGACCTGCTCGGCGTCGTCCTGCGCGTTGGTCATTCTTTCGACGAATGACGGAGGAATGATCGCGGTGCTGAGCTCGGGAATGCGCCGGAGTGACCGGATCGTGGTAATCGGCATGATTTCCGGGATGATCGGGACGGTGCACCCGGCCTTCTCCGCCCGGTCGCGGAACCGGAGATGGCCGTCCACGTCGAAGAACATCTGGGTGATCGCGTAGTCGGCCCCGGCCCGGCACTTCTCCACGAAATGCCGGATATCGCTGTCGCGGTCGTGCGAGCGGGGGTGCGTCTCGGGGAACGCCGCGACGCCGACACAGAACTCGCCGGACTCCTTGATCAGCTCGACCAGCTCCGTCGCGTACGTCACGCCCTCGGGGTGGCGCACCCAGTCGCCCAGCGGGTCGCCGGGCGGATCGCCCCGGAGGGCGAGGATGTTGCGAACGCCCTGGTCAGCGTAGTGGCCGAGGATGTTGCGCAGCTCGGCGACGCTGTGGTTCACCGCGGTCAAATGGGCGACCGGGGTCAGCGTGGTCTCCTGGGCGATCCGCCCGGTGATGCCGACGGTGCGTCCGCGCGTCGATCCACCCGCGCCGTAGGTCACGGAGACGAAGGTGGGTGACAGTGCCTCCAGCCTGCGGATCGCATTCCACAGACCGGCCTCCGCCCGCGCACTGCGGGGAGGCATGAACTCGAACGAGTAGGAGCATTCCCCGGCCGCCAGGAGCTCGCGGATCGGGACTGCCCGGTCGGTCCTCGTACTGGGGGTTCCGAGAGTCATGCGGGATATTGTCGACCGGTGCCGGGAATTCCCATGCGGGTGTCCACCTAGTGATACGCGGGCCCGCCGGGACGCCCGTTCCGGAGGGAGCTCCCGGGCTTCGGACCGGCTGTTCGGGAGTGCGGTGCGGAATTTGTGCGAGGGTGCTGCGGACAGTGGGTTCCGGGCACGGCACAATGACCTCATGGACGCGTACGAGTACTCGCTCACCGGTGTGGAGAACTGGGGTCGCTGCGGGGTGATGGGCATCGTCAATGTCACCCCGGATTCCTTTTCCGACGGTGGTCTGTGGCTGGATCCCGGCAAGGCGGTCGCCCACGGCCTGGAACTGGCCGCCGGGGGAGCCGACGTGGTGGACGTCGGTGGTGAGTCGACCCGTCCCGGGGCGGCCAGGGTGCCCCTGGAGGAGGAACTGCGCCGCGTGCTGCCCGTCGTCCGGGAGCTGGCGGCGCGGGGAGTGACCGTCAGCGTGGACACGATGCGGGCCGCTGTGGCCGAGGCGGCGGTGGAGGCCGGCGCGCGGATCATCAACGATGTCAGCGGGGGTCGCGCGGACGCCCTGATGGTGTCCGTCGCGGCGAGGACGGGGGTTCCCTTCGTGGTGATGCACTGGCGCGGGCACTCCGCCGCGATGGACGGCCTGGCCGATTACGAGGACGTGGTCGACGAGGTGGTCGGTGAGGTGGCGCGGCAGCTGGACGCCATGGTGTCGGCCGGAGCGGACCCCGCCCAGCTGATCGTCGATCCCGGGCTCGGCTTTGCGAAGGGACGGGAGGACGACTGGGCGCTGCTCGCCCGCCTGGACGCCTGGGCCCGGCTCGGCCGTCCCGTCCTGGTGGCGGCCTCGCGCAAGCGCTTCCTCGGGACGCTGCTCGCCGACCCGTCGACCGGCGAGCCCCGGCCCGCCCGGGAGCGCGACGCCGCTACGGCAGCCGTCTCGGCCCTCGCCGCCGCGAAGGGTGCCTGGGCGGTTCGGGTCCATGACGTGTCGGCGAGTGCGGACGCGGTCCGCGTCGAGGCGGCGTTGCGCCGGGCGCTCGCCGGCATGCCCGTCCGGGCCGGTGCGCCGACCCGGTGACGAGCCGCCCGGGCCCGGTGCACGCGGGCCCGGCGCCGCCGCGCACCCGGGCGGTCGGTACTCTTGTCGCCCGGTTTCCGGTCGGCCGGACGGCTCGCGCTGCCCGCCCGCGTGACGCCGCCGGCGGCTCCGGCCCAGCCAGGCCCGGCTCACTCTCACCCGAACTCACCCGAACTCACCCGAAGGCGGCCCGTTCCATGGCGTTCCCGCAGCAGAAGGCGGCCTTCACCGAACCGGTCGGCCGGACCGGCGGGGCGGTGGAGGTCGAGCGGTCCTGCCGGTTCGAGGACGGTGAGTGCCGGCACCTTCTGCTGTGGCGGGCCGGTCCAGGCTGGCGGATGCTCAGCAGCGCGGTGCTCGGGGGCGGCCTCGGCGAGCGGGAGTGGGTGGTCAACGCACAGGTCAGGCCCGGGTGCGGCCGGATGGACCCGGACCGCCACCTCGCCGGGCTGGCCACCGGGCTGGGGCTGAGCGGCCCCGGCGCCGGGCTGATGACCGCCGCGCGGGTGGACGACTTCACCTGGGCCTGCGACGGCGGGGTCACCGCGGTGGTGACGACGGGGATCGGGGTGCCGGCCTGGGCGGCCGCCCCCGACCCGGCCGCGGAGGCCGGGGCCGGATTCCCGGGCACGATCAACATCCTGGTGGTGGTGCCCGCCGCGGTGTCGGACGCCGGTCTGGTCAACCTGCTGGCGACGGCGACCGAGGCGAAGGTCCAGGCGCTGGTGGAGGCCGGGTACGACTGTTCCGGGACGCCGTCGGACGCGGTGTGCGTGGCGGTCCGCCGAGCCGGTCCGGGCCAGGTGCCCGAGCCGTTCGGCGGCCCGCGCTCCCGGTGGGGCGCCCGGGCCGCCCGCGCCGTCCACGAGGCCGTCACGCTGGGCGCCGAGCGGGACCGCACAGGCCGGGCACGGGGGGCCGTGCCCGGCCATGCGCGGTCGACTCCGGAGTGCGCCAGGACCTTTGTGCTGTCCGGCGCGCGGTGATCAGCTGCCGAAGCGCAGCGAGACGGTGTCGCCGACGCTGATCACGGTGCTGCGGGCGGCGCCGGTGGCGGCGGCGCCGTCGATGCTCACCTTCCAGCTGGAAGTCCCGCTGTTGGCGGTGCCGTTGACGGCGGTGACGGTGCCGCTGCCGGAGGACGGCGTGACGGCGGTGACGCAGCCGCCCGGGGTCGCCGCCCCGGCGGCGTCGAGGACGGCGCCGAGCGTCGTGGTGGTGCCGGTCGGGGTGACGGTGACCGCGCAGACCCTGGGCGAGCCGGTGCCGTCGTCGACGACCAGGGCGAGCCGGGCGGCGGTGCCGGCGGTGAAGGAACCGGTGGTGGCCCAGGTCGGCTCCCCGGCGGTGGTCGGGGTGGGCGGGGTGGCGGTGAAGCCCGCCCCGGCGACCGCACGCAGCCCGTCGACGGAGGCGTAGGGGGAGGGGGCGGTGTCGGTGGGCAGGTACTTGAAGCCGCCACCGGGCTTGAACTGCTGGGAGATCAGGAAGTCGACCGGGGTCTTGCCGGTGCCGCTGGTGAAGTCGGCGCCCTGGGGGTTGATGCCGCAGGCGTTGAGACCGGAGACGGCCCAGCCGTTGGAGTCGGTGTTGGCGCCGAACATCGAGTTGAAGGCGCCGGAGGCGACGAGCTTGCCCTTGAGGAAGTTCTTGGCGGCGACGATCGCGGGGTCGGTGCCGGGCACGCCGCTGCTGCACAGCGAGGCCATGGCGGCGCCGGTCATGTCGATGTCACTGGCCTGGGCGAGTGCGGCCGGATCGCCGGCGGCCTTGCCGAAGTTCCAGCCCCCGTCGTTGTGCTGGTTGGCGCGGACCGCCGTGACCGAGGCGTCGAGCAGGGCCTGCGGCACCCGCTGGGCGCCGCTCTGCGTCCTGGCGCCGCCGAGGGCGAGCAGGCCGAACACGGTGCCGTTGAAGTTGGCGGACGGGCCGTAGTAACCGGGCTCGGCGGTCTGCCAGTAGGCGGCGACGTCCGCGATGAGGTTGCGGCCGGGGCCGACGCGCGCGGGGTCGATCCCGGCGGCGTAGGCGTTGAGGACGCCCCGCTCGTAGTCGGTGACGACGGGCGCGGCGCTCGGCCAGGTGGTGGCGGCGAGCTGGTTGCGGTACACCAGGCGGGCGTTCCTGGTGGCGTCGCCGCCCGGGGCCACGTCCGCCGCGGCGGTGCCGGCGGCCGCCAGCGCGCTGAACGCCCACTCGTCGGAGAGGCCCCCGCCGGTGACGTAGCTGCCGTCGGCGGCCTGGAGGGACTTCAGATAGGTGACGCCGGTGCTCTTCGAGGTGGCTGTCTGGGCCGGGGTGGCGGTCGCGTGGGCGGGGACGGCGGAGAGCAGCAGGGCGCCGGCCGTTATCGGGACGGCCACCGCGGAGGAGACGCGCGAGGAGGAGAGGAGGGACGACACGGGGCGGGCTCCTTGGAGTGACGGGCGCCGACCCGGCTCCGGGCCCCGGGGCTCCCTCGGGAGTTCGGCGGCCGGAGCGGCCGCCGCCCGGATCGCGTGGGCAGGCTTTCGCCGGTGGTACGTGGCCGGGCGGGCATTCGGGCTCGGGACGGCGGAACCGCCCCATACCGTTGCGCGTCAGCCCTGGAATCGCACCAGGTTCCCCCGCTCGGCCACCGGGGACGCTACCGCACGGTGCTGCCACCGGCGAGGTGTCCAAGACGACATGACGACTCATTGACGGCCGACGCGGGAGCGTGGTCTGATGAACCGTTTTTCATCCTCGGCAGTAGGGGAAGCCGGTCCAACTCCGGCGCTGACCCGCAACCGTAGATCCGCCCCTCCGGGCGGATGAGCCGGACTGCCTGCGCCGAGGGCCTGTTCAGAAGCACTTGCGTCGTCGAGGACTACGACGCGGTCGGGACGGTCCCCATGCCGGGGAGCCGTCGGCTGCGCCGTGACACCCCGTCGACCGATCAGGGAGTCGCCGGTGAGGGTCAACAGCACGCGCACACGTCACAGAGCCCGGGGTCTGACGTCCCTGCTGGCCACCGGCGCCGTCGCTGCCGCCGCGGGCGGTACGGTCCTGCTCGGCCACCCCGGTACCGCGGCCGCCGACCCGATCGAGGAGTGCACCGCCACCACCGGCGCGATCGTCGCCGTCGACTTCGGCCACTGGGGCGGCGGGGTCGTCCGCGGCTGCGACGCCCACCCCACCACCGGGATGAACCTGCTGCACAACGCCGGCTTCACCACCACCGGCACCGAGCACGACGGCCCGGCGTTCATCTGCCGGCTCGGCAACGGCACCTTCAACAGCGGCACCCAGTACCCGACAGCCGCCGAGGAGCCCTGCGTCAACACCCCGCAGGCCACCGCGTACTGGTCGTACTGGATCGCCGAACCCGGTCGGCAGACCTGGTCCTACAGCCAGTTCGGCGCCGCCACCCAGAAGCCGAAGCCCGGCGAGGTCGAGGCCTGGGTGTACGGCGGCACCGACATCGGCGGCACCAGCGGGGCACCCTCCTTCACCCCGGACTCCGTCCGCGCCGAGAACGGCGCCGGTCCGTCCCCCTCGGCCTCCATCTCCCCCTCGGCGTCCCCGAGCCCGACCGGCCCGTCGCCCGCCGCGGGCGACCCCGTCGCGGCGGCCGCCTGGCTGGCCGGCCGGCTCGTCGACGGCGACCACATGGAGAACTGGGCCTTCGAGGGCCCCGACCTCCCCCGGACGTCCCTCACCGCGATCGCCCTCGCCGCCGCCGGGACGGAGGACCCGGCCCTGCGCAAGGTCCTCGCCTACCTCGCCGCCCACACCGACGCGTTCCTCCTCCCGGACGGGCCGTCCGCCAAGCCCGACGCCAGGGCCGCCGCGCTGCTGGCCCTGGTCGCCGAGAGCACCGGCGGCAACCCCCGTGCCTTCGGCGGCCGCGACCTGATCGCCGCGCTCACCGACCACGTCTGTGCCTCGGCCGGCGAGAACGGCAAGTGCACCGCCGCCGGGGACTTCCACGGTGCGGCCTCGCCCTGGGTCCAGGCCCTGGGCGTCATCGCCCTGCAGCGGGCCGAGGTCGCTCCGCCCGCCTCGGCGCTCACCCGGTTCACGGCGCTCCAGTGCGCCGACGGCGGCATCGCCGGAGCGATGATCGTGGCGGGCGACTACTGCGAGTCCGATCCGTCCGGCACCGCTCTCGCCGTTCTCGCCCTGCGCAAGGCCGGCGGCTTCGAGCAGACGGCGAAGAAGGCCGCCGACCAACTGGCCGCGAGCCAGCAGGCCGACGGCTCCTACCTCCCCTACACCGGCGCCGCGGGCGGCGACACCGGCAGCACCGCCCGCGTGGCCCAGGCTCTCAAGGCCACCGGCCGGAGCGCCGGACAGACCGCCGCCAGGACCTGGCTCGCCGCCCGGCAGGGCCAGGACGGCGGCTTCGGCACCGACGAGTCGACCACCGAGTCCGACCCGGACGCCACCGAACAGGCCATCCTCGCCCTGACCGGCACCGACCCGACCGGCGTCCGGCACGACCCGAACGCGGCCACGACCGCGCCGCCCGGCCCGCACCCCGGGAAGACCCCCGATCTCGGCAAGGGCAGCGCCTACCTGACCGACCCGGCACGCCTGATCGACGGTCACTACTACGAGGCCTTCCCGGCCTTCGCCGACTTCGGCCTCACCATCGACGGCGCCTACGCCCTCGCCGCCACCGGCGCGGACGACGCGGCCCTGCGCAGGATCGTCGACTTCCTGGACCAGCAGGGCAAGGACGCCGGCGACCGAACCGTCAACGACTGGACGGGCATCGGCACCGAGTACGCCGGCGGCGGCTCGATCGGCAAGGAGGCGCTGCTCGCCGAGATCACCGGCCGCGACCCGCGCGCCTTCGGCGGCCACGACCTGATCGCCGCCCTCGCCACGGCGGTCTGCGCCCAGACGAACCCGGACACCGGCTGCGCGGCGCCCGGCAACTACACCTACGCCACCTCGGTCTTCTCCCAGGCGCTCGGCATCATGGCCCAGCTGCGCGCCGGGGAGACCGGGCCGGCCGCCGCGCCGGTCGCCTACCTGAAGAGCCTCCAGCACGCCGACGGCTCCTGGCCGAGCCTGATCCCCGCCACCGGGGACTCCGACGTGGACAGCACCGCCATGGCGGCCATGGCCCTCGCCCTCGCTCCCGGGGACGACGGCGCCCAGGCCGTGGACAAGGCCCTCGGCTGGCTGGCCGACAAGCAGGAGGCCGACGGCGGCTTCCCCGGCGCGGCCGGTGACTCCACCAACTCGGCCGCCCTCGCGATCCAGGGGATGACGCTGCGTCAGAGCGCCTACGCCGGCCCGATCGCCAAGGCGCTGGACTTCCTCGCCGGCCAGCAGAACAGCGACGGCGGCTTCAACGTCGCCACGAGCGGACAGCGCGGCTCGGACGTCCGGGCCTCCACCCAGGCGGTGGGCGGCGCCACCGGGATCTCCTTCGGCACCCTCCGGCGGGACCTCGGCAGCACGCCCACTCCGACCGGTTCGCCGACGGCGACGCCGAGTTCGACGCCGAGTTCGACGCCGACGGGCTCCCCGACGGAGACCGGATCCCCGGCCCCGACCGGCTCACCCACGACCGCCCCGACCGCCCCGGCCACCGCGGACACCGGGACGCCCGGTGTGTCCGGCGGGCCCGTCCCGGGCGACCCCGGATACCCGGCCCAGCCCGGCGTACCCGGAAACCGCGTGCCCGGCACGGCCGACGGCGGCAGCCTCGCCCGCACCGGGACGGACACACCGGCCCTGATGGCAGCCGCCGGGCTGCTGGTCGGCGCCGGAGCCGCAGCCGTCCTCGCCGCCCGCCGCCGCGCGGCCTCCGCACCCGGGCGCCACCGGTGATCCGGCGGACCGGCCGGCTGCTCGGGGCCGTTGCCACGACGCTCGCCCTCGCCTTCGGCGGGCTCGGGGTGGCGGCTGCCCCGGCGGTGGCGGCCCCGCTGCCGATCGAACAGTGCACCACCACCTCCGGCGTGGTGCTCGCCGTCGACTTCGGCAAGTGGGGCGGCCCGCTGCTGCGCTCCTGCGGCACCACCCCCACCACCGGCTACACCCTGCTCAACCAGGGGGGCTGGAAGACCACCGGGACGGGGCACGACGGCCCGGCGTTCATCTGCCGGATCGGTTACAGCGGCTACCAGGGCGGCAAGCAGTTCCCCACCCCGGATCAGGAGAAGTGCGTCCTCACACCGCCCGCCACGGCCTACTGGTCGTACTGGCACGCGGACCCGGGTGAGAACACCTGGTCGTACAGCCAGCTCGGCGCGATGAGCTATCGGCCGAAGCCCGGCAGCGTCGACCTGTGGATCTTCGGCGGGACCAACATCGAGGGCACCGAAGGACGTCCCGCCTTCTCGCCCGACACCGTCCGCGCGCACAACACCGCACCGGGCGGCGGAGCGGACGCCATCCCGGAGCCGCCCAGGCCGCCGGCCGGTGCCGGTTCGGCCGGCGGCGGTGGCTCCGGTAGTGGCGGCACCGCCGGCGGTGGCGGCAGCGGCGGCGGCACCGGGGGGACGTCCGGCGGTTCGGTCACCGGCGGCACCGGAGGCACCGGTGGCGGCGGCACGAAACGTCCGCCCGCCGCCGGGACCCCGGGAGGCACGGGCCGTACCGAACCGGCGATCCCGCCGGCCGGGCTGCCCGAGCAGACCACCCCCGCACCCGATCCGGCCGCGTCCGTGCCCGCGCCCGACGAGACCCCTGCCCAGGTTCCGTCCGGCACCCCGTCGGCCACCGACACCGCACCACCGCCGTCCACGGACCCGGCGACCCCGGCCCCGTCCGCCGACGCCGGCGGTCCGGCCGTGGTGAACGCCGCCCCGGTCGCCGACGCCCCGCACGACGCGGGCCCGATCGCGCCCGTGGTCGCCGGAGTCGTGCTCGTGGCCGCCCTCGGCACCGCCACCGTCATCGCCGCGCGCCGCCGCCGACGGGCCGAGTGATTCCGTGACCGTGCTCGACCGACCCGGCACCGGGTCCCCGCAGTCCGCCCCCGGGCGGGCCGCGGGGGCCGGGCGACTCCCGCGCAACCTGCACCCGCTGGCCTGGTGGGCCTGGGCCCTGGCCCTGGCCACCGCGGCCAGCCGCACCACCAATCCGCTGCTCCTGTTCCTGGTGCTCGCCGTCCTCGGCTACGTGGTCACCGCCCGTCGTACCGAGGCCCCGTGGGCCCGCGGCTTCAAGTACTACCTGTGGCTCGCCCTGACCGTGGTGGCGATCCGGGTGGTCTTCCGGTGCGTCTTCGCCACCGGCATCACCCCCCACGACCACCTGCTCTTCTCGCTCCCGCACATCCCCACCCCCGACTGGTACGCGGGCATCCGGATCGGCGGCCCGGTCTCCCTGGAGGCCACCCTCTCGGCCGCCACCGACGGCCTGCGGCTCGCCTGCCTGCTCTGCTGCATCGGCGCGGCGAACACCCTGGCCAATCCCAAACGGGCCCTGCGCGTGCTCCCCGGCGCCCTCTACGAGCTGGGCGTGGCCGTGACGGTCTCGATCAGCGTCGCCCCGCAGCTGGTGCAGAGCGTCCAACGGGTGGTTCGCGCGAGGCGGTTGCGCGCCGGGCGGAGCAAGGGCATCCGGGCTCTGCGCAGCATCGTCGTCCCGGTGCTGGAGGACGCGCTGGAACGCTCGCTGCACCTGGCCGCAGCGATGGACTCCCGGGGCTACGGCCGCTCCGGCACCGCCACCCGCGCGTCCCGCCGGGCCACCGGCGCGCTGATGCTGCTCGGCATGATCGGTCTCTGCGCGGGCGTGTACGGGCTGCTGGACGGAACCGCCCCCGCCGCGCTGGGGCTGCCGGCCCTGCTCGCGGGCTCGCTGCTGTGCGCGGCCGGCCTGGCGCTCGGCGGCCGACGGGTACGCCGCACCACCTACCGGCCGGACCCGTGGCGGTCCGCCGAGTGGGGCGTCGCCGGCTGCGGAGTGGCGGCCGCGACCCTGCTGTTCGTCACCGTGGGGTACGACGCCACCGGCCTCAACCCGTCGCTCTACCCGCTGAGCTGGCCGAGCCTGCCGGTCGTCCCCGTGCTGGCCCTGCTGCTGGCCGGTGCCGCCGGGGTCATCGCCCCGCCCCCGGGCCGCACACCCGAACCCCCGGCCGTGCCCCGGCAGCGGGCCGCCGACCGTACCACCGGGGACCGCCGTACCGGCGGCCGCACGCACACCGAGGTGACCAAGTGATCCGTTTCGACCAGGTCGGCGTGGTGTACGAGGGCGCGGCCGCACCGACACTGCGCGACGTCGACCTGCACATCCCGGAGGGCGAACTCTGCCTGGTGGTCGGGCGCACCGGCGCCGGCAAGTCCACCCTGCTCGGCGCGGTCAACGGCCTCGTCCCGCACTTCACCGGCGGCACCCTGTCGGGCCGGGTCACCGTCGACGGCCGGGACACCGCCCACCACCCGCCGCGCGAACTCGCCGACGTGGTCGGCGTGGTCGGACAGGACCCGCTGGCCGGCTTCGTCACCGACACCGTCGAGGAGGAACTCGCCTACGCCATGGAGCAGTTGGCGATCCCCCCGGAGACGATGCGCAAACGCGTCGAGGAGACCCTCGACCTGCTCGGCCTCGCCGACCTGCGGTACCGCGCGCTGCACGAGCTCTCCGGCGGACAGCAGCAGCGCGTCGCCATCGGTTCCGTGCTCACCGCCCACCCCCGGGTCCTGGTCCTGGACGAGCCCACCTCCGCACTCGACCCGACCGCCGCCGAAGAGGTCCTGGCGGCCGTCACCCGGCTGGTGCACGACCTCGGCGTCACCGTCCTGCTCGCCGAACACCGCCTGGAACGGGTCGTCCAGTACGCCGACCGCGTCGCCTACCTCCCCGGTGACGGCACCGTCGCCCACGGACCGCCCGCCGAGATCTTCACCGGCACGGCGATCGCGCCACCGGTCGTCGACCTCGGCCGGCTGGCCGGCTGGCACCCGCTGCCGCTGTCCGTCCGCGACGCCCGCCGGGCCGCCGCACCGCTCAGGGAACGCCTCTCCGGCCACCCCGCCCCGCCGCCGCGCCGCGAACCCGCCGGAGGACGGACGGTGCTGACCGCCGAGCGGATCGTCGTGCGCTACGGCCAGGTGGCCGCCGTCCGGGAGGTCGACCTGGAGCTGCGGGCCGGCCAGGTCACCGCGCTGATGGGCCGCAACGGCTCCGGCAAGTCCTCCCTGCTCTGGGCCCTGCAGGGCTCCGGCCCGCGGCAGGGCGGCTCCGTCAAGGTCGCCCGGGCCGAAGGCGGACCGGCCAGGGACCCGAAACGGCTCCCGGCCGTCGAGGCCCGCCAACTCGTCGGGCTGGTCCCGCAGACCCCGACGGACCTGCTCTACCTGGAGTCGGTGGCCCAGGAGCTGGCCCAGGCGGACCAGGACGCCGCGGGTCGGCCGGTGCCGGCCGCCCGGCGGATCCTGGACCGGCTGGCTCCCGGCATCCCCGACGGCACCCACCCCCGCGACCTCTCCGAGGGGCAGAAGCTGGCCCTGGTCCTGGCGGTCCAGCTGGCCGCCGCGCCGGAGGTGGTCCTGCTGGACGAACCCACCCGAGGACTGGACTACCACGCGAAGGAGGCGCTGATCGGCATCGTCGACGGGATCGCCGCCGACGGGCACACCGTCGTCGTCTCCACCCACGACGTCGAGTTCGTCGCCGCGGCCGCGGACCGGGTGGTGGTGATGGCCGAGGGCGAGACCGTCGCCGACGGCCCGACCGCCGAAGTGATCGTCGCCTCACCCACCTTCGCCCCCCAGACCGCCAAGATCCTCGCCCCGCTGCCCTATCTGACCAGCCGTCAGGTCGCCCGGGCCCTGGGCGGGCTGGAGGCCGGCCGGTGACCGCCCCCACCCGGGCGGCCGTCCGGATCCCCGGCCGGGCCCGCATCGTCGTGGCCCTCGCCGCGTTCATCGGCCTGACCGCCTTCACCTGGCCGTTCGTCGTCGCCCCGGGAACGTTCGGCTCCTCCTACGCGCCGCCGCTCATCTTCGGCGCCCTGCTGATCCTGGTCCTCGCCGTCGTCATCGCCGAGATCTCCGCCGGCGGCATCGACGCCAAGGCGCTCGCCATGCTCGGCGTCCTGTCCGCCGTCAACGCGGGCCTGCGGCCGCTAGGCGCGGGCACGGCCGGCGTCGAGACGGTCTTCTTCATCCTCGTCCTCGCCGGCCGCGTCTTCGGCCCCGGCTTCGGCTTCACCCTCGGCTGCACCTCGCTCTTCGCCTCCGCCCTCATCACCGGCGGAGTCGGCCCCTGGATGCCCTACCAGATGTTCGGCTGCGCCTTCGTCGGCATGCTCGCCGGGCTGCTGCCGAAGCTCCGGCGGAGGTGGGAGGTGCTGATGCTGGCCGGCTACGGCGCCGTCTCCGGTTATCTCTTCGGCTTTCTGCTCAACCTCTCCTTCTGGCCGTTCTCCACCGACCCGAACAGCTCGATCGCCTACCTGCCCGGGCTTCCCTTCACCGAACAGTGGCACCGCTACCTGCTCTTCGACCTCGCCACCTCGCTCGGCTGGGACACCGGCCGCGCCGTCACCACCGGCCTGTGCGTCCTCATCGTCGGCCCGGCCGTCCTCACCGTCTTCCGCCGCGCGGCCCGTCGCGCCAACTTCGAGCCGACCGTGCGCTTCGCGGGCCTGCCCGACTCCCGCGACCGACCCGGACCCACCGGTACTCCGGCCGGTGTCTGACCTCCTTGTGCCCGGGCCGTCCGCAGGGTGCGCGGAGGGCCTTGAGGCGGAGCCCGAGCGGAGGGCGAGCAGCAGGTTGCGGGGGCGGGCGAGGGCGGCTGGGCCGGTGAGCATGTTGGCGACCCTGATGTAGTCGGTGTACATCGCGGGGTGGTCGGGGATGAGGTCCTGCCAGGCGCGTAGGTAGCGTTGCGCGGCGCGGGCCGCCAGTGGCGTGTGCTGGTCGGGTTGCCAGGCGCGGTCGCTGAGGGTGGCCATGGCCCAGGGCCAGCGGGTGGTGCGGTTGAGGTGCCGTTGGAAGTGGCGGGCGAAGTCGTGTGGTCCGCCGGGCGGCTGGTTGGCCAGCAGGTGTCGTAGAAGGTGGGCTTCGAGGGCGGCGACGGTCATGCCCTGGGCGTAGAGGGGGTTGAAGACGCAGGCGGCGTCTCCCAGCGCGATGAGTCCGTCGGGCCATGGGCGCAGGCGGTGGTAGTGCATGCGCCGGTTGGCGGTGTGGCGGTAGCGTGCGATTCCCGAGGTGGGTTCCATGCTGTTCAGGGCGTCGTCGAGGCCGCAGTTGAGCGATGCCGCGAAGGCTTCGAACCCGGCTGTGTCGTTTGGCGGGTGGTGTCCGGAGGCCCCTTGGAGGGTGATCAGGTATCGGTCGTGCTCGATATGCAGGGCGAAGCAGCCGCGGGGTGTGTCGGGGGCACGCAGCGGCACGAGGAGGGCCTGCCACGGCGGGTGCGAGCCCGGGGGCGCCCGAAAGAGGCGGCTGGCGTAGCCGATACCGGGATCGATCACCGTCTGCGAGGGGCGCGGCCGGAGGCCGTCGGCGGTGAGCCAGTCGGGCAGACGCGAGGTACGGCCGGAGGCGTCGACGACCAGGTCCGCATCCAGGAGCCGGGTGGCAGTTCCGGGCGGCTGCCGTGGTCGGAGGAGGACGCCGTTCACCCGGAGCGGTCTGTCGAAGTGCAGTCCGGTGATGGTGTGGCGGTCCAGAATCCGCAGGCCGGGCAGGGCGGCGGCGCGGGAGCGGATGGTGGTTTCGAGCAGGGGCCGGCTGACGGGCTGGACGAGGATGCCGGAGGTGACCGGCTCGGGTCGCCCGGCGGGGAGGTGGAGCCGGGCCTGCCGGCAGAAGTCGAAGACGGGGGCGCCCTCGGCGGTGAGTTCGTCGCGGATGCCGGGGAACAGCTCCTCGATGGCCTGGGCGCCGCGGGTGGTCAGCGCGTGGGCGTGTCTGCCCTGGGGAACCCCGGGCCGGGGGGTGGGCGCGTCGGTGAGCCGGTCCCGTTCGACAACGGTGACGTGTTCGAACGTCTCGGCCAGGACGCGGGCCGCGAGCAGCCCGGCGATGCCCGCCCCGATCACGACGGCGTGCCCGCGGCGTCGGGCGCGGCCTACGGCCGGGGAAGGTCGAACCATGAGGGAAGCACGATCGGGTGGCTGACCAAGGAGGCCAGGAGCATGACGAGCTGGAGCGCGAGCATGCAGACGGTGGCGAAGCCGACGCCGGCGAGCAGCCGGATCCACGGCTGGGCGCGTGGCGGGAGGGACAGGGAGCCTTCCAGCAGCCAGGCTTCCCGGCCGGGTCCCGCGTACAAGGTCATCAGCAGCACCGGCAGCGCGGCGAGGAGGACCAGGCACAGTGGTGAGGTGAGGGGGAGCTGGTACCAGTGGCCTTCGAAGAGCGTGAGATACGGCAGTGCGCGGGGGTAGCCGTAGCCACCGAAGCGCATGTAGGCGTGCTCCATGGGGATGTCGCAGATCAGGCTGATCACGACGGTCGCCGCTGCGGTGCGGGCCCGTGACCAGCGGGGCCTGTACCGACGCAGGAGCGCGGCGATGCCCAGGGCCATGAAGATCCAGAAAACGACCCAGGGGTAGGCGCCGTTTTCCAGGAAGGTCTCGGTCTGCGGGGTCGGGCCGTGCCATCCGGGCAGGTAGGGGCCCCAGGAGACGAGGTTGACGTCGTACCGGTTCGCGCTGACCGTGTGGTGGAAGCTGCCGGAATAGGGGTCGGTCCACCAGACCAGGAAGTAGCCCGTGACGAGTGCGGCGGACAGCGTGATGTGTCCGGCCTTGCGGGACTGCCGCCAGGCCACCACGATCAGCAGGACAGAGCCCGCCAGGGCCACGGCGTCCTCGATCCGGGTGGCGAGCTTCATCCCCGCCGACATCGTGTAGCCGCCTGAGGAACAGGCGTGCAGGTTGCCGTCGGCTGCCCAGCGGGCGAGCACCCAGATCTGGAAGAGAACGCACAGGAGGCCGAACGCTGCCCAGCACACGGGCGGGCGGCGCCAACGGCTGTGCCGTCCCCCGGCGGGGGCGGCAGGCTCTTTGGCCCGACGGGCCGGGAAGGTGCTCTCGTACGGCATGTGCTGTCACCCCTGTGTGAGGTGGTGAGGCGGCTCAGGACCGGGGGCGGTCGCGGATCGCTCTTCCGCGTCGCTGTCAGGCCCGCCGGTGCTGAGGCCCAGGTGTCCCATGAGCCAGTGAGCGAGGCCCGCGGGGGTGGGGTTGACCCAGATCACCCCGGGTTTGACGGTGATGCTGAGGGCTCGCTGGATGCGCTGTTGCAGCTGGACGGCGCCGAGGGAGTCCATACCGAGGACGACCATGCTGGTGTGGGGGCCGATGTGATGGGTGGTGCCGCCGAGGAGCTCGCGTACGCAGTCGATGATGAAGGACTCCAGCAGCTCCCGGCGCGCTCCTTCGCCCTCGGCGGTCAGGAGTTCCTCGCGCACCGGCGCCTGCCCGCCGTCGTCCTGGCCGGAGGTCAGGAGTGGGGTGAGCAGGGTGGAGTGGCGCAGGGCAGGGTAGGGGGCGGTCCACTGGTCGAGGTCGAGCGGGGAGTAGGCGATCTGCCGGAATCCTGCGGTCAGGATGCGTTCGAGGGCGTCGATGCCGTCGACGGGGGTGATGGTGATCAGTCCCCGGTCGGCGAGGTGTTGTCCGCGTCCGACTTCGCTCCAGGCACCCCAGTGGATGCCGGTGGCGGGCAGGTCCCGGGCGCGGCGCCAGGCCGTCAGCTGGTCGAGGAAGGCGTTGGCGGCCGCGTAGGCGCCCTGCCCGGGTGAGCCGATCAGCGAGGCGACCGACGAGTAGAGAACGAAGAAGTCCAGCTCGATGTCGGCGGTGGCCCGGTGCAGGGCCCAGGCTCCTTCGGCTTTGCCGCGCCATACCCGCTGAAGCAGGTCGGGACGGAGGTTGCCGAGGGCGGCGTCCTCGACGACGCCGGCGGCGTGCAGGACGCCGCGCAGCGTCATCCGGCCCTGGGTGGCGGCGACGACGCACCGCTCGGCCGTGCGGGGGTCGGCGATGTCACCGCGCACGACGCGGATGTCGGTGCCACCGGTACGCAGGGCGGCGAGGGCGGCCCGTGCCCGGGTGCCGGGGGCGGAGCGGCCGCTGATCACCACGCGGCCGGCGCCACGCCGGGCGAGCCAGGTGACGGTCAGCAGGCCGAGGCCGCCCAGGCCGCCGGTGACCAGGTAGGCGGCACCGGGGCGTACCGGGCCGGCGGGCGGGTCGGCCGGGAGCGTGGGGGTGTCGGCGCCCGCGTGGAGGCGGGCGACGTGTCGCCGGCCGCCGTGGTAAGCGAGTTCGGTGACCGGCTGGGCGGAGTCGAGCAGTTCGTCGATGAGCCGGTCCCAAGGGGTGCCGGTGTCGAAGGTGATACTGCTGGGGGCGAGTTCGGGGTGTTCGTAGGCGGCCGTGCGCAGCAGTCCGGGTAGCCCGGCCCCGGTCAGCGATGTCCGGTCCGGTGCCTGTGGGCCGGTGAGGATCCACAGCCGTGGCGGGTGGTCCAGGGCGGTGAGTTGCTGGATCACCGTGATGGCGCGGGCGACCTGCTCACGGGCCGCACCGGCTGGATCGGCTGTCGTGGCTCCGGTGCCGACGGCGAGGACGACGCCGGTGCACGGCGAGGGAAGCGCTGCCGCCAGCGGACCGGTGTCGTGGGGCAGCAGGCGGCACGCGATACCCCGTCGCGTCATCGCCCGGGCGAGTTCGGCGGGCCGGCCTTCCCCGTCGGCCGCGAGCACGGCCCAGCCCGCCTGGCCCGTCTGCCCCAGCGGGGTGGCCGACGGGACGGCGGGTTCGGGCTGCCAGGTCAGATGGGCCAGGCGGGTGGCGAAGCGTTCGGCTGAGGGTGTGATGTTGGACAGGCGCAGGCCGCGGACTTCGGCGACCACGGTGCCGTCGGCGGTGGCCAGTTTTCCGGAGGAGGTGCAGGTCAGATCGTCGGCGTGGTGCAGTTCGACCAGGGCGGTCCGGACGTGGGCGGTGGGCCCGTAGACGCGGACCTCGTCGAAGCCGGCGACGACGACGGGGCCGGGGCTGGTGGCCCGGTGGGCCAGCCACAGCGATACCACCGTCTGGACGAGTTCGTCGTGCAGGGCCGGGTGCAGGGACATCATCCAGGCCGAGACACGGGCACTGGCGTGGGTGCGCAGTGAGGAGGTGGCCCGGTCTTCGGTGGGGTGGATCCTGATGTGTTCGATGGCGGTGAAGGCCGGGCCGTGGTGGACGTTGTGGCGCTCGCGGAAAACGCGGTACAGGTCGGCCGGATCGCTGTCCTGCCACCCCTGCACGGCCGGACCGAGGGTGATGGGCGGCGGGGCGCCTTCGGCGCCGTCGAGAGGACGCACGGTGCCATGGGCGTGGACCACCGTGGCCCCGTCCTCGGTCCGGGAGAGGATTTCGACGTGCGCGCTGTCGCCGTCGTGGACCAGACGGGTGGTGACCAGGGGTTCGGGGTCCAGGATCAGCGGGCTTTTTATGGTCACGTCGTGGACGCTGACGCGGTCGGTGGCGAAGACGCGGGCTGCGGCGGCGAGCATCATCTCCACCATGCCGGTACCGGGCAGCACCGGTACGTCCGCGACCTTGTGGTCGTCCAGCCAGGGCAGCCGGGCCGGGCCGAGGGGGGTCTGCCACAGGAACCGTTCCGGGTGGTCGGGGTCGTGGACGGAGCCGCCGAGCAACGGGTGCTGTGCTGCGCCGACCAGGTACGGGGCGACGAGCCGGTAGGGGGTGGTGTCACCGCCGCGGCGGGTGCGGTGCCAGGCCGTGCCGGGCACCTCGGCGAGTTGGCCGTGGCCGTAGTGGGAGGAGAAGTCGATGCCGTCGTAGCCGGCCGCGTGCAGCCGGCCGAGGTGGGTGAGGAAGGCGTCCTGGTCGTCGCTGCCCTGACGCAGGCTTCCCAGGGCGACGGCATCGTGGATGCCGTGGTGGCGGGCGGTGTCCAGGATGGGCCGGACCGCCAGGGGATGGGCCGTGCACTCGATGAACAGCCGGTGGCCATCGGCCAGAGCGGCTGAGACGGCGGCGTGGAAGCGTACCGTTTCGCGCTGGTTGCGCACCCAGTACTCCCCTCCCAGCTCCCCGGGCACCCGTGGATCGTCAGTGACGGTGGAGTAGAAGGTGGCCGCGGGCCGTGCCTGCGGGAGATCGGCCAGGGCGGTGCGCAGCCGGTCCAGGATGGGGTCGACCTCGGGCGAGTGGGACGCCACGTCCACGTCGATCGGCTTCACCACGACGTCGGCGGCCTCCCACCGTGCGGCCAGGGCGGCGATCTGGGCGGCATCGCCGGAGACGACCGTGCTGTCCGGGGAGGTGAGCACCCCCAACGTGACCCCGTCGGCGCCGGCGTCGTCGATGGCGGCCTGCACCTCCGGTGCGCCGAGCATCACCGAGGCCATCGCCCCGCCGGAGATGGTGGCCAGCAGTGCGGAGCGCCGGCAGATGATTTCCACCCCCTCGGCCAGGCCCAGCCCGCCCGCCACCACCATCGCCGCGACCTCGCCGAGCGACTGCCCGATCACCGCGACCGGTTCGACTCCCCAGGACCGCCACAGCCCGGCGAGGGCGACCTGGACGGCGAAGAGGGTGGGCTGGATACGCGCCAGACCCACCAACTCCTCAGGGCGGGTGAGCACTTCACACAGGGAGAATCCTGCTTCCCGGGTGACCAGCGGTTCCATCTCCTCGATCGCGGCCCGGAACACCGGCTCACCGCGCAGCAGGCCCTGGCACATCCCGGCCCGCTGCGAACCCTGCCCGGTGAACACGAACACCGGCCCCGGATGCGAAGGCGGCAGCACCGGCACACCCGAGACCACCCCCTCGGCCTCCCGGCCTGAGGCGAAGGCGCGGGCCCGCACCGCCAGTTCACGGTGGTCGCGGGCGACGATGCCCAGGCGGTGGTCCGCCGGCGAACGGCGCAACGCCAGGGTGTGTGCGACGTCGAGCAGGCCGGTGCCGGCACCCTCGCCCTCCGCCCAGTCGGCCAGCCGGGCCGCCGCCAGCGCAAGGGACTGTGGTGAACCGCCCGACACCGCCAGCAAGAAGGACTCTTCAGCGCTCTGCGGCGACGCCGGGCGCGGGCGACGGGGCCGCAGGCGTGCGGGGGCGGCCTCCAACACCAGGTGCGCGTTGGTACCGGTCACCCCGTAGGAGCACACGGCGGCCAGCCGTGTGCGCGTGTCGACCGGCCACGGTGTCAGGGCGGTCGGCACGAACAGCCGGGATTCCCGGTCGCGCGGGATCGAGGGGTTCCACTGGTCGAAGTTGAGGTTGGGCGGGATCACGCCACGCCGCAGACACTCGACCGCCTTGATGGTTCCGGCGATCCCGGAGACCGGCTCCGAGTGCCCGATGTTGGTCTTCACCGAACCCAGCGCGCACCGGCCCTTTCCCCGGCCGTAGACGGCGTCGATCGAGCTGTACTCGATCGGGTCGCCGACCGCGGTCCCCGGGCCGTGCGCCTCCACCAGCCCCACCTCACCAGGATCGACCGCGGCCTTGCCGACGGCGTCTCTGAAGAGCTGCTGTTGCATCAGCGTGGACGGCGCGGTCAGCCGGCTGGACTGCCCGTCGTTGTTGACCGCGCTGCCGCGGATCACCGCCAGCACCCGGTCCCCCTCCCGCCGCGCGTCCACCAGCCGCTTGAGGAGCAGCACTCCCGCCCCCTCACCGCGCACGTATCCGTCGGCCCGCGCGTCGAAGGCATGGCAGGCACCGCGCCGCGACAGCAGCAGCGGGGCCTCGTAGTACTGCGTCTCCGGCGAGATCATCAGCAGCACCGCACCCGCGAGCGCCGTATCGCACTCGCCCAGCGTCAGTGCCCCGCACGCCGTATCCACCGCCACCAGCCCGGACGAACAGTGCGTGCTGACCACCATGACCGGGCCGCGCAGGTCCATCGCGAACGCCACCCGCCCGGCGGCCCCCGCTGTGAAATTGCCGAACAAGTACGGGCTGTTCGGGGCGTCCTCGACCGGCCGCGCCTCACGGAACAGATTGTCCGGCGCATAGGTGCCCACATACACGCCTGTTCGCGACCCCCGCAACCGTGCAAGCGGAATTCCGGCGTGCTCCACCGCCTCCCAGGCCACCTCCGCCAGCAGCCGGAACTGCGGATCCACCCAGTCCTGCTCCGCCGGCGCCACCGACAGCGCCACCGGATCCCACGCCCAGACATCCCCCTCCACAAAGCAGCCCAGCCCGGCCCGCACCGCGTCATCCGGATCGTGGACAGCCGCCAGCCGCGCGGCGTCCCAGCGGTCCACAGGTACCGGGCCCACCGTCCGCCGTCCGGCGGCCGCGAGCCTCCACAGGCCGGCAGCTGACTCCACACCGCCCGGGAACCGGCACCCGATACCCACGATGGCAATCGGTTCAGCATTCGATGCCGACATGGCCGTACCTCCGCCTGAAACCACCGCTCCGGCTCAAGGCCCGGGCCTGAGATATGACCGGAAGGCGATGCTCAGTACTCACTGATCGTTTCAAAATGAGTTCAGCTCAGGGGCTTGGCAGTTGATGTGTTCGGGCGGCAGAGTGCTCCACGTGTCGGATGATCTTGTGCCTGAT
>NZ_JBIVMI010000016.1:0-20802 GCF_044753005.1 Kitasatospora sp. NPDC088548
CCGGGGCCTGCTCAACTCGATCCCGCGGCTGGACCAGAAGGGGCAGAACCTCTACGCCATCCAGGGCCTGCCGCCGAGCCTGCTGCGGATCCCGCAGGGCTGTGCGTTCAATCCGCGCTGCGACCGGGTGGCGGACCGCTGCCGCACCGAACTCCCGCAGCTCGTCCCGGTACTGGACGGCGAAGGGGCCGACCTGCCGGGCCGCCGCAGCGCCTGCCACTTCTGGAAGGAGACCCTCCATGGCTGAGCCCATCCTGGAGGTGAAGGACCTGGTCAAGTACTACCCGCTGACCCAGGGCATCGTCTTCAAGAAGCAGGTCGGCGCGGTGAAGGCGGTCGACGGCGTCTCGTTCGAGCTGCGGCGGGGCGAGACGCTGGGCATCGTCGGCGAGTCCGGCTGTGGCAAGTCCACGCTGGCCAAGGTGCTGATGAACCTGGAGCGGGCCACCTCCGGCCAGGTGTTCTTCAAAGGCGAGGACATCACCCGGCTCTCGGGCGCCGGCCTCAAGGCCGTGCGGCGCAACATCCAGATGGTGTTCCAGGACCCGTACACCTCGCTGAACCCGCGGATGACGGTCGGCGACATCATCGGGGAGCCCTTCGAGATCCACCCCGAGGTGGCGCCGAAGGGCGACCGCCGCAAGGCCGTTCAGGATCTGCTGGACGTGGTCGGGCTCAACCCGGAGTACATCAACCGGTATCCGCACCAGTTCTCCGGCGGTCAGCGCCAGCGCATCGGCATCGCCCGGGGGTTGGCGCTCAAGCCGGAGCTGATCATCTGTGACGAGCCGGTCTCCGCGCTGGACGTGTCGGTCCAGGCACAGGTGATCAACCTGCTGGAGCAGCTCCAGGGTGAGTTCGAGCTCTCGTACATGTTCATCGCGCACGACCTCTCCATCGTCCGGCACATCTCCGACCGGGTGGGGGTGATGTACCTCGGCAAGATGGTCGAGATCGGGACGGAGGACCAGATCTACTCCTACCCGACCCATCCGTACACCCAGGCGCTGCTCTCCGCGGTGCCGGTGCCGGACCCGGTGGCGCGCGAGTCCCGCGACCGGATCATCCTGAGCGGCGACCTGCCCTCGCCGGCCAACCCGCCGTCCGGCTGCCGGTTCCGCACCCGCTGCTGGAAGGCGCAGGAGCGCTGCTCCGCCGAACTGCCGCTGCTGGCGGTGCCGTCCGTGCTGAGCGGCCCGGCCGCGCACGAGTCGGCCTGCCACTTCGCCGAAGTGCGGGACGTGATCGGCGCGGGCTGACCGGACGACCGCCGGGCCCCGGAGGGTGTGACCGCCTCCGGGGCCCGGCGCGTCACTTCTCGAAGCCGACGTTCTCCCAGACGATGTCGGAGAGGCCCTGCGCGCCGATGTTGGCGAGGTTGGCGCGGGCGCCGTACAGCTGCGGGCGCTGGTAGAGCGGCAGCACGCCGGCCACCTTCCACAGCTCGCCGTCGGCCTGGTTGATGGCCTCGAAGGCGGTGGCCGCGTCGGTCGCGGCGGCGGCCCGGTCGAGGGCGGTGTCGACGGCGGGGCTGCCGGCCTGGGAGTGGTTGGTCCCGCCGTTCTGGACGAAGTTGGCCCGGTTGCCGCTGGCCGGGAAGGGCGTGCCGAGCAGCGAGTACGCGGCGATGTCGAAGTCGCGCCGGTTCACGTACCGGTCGAAGAACTCGTTGGCTTCGGCGGTCACGGTGGTGACCTTGACCCCGACGTCCTTCAGCATCCGGGTGGCGACCGAGGCCTCGTTCTGGGCCTGGGTGACCCCGGCCGGGATGACCATCCGCAGGTTCAGCTCCCGGCCGTCCTTCTTGCGGACGTCGCCGTCGAGCTTCCAGCCGGCCGCCTCCAGCTTCCGGACGGCGTCGTCCGGGTCGTAGCGGCTGAGGCCGAGGGAGTTGTCCCGGTAGGCGTTCTGGTCGGCGACCAGCAGATGGTTGTTGAGGGTGACGGTGGGCCAGTCCAGGCCGTTGAGGTCGGACCGGGTGATGGCGTCCCGGTTGATCGCCTGGAACAGGGCCTGGCGGACGGCCGGGTCGGTGAGCGCGGGGCTCCGGCTGTTCAGCGTGAACTGGCGGAAGTCGGGGCCGCCGGCGCGGCGGACGGCGGCCCCCTTGGTGCTCTTGATGATCTGGTAACCGGCCACGTCGGGACCGTTGTTGAAGAGGTCGACCTCGCCCTTGGCGAAGGCGGCGGCCATGGTGTTGGGGACCATGGCACGGAACACGATCCGGTCCAGCAGCGGTTGGTCGCCCCACCAGGCCGGGTCCGCGACCAGGGTGACGGTCTGGGTGGCCCGGTCGAGCCTCTCGACCTTGAACGGGCCCGCGGTGACCGGGATCGCGTTCAGGTAGGAGGTGTTGAACAGCTCCGGGGTGGCGATCCGGCTCGCCGGGAGCAGCGGGGCGTTGGCGGCGCCGTTGAACATCGACTGCCACTCGGAGAACGGCCGCTCGAAGGTCATCACGGCCTGGAAGTCGTCCTTGCCCCGCTCGACCGCGGAGACCAGCTCGAAGCCGGTGCTGCTGGAGGCCCGGTAGGCCGGGTCCTTCCCGTTCAGGGCACGCCAGTTGGCCTCGATGTCCCGCCAGGTGATCGGCGTGCCGTCGGACCAGACGGCCTTCGGGTTGAGCGTCCAGGTGACGGTCTGCCGGCCGTCCTTCAGCTCGGACCTGGCGTCCTGGAGATAGGCCGGGTTGACGGTCTGGGTGCCGGCCGCGTCCGAGCGGAAGAAGGTGGGCAGCAGGGGCTTGGTGACGCTGATGGTGGAGGACTCGCCACCGTCGGTCTGGATCGGCGACCACTGGCTGGAGAACTGGGCGATCGCGACGTTCAGCGTGCCGCCCCGGCGCAGCCGCGAGCGGTCGTGAGGGTTGGTGTCGACGGTGGTGAGCTTGGGCGCCTCGGCCGCGGTCGGGAGCGCCCGGGCGCCGGTGCCGGTGCCGCAGGAGCAGAGCGTCAGCGAGAGCGGGACGACGGTGAGGCCGGCGAGCAGGGCCGTTCGGTGTGGCGTGAGGCGGCGGCCCATGGTGTGCTTCTCCCTGGTGCGGGTGTGACGGACGGTACGGCGTCACATCTTGCTGACCTGGGAGGGGAGTTGTCGAGGGGCGGGCCCGAATCCGGGCCCGCCCCCGGGGTCTGCCGCCGGGTGGTGGGTCGGGAAGCGGGTCAGACGGTGGCGAACTTGAAGGTGCGGTCCTTGTCGCCGCTCTTGTCCAGCACCGAGGTGATGCCGTCGGCGACGTCCTGCGCGGTGATCACGGCCGTCTGGCCGTTCTTCTTCACCTTCACCTTGTCGAAGTAGCCGTTGATCTGGCCGTTCAGCGCGTCCAGGTCCCACTTGGGCACGATCTTGCCGGAGGCGTCCGGCACCAGGGTCAGCGCCTTGGCCGCAGTGAGCTTGCCGAAGTCCCACTTCTTGGTGCCGGCCAGGACATGGACGTTGCCGCTCACCACGGACTTGCCCAGGCTGTCGGCGGCGGCCTGGAGGGCCTGCGGCGAGACCTTGGGCTGGGCGGCCGTCACGGAGAGCGCGACGGGCTGCTCGGCCTTGCCCGCGGCGCGGTCGCGGTAGGCCTGCTCGATCTGGTCGACCGCGGCGGCGGAGTCCACCGCCTGGCCGGCCCGGCCGGGCACCACGACGGGCTCACCGGAATCGCTGAACTTGACGTAGCCCTCCTGGAGGGTCTGCCCCGAGCCGGCGCCCAGGGCGTCCAGGGCGGCCTTGAGCTTGGCCCGGTCCACCTTGACCTCCGGCGGTACGGCCTTCTCGCCGCCCTTCAGCGAGGTGATCACGTCGACCGGGCTGTAGCTGTGCCGGGTGAGGTTGTCCACGGTGGCCGTGGTGTCGAAGCTCAGCCCGGCGACGGCCGGGTCGAGGTCCACGGACTGTTCGCCGATCTTCAGCTTGACGGGCTGCCGGCCGGCCTTGCCGATCGTCTCGTCGAGCTGGTGGATCGCCTGGTCTCGGTTGTTGCCGCCGATGTCCGTGCCCAGCACGACGGTGCCCTTGGGGATGTCGGACTGGTTCAGCATCAGACCGGTGCCGTACGCGGCGGCGCCGAGGAACAGCAGGCCGCCGACGGCGTAGACGCCGAGCTTGACGAGCTTCTTGCCGGCGCCGGCCTTGGGCTTGCCCGCCGCCTTGCCCGTCGCGGGCTTGGGGGCCGCCGGCTTGGGTGCCTCGGGCTTCTTCGGGCCGGGCGCGGGCGCCGCCACCGGTCCGGCGGGGCCGCCGGGCGTCTGGGCACCAGGCTCGGGCTGCGGGCGGCCGGGCGCGGTGGCGCCGGGGCCCTCCGGCCGGTGGCCGGGGGGCGGGGCGGGGGTCTCGCCCTGGCGGCCGGGGGCGCCGGGGAAGAGGCCGCCCTGGACCGCGGTGCCGAACGGGTCGGTGCCGGCCGGGGGCCGCTGTGCGGCGAACGGGTCGGTGCCGGCCGGGGCGGAGGCGAACAGGCCGGGCTGCGGCCGGCCGTTCTGCTGCGGGGCGCCGTGCTGCGGCAGGCCGTCCTGGGGCAGGCCGTGCTGGGCCGCCGCGCCCGCGGGCGGACCGGATATGGCGCCCGGCGCGGGGGCGCCCTCGCGGATCGGCGCGAAGCCGTCCACCGAGGTGTCCTCCGGGCTCACCGCGCCGGACGGGCCGCCAGCCGGGTGGCCCTGGGGGTGGCCGGCGGCGGGGCCGCCCGCCGGGGCGAAGGGGTCGGCGACCGGGGCGAACGGATCCGCCGGGGCGAACGGGTCGGTGGGGAAGTCCTCGTACACGCCGGCCTCGTCCGCAGGGACGTCCGGTCCGACGCCGGTGCCGAACGGCGAGGCGGGCGCGCCGGTCGGGCGCGGTGCGGGTGCGGGGGCCTGGCCGGGCACCGGGCGGCCGTTCGGGTGGTCCGTACCCTGGCCGGAGGCCTGGGTCTGCCGGGCGCCGCCCGGCTGGGAGCCGTTCTTCCGGGCGCCGTTCGGGCGGGCCCCGGCACCGCCGGCGGGTTCGGCCGGGGTGCCGGCCGGAGCCGGAGCGGGCTCGGTGGAGGACGCCTTCTTCTGGCGCGGCCGGAACCACGCGCCGGTCGACTCGGCCTCCGAGGTGGCCGGCGGGATCTGCCACTCGGGCGGCAGGTTCGGCGGTGTGGCCGTCCGGGCGCCGCCGTCCATCACCCCGAGCACGGGGGAGGAGGGCGCGGCGGAGCGGTGCCGGGGGCCGGGCGGCTCGGTGGCGGCGGGCGGGGTGTCATCGCCCGGGCCGTCCTCGTTCTTGACGGCGCTGCGGACCACGACGGGCGGGATCGGACGCGAGCCGGGGATGTTGATCCGCACCCTGGTGGTCAGGGTGGTCTCGGTCTTCGGGGCCTCGTCCTCGCCGCCCGACGCCGGTCCCTGGGCGGCACTGGTGCCCGCACGGTCGCCGCCGGGGAGGCCCGGTGTGCCGTAGGGCGGGGTGCCCGACGGGTAGGCGTCCGGGCCCGTGCGCCGAGGCGTCGGGTGGGCGTTGTCAGATTCGCGGCTGCTCAATGCTGCTCTGCTCCGGGTTCGCGGGCGGGCCGTCGGGCGCGACCGCGGGTTCGTGGGCGCCGGGCCTGGCGGGCGGCGGTCGGGTACGGCGTTCTGCGGCACCACCATACTGGGAAGAACTGAGCGGTGAACCGGTTCGGATAGAACCTGATACGTCCGGTTCCTCCGGTATGAGAGTACGGCCGTTCGGTCCTGACTGCTCGTCGTACGCGGTACCGTACGCCGCGCACCGCCGAGGTCAGCGGGGAGGGCCCGGTACTCCGGGGAACCAACTGGTCCGGGTGGGCAGGGTGGCGCAGATCACGCCCAGAATCGACCCGGCGAACAGCCAGCCGAGTGAGGTCGCGTTGGTCCAGAGCACGTTGTCGCCCTCGGGCCGGGGGACCATCACCAGCAGCAGCGCCAGGAACCAGCCGGCCGCCGGGAGCCCCGCGCCGAGCCGGGTACCGGTGACCCGCAGACCGGCGTAGAAGGTGGCACCGGTGGCGGCCAGCGCCAGCAGAACCCCCACCGGCGGCCACAGGGCCTGCACAAAGGCTCCGCAGATCGACACCGCGGCACCCAGCAGGAAGAACAGGACGTAGGCGACGATCCGCCAGGCCCGCGGGGGCTGAGGCTCGGCCAGCCGCTCGGCGCGGGTGCCGAGGACGGCCGCCGGGATCGAGCGGCGCGGCGGCCGGGCGTCGGCGGGCTCGGTCATCGGACACCTTCCTGTTCCTGCGCGGGGGCGGCGGTCGCGTCGGCGGCGGCCGGGCCCGTGGTGTTCGGGCCTGTGGTGTCCAGGCCCGCGAAGAGGTCGTCCTCGGGCAGCCGCGGCCCGGCCTGGCCGCGCACCAGCTGGTAGTACTCGGTGGCGACCAGCGGCTGGCCGAGGTTGTTGGAGAGCGCGAAGAAGGCGCCGTCCACGGTGATCTGGGTGGCGTGCGCGGCCATCGCGGCCGCCTTGCGGCCGGCGTACGCGGCGCCGTCCAGCACGGTGGTGACCGCGGCGTCGTCCACCACGCCGGGCACGTCGGACGGCGCGGCGACACCGGGGAACGGTGCCCTGGCGGCGGTCTCGGCGAGCCCCCGCTCGATCACCGAACGGGGCATCCGGTTCCAGTACACCTTGGCGATCCGCCAGGCCGGGCCCAGCTCGGGCCGGTACGCGGGATCGGCGGCCAGCTCGTACGCGCGCATCGCGACCCGGTGCGCCTGGATGTGGTCCGGGTGCCCGTAGCCGCCGTCCTCGTCGTAGGTGACCAGGACCTGCGGCCGCACCTCCCGGACCACCGCGACCAGGTGACCGGCCGCCTCGTCCGGGTCGGCCCGCCAGAAGCAGCCGGGCACGTCGTTGTCGGGGACGCCCATCATCCCGGAGTCGCGGTAGCGCCCCGGGCCGCCGAGGAAGCGGACGTCGGCGACGCCGACCGCGCGCATGGCGGCGGTCAGCTCGCCGATCCGGTACGGGCCGAGCGCGTCGTCCCGATCCGCCGTCAGACGGGCCAGCTCCGGCGGGATGACCTCGCCGCCCTCACCGAGGGTGCAGGTCACCAGGGTGACGTGGGCGCCCTCGTCGGTGTACCTGGCCATCGTGGCGCCGTTGCCGATCGACTCGTCGTCGGGGTGCGCGTGCACCAGGAGCAGGCGGCGGCCGGTAGTCACGGTCATGGGAGCAGCCTAACGACCGGTCCACAGGGTGCGGGCGGGGGCGGGGTCAGAGCTTGAGGCCGTTGATCATCCCGGCGAGGTTGCTGGTCACCTGGCTGATCGAGGGGGCGATGGAGCTGGACGCCAGGTAGAAGCCGAGCAGCGCGCAGATGATCGCGTGCGCGAGCTTCAGACCGGAGCGGCGGATCAGCACCACCACGATGACCAGCATCAGCATGGCTGCGGAGATGGACAGGGCCATGTCGGCTTACACCCCTTTTCTCGGGTGCGCCACCCCTCGGCAGGGCGGCGGTCGGACCGTGCGGGACTTGCGGTCGGGCGACCGGGGCCCGGGACGGGGCCCGACGATCACGCGCCGGACCCAGTCATACCCGATGAGTGATGGATGTATGACGTACGGTGACGCCGCACGCCCGGGGTACGGCGGCACCGGTGGGGCGCACAGGCCGGTCGGAGGGGGTTCGGAGGGGGGCGGACGGCTTCGGGGCGTCCTTCGCCGGGATGCTCCGAACGAGTGATCGTGATCGGCCGGGCGGTGGCACCCGAAGGTCGTATGGTCTGGTGCCATGACCACCCACACCCCTGCGGACACCTTCCCGAGGCAGTACGCGCGCACCCTGCGCTACACCGTCGGCGCGCCCCGGTCGTTCTCCGTCGCACCCGACGGCTCCCGGGTCGTCTTCCTGCGCTCCCGTTCGGGCGGCGACCGGGCCAACCTGCTCTGGACCCTCGACACCGCCACCGGCGAGGAGCGGATCGCCGCCGACCCGGCCGTCCTGCTCGGCGGCGGCGAGGAAGACCTCTCCCCGGCCGAGAAGGCCCGCCGCGAGCGCAGCCGCGAGGGCTCGGCCGGCATCGTCGGCTACGCCCTGGACGGCGCCGGCCGGCTGGCCGCCTTCGCCCTCTCCGGACGCCTGTTCACCGCCGACCTGGTGGCGGGCACCACGGCCGAACTGCCCGCCGAGGGCCCGCTCCTCGACCCGCGCCCCTCGCCGGACGGCGTCCACGTCGCCTACGCCAACACCGCCGGCGAGCTGCGGCTCACCCGGACCGACGGTACCGGCGACCGGGCCCTCGTCCAGCCCGAAGGCCCCGGCGTGACCTGGGGGCAGGCCGAGTTCATCGCCCAGGAGGAGATGGACCGCGACCGCGGCTTCTGGTGGTCGCCCGACGGTGACCGGCTGCTGGTCGAGCGGGCCGACGACAGCCCGGTGCGCCGCTGGTGGATCGCCGACCCGGCCAACCCGGGCACCGAGCCCGCCGAGATCGCCTACCCCGCCGCCGGCACCGCCGACGCCGAGGTCGGCCTCTGGGTGGTCGGCCTGGACGGCGCCCGGACGGAGGTGCTGTGGGACCGCACCGCCTTCCCGTACCTGGCCCGGGTGCACTGGTCCAAGGGCGGCGTACCGCTGCTGCTCGTCCAGGCCCGCGACCAGCGCAGCCAGCTGATCCTCGGGGTGGACGTGGCGAGCGGCGCCACCGAGGTGCTGTTCGAGGAGCGCGACGACGCCTGGCTGGAGCTGTTCCAGGGCGTCCCGGCCTGGACGCCGGACGGCCGGCTGGTCCGGATCTCCGACGCGGACGGGACGCGCGCGCTGGTGATCGGCGACCAGGCCGTCACCGGGGCCGACCTGCACCTGCGCTCGGTGGTCGCGATCACCGAGGACGAGGTCTTCTTCAGCGCCTCCGGCGGCGCCGAGGAGACCGACCCCGAGCCCGGCTGGATCGCCGTCGGCCGGATCAGCCACGACGGCAAGCGGCTCTCCTGGGAGGCGGCCAACGGCCGGCCGTTCACCTCGGTGACCACCGCGGTGCACGCGGCCGGCGTCACCGTCCGGGCCACCGCCGAGCACGACCGGCCCGGCACGCTCGTCCAGGTCGCCCGCGACCTGCCGGAGGGCGTGGTGGTGGACGACATCGCCACCATCGAGTCCTACGCCGAGACGCCGGTGATCACCGCCCGCCCGGTCTTCCGCTTCGCCGGTGAGCGGCGCATCCCCGCCGCGGTCTTCCTGCCCACCGGCTACGACCGCGAGCGCGACGGCCTGCTGCCCGTCCTGATGGACCCGTACGGCGGCCCGCACGGCCAGCGCGTCGTCCAGGCGCACAACCCGCACCTCAACTCGCAGTGGTTCGCCGACCAGGGCTTCGCGGTGGTCGTCGCCGACGGGCGCGGCACCCCCGGGCGCGGCCCGGCCTGGGAGAAGTCGATCGCCTTCGACTTCGCCGGCGCCACCCTGGACGACCAGGTGGAGGCGGTGCAGGCGCTCGCCGAGGAGTTCCCGCTGGATCTCGGCCGGGTCGCCATCCGCGGCTGGTCGTACGGCGGCTACCTCTCCGCGCTCGCGGTGCTGCGCCGCCCGGACGTCTTCCACGCGGCCGTCGCCGGCGCCCCGGTGACCGACTGGGAGCTGTACGACACCCACTACACCGAGCGCTACCTGGGCCACCCGGCCGAGCGTCCGGAGGTCTACGCGGCCAACTCGCTGAGCGGCTACGCGGCCGGTCTGGAGCGGCCGCTGATGATCATCCACGGTCTGGCGGACGACAACGTGGTGGCCGCGCACACCCTGCGGCTCTCCTCCGCCCTGCTCGCGGCCGGCCGCCCGCACACCGTGCTGCCGCTCTCGGGCGTCACCCACATGACGCCGCAGGAGGAGGTCGCGGAGAACCTGCTGCTGCTCCAGGTCGACTTCGTGAAGCGCTCGCTGGGCATCTGATCCCCCGCAACCGCCCCTGACCCGCGGCTTCCGCGGCCGGTGCCCGTGCCGCGGGTGCCGGCCGCAGCCATGACATCCGTCATGCGGAAGGCACGACGGCGGGCACTGCCGCCGGCCCCGGTCCGCGCGGGACCCTGAGGTGGCGCGAACGACACCGGCAGGGGAGAGGACCGGGGCGATGGACACCGAAGCGGCCGCCTTCCGGCAGGTCGGCAAGAGCCGCGGCCGGGTCCGGGCGGTGGACGGTCCGGCCGGCTTCCCGGTGGTCTTCGTCGCGGCCGCGGCAGCGCTGTACCGCCGGGACACCCGGCGGGCATGATGGCCCCCATGCCAGACACGTTCTCCGCGTACCGTCCCGACGAGCTCGGGAAGGCGGGCGGGGAACGGGTGGTCTTCACCAACATCCCGGGCGCCCCGGTGGAGAACCGCCGCCAGCTGCTGGTCAAGGTCTGCTGGATGCTGCTCTGGATGGTCTACCTGTTCTACCCGGTGGGCGATCTGCTCAAGGGCGGGCACGCGGTGGCCGCCACGGTGGCCGGCTGGCTGGCCCTGGCCGCCTTCCTGGCCAGCTACATCGGCCTGGTGATCTTCCGCTCGATGGTCGGGAGGCTGCCCAGGGCGGGCGACGCGATGGCCGCCGTGATGATCGTGATCTCGGTGGTCACCACCTTCGGCCTCGGCACCGCCTGGCTGACGCTGTTCACCTACTCCGCGGTGGCCGTCGGCGTCGTCCTGCCACCGCGCTTCGCCCTCGGCGGGGTCGCCGTGATGACGCTGGTCACCGGCGCCGTCGGACTGCTCAGCCACGTCGACCGCGGCGCGATCCCGACCATCATGCTCAGCGCCTTCCTGGCCGGCGCCGCGATGACCGGCCTGCAACGGCTGGTCGCGACCATGCGGGAGCTGCGCGAGGCACGGGCCGCCGTCGCCCACCTGGCCGCCGCCGAGGAGCGGCTGCGGCTCTCCCGGGACCTGCACGACCTGCTCGGGCACTCGCTGTCGCTGATCACCCTGAAGAGCGAGCTGGCCGGGCGGTTCATGGACGTGGGCAAGGACGAGGCGGCACGGGCGCAGGTCGCCGACATCGAGCAGGTGGCCCGGCAGTCGCTGATCGACGTCCGGGAGGCGGTGACCGGCTTCCGCAGGCCCACCCTGCCGGTCGAACTGGCCGCCGCCCGTACGGCGCTGGCGGCCGCGCAGGTGACCCTGGAGGTGTCGCCGACGCTGCCGGACGCCTGGACCGGGCTCGCCACCGAGGAGTCGGGCGCCCTGGCCTGGGCGCTGCGCGAGGCGGTCACCAACATCGTCCGGCACGGCGAGGGCGCCACGGCCTGCACGGTGACGGCCGACGAGACCTGGGAGGGCGACGGCGAGCGATACGCCGCCCTGGAGATCACCGACAACGGCGCCGGGCCCGGCAAGTCCGCCCCGGGCAACGGGCTTTCCGGCCTGGAGGAGCGGCTGACGCTGGTCGGCGGACGGCTGGAGACCGGGCCGGGGGAGCGCGGCAGGGGCTTCCGGCTGCGGGCGCTGGTGCCGCTCCGGACGGCCTCCGCACCCGCGCCCGGCGGGCGCTAGGGCTTGCCGGACAAGCCCTGGGCCACGCCGGGCCCCCGGCCGGCGGTGGTCTCCCCCTTCCTCGGCCGGTCGCCGCGCGCGCCGAACCGGAGGCCGGGCGATGTGGTGACCCCGTACCGGTGTCACCACATCGGGTCTTCTTCTCGCCGGTGAATCCCCTTGCGCCGCTTGCCCGGGCCCCGCGCCCGGCCCCTGAGGGATGTTTGAGCAGGGTGAAGCCGGGACAGGGGCACGTTCTGCTGCTAGGCGAGGAAGGACTGCACCATGGCATCGAGGCCGAGAAGGGCGACCGAGGAGATCCGGCGGGGGCCGGCGGAGGTGGCCGCCGAGCCGGTCGACGCTCCCCGGAAGGGGACGCGGGCGTGACGGCCCCGGACTCCTCCTGGTCTCCGTGCATCGGGGAGACGGTGGCCATCGTCCCGCCGGACTGGGAGATCTCGACGCCCTGGGCCCCCCGGATCCCCGCCGAGGTCGTCGATGTGACCGACAACCTCATCACGCTCACCGTCGACGGCCAGCTCCGGCTGCGCCGGCTGCACCAGATCGCGCCCTGGACGGACCTGCGCTGAGCACCGACGAGGCGGAGCCGCGATGAGCGCTCCCGGGCCGTGCACCGCGGCGCCCGGCGTAGCCGTCCACGACCGCCGTGCCGCCCGACTTCCTGCGGGTCGCCCTCTGCCGGTCCGGCACGCCGGGCAGGCCGGCCCCGGGCGCCCTCAGTCCCCGCGGCCGTAGCCGGAGTCGACGATTCGCTGCGCCCCCTCGGTGTAGTAGCCGGGGTCCTCGGGCAGTTCGGTGGCCAGAGCGTCGACGTAGCGGTTGTACATGCAGAACGCGGCGGCGATCAGGACGGTGTCGTGGATCTCGGTGTCACCGGCGCCAGCCGCCCGGGCGGCCGCCACCGCCTCCTGCGAGACCGGCCCGACCTGCCCCCGGACCTCGGCCGCGATCCGCAGCAGGGCCCGCATCCGCTCCGTGAGCGGCGCGGACGCGGGATCGGCCAGGGCTGCCTTCACCAGCGCCTCGCCACCCTCCAGCTGCGCTGCGGCGAAGGCGCTGTGGGCGTTCGTGCAGTAGCGGGTGCCGTTGAGCCCGGAGACGTACGCGGCGACCAGCTCGCGCTCGCCCCGGCTCATCGGGGCCGGGTTGCGCAGCAGCGCGTCGGCGAGCATCGACAGCGGGGCGGCGGTGTCCGGGCGGAGCGTCAGCAGCCCGTTGATTCCCGGTAGTTCGTTGTCGATGGCGATGTGCGGCACGGTGCACTTCCTCGTCTCGGAGGGGTGGGCGGACGGCGGTCCATCGTCACGGGTGCCGCTCCGGGCGGGCAACTTCCATATTGCCCAACCGTCTTGGGCCGAGGCCGGCCCCGGCCGGCGTGCCCCGGGTGCAGACCGGGAACAGGGCGGGTCGGCGAAGTGCCCAGGGGGCGCGCCCCGGCGGACGTGGCTGATTCCAGGCGCGCTTGGAGGGCGTTCGGCCCGGTTCGTACGGGCGGTTCTGAGCCCCGTCCGCCGACCGGCCCCGCCCTGCCGGGCCGGTGCCCTAGCCTGGCCCACGGCCGCCGCGGAGGGCGGTCTCCCGATAGCGGAGGGTGTCATGAATTCGCTTGCGAAGAAGGCACGTTGGGCAGGTTCATTGATGGTGGCCGGGGTGCTGCTGGTCACCGGCGCGGGTGCCGCCGCAGCCGATCAGGCGCCCGAGGTGCCGGGTGCCACCGCGGTCGGCTGGCGGTCGCTCGGGCTGGCGGTCAGCCCGGACGGGACCAGGGCGTACGTGGTGGCGTGGGACCGGGTGGGCAGCGACCTCTCCGTGGTGCTGCGGACGGTCGACACCCGGACGGGCACGGTGGTCGCGCGGCTGACGCTGGCCGACACGGGGACGGCGGGCCGGCCCGTGGTCAGCCCGGACGGCTCCCGGCTCTATGTGGTGGTCTCGGAGCAGCTGGTGGCCGTCTCCACCGCCACCAACACCGTGCTGTCCCGGACCCCGGCGCCGGACCAGCCGCGCCCGGCCGGCTGGAGCCAGGGGAGGCTGACCGGCCTGGCGGTCAGCCGGGACGGCGCGCGGGTCTACGTGGACCAGTACGGGCCGTACGGCCTCAACCAGGGCGTCGGCACGGGCCGGGTGCTGGTGTTCTCCACCGGACAGGACGCGTTCACCTCCACCGTGCCGGTGGGCGGCTACCAGGTCGACTCGATCGCCGTCGCCCCGAACGGCGGCGCCGCGTACGTCAGCACCGACCAGGGGCTGTTCCACCTGGACACCGGCGGGGCCGTCCCGGCGGTGGCCCGCGTCGTCGACCGGCTCGGCGCCAGTACCGAACTGGCACCCTCCCCGGACGGCACCCGCCTGTACGCGCTGGGCTGGCAGACCGGCAGCGGCACCGGCTACGAGGTCGACACCGCCAGGGACACCGCCCGGCCCGCGGTCACCTTCGGCTCGGGCTGGGTCGACGTGCACTTCGTGTCCGTGAGCCCGGACGGCCGCCGCCTGTACGTGCTCAAGGACGGGTGGGCCCCGAAGGCGTCGGTGCTGTCCTTCGACACCGCGACCAACACCGGCGTCCCGGCGGAGACGCTCACCGGGTTCGCCCTGGACGGGGTGTCGGACGCGGCGGTGGGCCCGGACGGCCACACGCTGTACGTGGTCGGCCTCCACGGCGGCGACGGCTCGTACCTGAAGACCGTCGGCTTCTGACCCGCGGTTCGCGGCGACGCACCCGCGGCGGGCGGCCGGGGACACCGGCCCGCCCGCCGCACCGGTGCGGGGGCTCAGGTGCCGGGCCCGTCGGGAGCGGACGTCCGCGGTGCCTCGACGAACCACCCGGGGCCCCTAAGGTCGTCGGCATGAGTGAGATTCAGAACGGCGGGGCCTCCGTCCGCGTCCTGCTCGCCGAGGACCAGGGGATGGTCCGGGAGGCGCTGGCCGCGCTGCTCGGGCTGGAGGGGGACATCGACGTCGTCGCGCAGGTCGGGCGCGGCGACGAGGTGGTGGCGGCCGCCATCGCGCACGAGGTGCAGGTCGCGGTGCTGGACATCGAGATGCCGGGGATGACCGGGATCGAGGCGGCCGCCGAGCTGCGCCGGCAGCGGCCCCAGACCAGGATCGTGATCGCGACGACCTTCGGGCGGCCCGGGTATCTGCGCCGGGCGATGGAGTCGGGCGCGGACGCGTTCCTGGTGAAGGACGCCCCGGCGGCCGAGCTGGCCGAGGCGATCCGGCGGGTGCTGCGCGGCGAGCGGGTGATCGACCCGGCCCTGGCCGCCGCCGCGCTCGCCGAAGGGGCGAACCCGCTGACGGCCCGTGAGCGTGATGTGCTGGCGGCCGCCGCCGACGGGGCGGTGAACGCCGACATCGCCAAGCGGCTGCACCTCTCCGAGGGGACGGTGCGCAACTACCTCTCGATGGCGATCCAGAAGACCGAGGCCCGCAACCGCACCGAGGCCGTCCGGATCGCCCGGGAGAAGGGCTGGCTGTGAAGCCGGTCAGTTGAGCCGGTGCCGGGCCGCGCGGGCCTCCTGCCGGACCTTCGCCGCCGCGTCCGGGTCGAAGGCGTCCAGGATCTCCGCGTACGCGTCCATCTCGGCCGAGCCGCCGAGGAAGTCGCCGGTCCGGACGAGCAGCTCGGCCCGCTCCAGCCGGAGCTGGGCGGGGTGGCGGGGGAGCAGCAGGGCCAGTTCGGTGGCCCAGAGCTGGGTGCGGGCGTGCTCGGGACGGTCGGCGGCCCAGCCGCGGATGTTGCCGAGTACCCGCAGCACGATGTCCAGCGGCTGCGCGGGGGTGAGCAGTTCGGGCGTGAACGGGTGGCCGGTGGCGTGGACCAGGTCGGTCACGTCCGTGAGGTCGAGCAGCCGGCCGCCGTGGAACGGGTCCGCCAGGACGTAGTCGTCGCCGCCGTCCGGGCCGCCGACGGCGACGATGAAGTGGCCCGGCAGGGCGACGCCGTGGACGGCCAGCCCGGCCCGGGCGGCGACCGCCGTCCACACCAGCGACAGCATGATCGGCAGCCCGCGCCGGCGCCGCAGCACGTCCGGCAGCAGCGAGGACTCCAGCCGCCGGTAGTCGGACTGCCGCCCGTGGAACCGCTCCCGCCCGCCGAGGACGGCCGCGAGCAGGGCGGCCGTCTCCTCGGGCCCGGCCGGAGCGCGCTCGGCAACGGCGAGCCGGACGGCGGCGGCGTGCCGGTCCAGCGCGGCCTCGCAGGCGGCGAGCAGCGCGTCCAGGGTGGGCGGCTCCCGGAGGTCGTCGGGATCCGGTGCGGGGCTGTGCTCGGCGGCCGCGAGCAGGCAGAGCAGCACCGGATCGGGGTGCTCGGCCCGGGCCTCGGTCCGGAAGCGTGCTCTGCTCTGCTCGGTCACGGTGGCTGCGACGGCTTTCGTGCGGCGGACGGCTGGGACGGCTGGGACGGCTGGGACGGCGGACGAGGGACGGCCGGTGGTGGACGGCTCCCGGAGCGCGCTACCGCTGGGGGAGGCGGGCGTAGTGGTAAGTGTGACTGGTCGTGAAGCCAAGTCCGTCATAGAGCGCGATCGCACCATCGTTCTCCGCCTCGACCTGGAGGCAGGCACCGGTGGCGCCCTCCTCGGCGGCCCGGGCGGCGAGCACCGCCATCAGCGCCGTGGCCAGGCCCGCGCGCCGGGCGTACGGGGCGACCTCGATCGCGCCGAAACAGGCCCACGGTCCGTCGATGACACAGCGTCCGATCGCCGGCGGCGGCTGACCGGCCGCCCCCGGCACGGTGGCGAACCAGACCGAAGGGCCGCCGTGCAGCACCGCCCGGGCGGCCTCCTCCACCGCCGGGTCGTCCGTCACCCGCCGGTACAGCGCCATCCACTCCGGACCGGCCGTCCGGGACAGCCGGACCCGGTCGTGCCCCGAGCCGATCCGGGCCAGCGGCGCCAGCGCGGCGGTCCGTACCAGGGTGGGCGAGTACGCGGCGCCCAGCCGGTCGAGCTCGGCGCGCAGTTCCTCCGGCGAGCCGGGCACGCAGACCTCGACCCAGGCGGGCAGGGCGCGCGCACGGTACCAGTCCTGGACGGCCGCCAGCGCCCGCGGCAGCGGCAGCCCGGGGTCGCCGAGGGCCTGGACGGAGTTGGCCCGGCGGGTGAAGCCGGCCGAGGCGCGCAGCGTCCAGTCGCCGAGCGGCTCCTGCTCGACGGCGGGCCAGCCGCGCGCCGCGATCCGCTGGAGCTCGACCGCCGTCGCGACGGGCGGGGCGACACGCCGGGCCGGGAAGAGCGGCACCACCTTGCCCGCGACCAGCAGCTTCTCGTCGAACGAGACCGGATCGCCACTCCTCGGGACGACCGTCAGTCCAAGATCGTCCCACGATGTGAGCACGCCGATCACATCGCGGAACACCGGCCTGTCGTCCACGAACTCCGAGACGCGCCGTACTGAAACGCGTCGTCCCACGTCAGAGCGGTCTATCCGGACCTCCGGACGCGACTCCACGGGCCCGCTGGACGCCATCTGGGCACCTCCTGTGCATTTGCGGTCTCCGACCCGCGATACTAGGGGCGGGCATCGACGACGCCGCGCTCACCCGCGCACGCGAGCAAAACAGAATGGGCCGCCGAGCCCTTCCGAGGAGGAACGACAGCGTGACCTACGTCATCGCGCAGCCTTGTGTCGACGTCAAGGACAAGGCGTGCATCGAAGAGTGCCCGGTTGACTGCATCTACGAGGGCGAGCGATCGCTCTACATCCACCCGGATGAGTGTGTCGACTGTGGCGCTTGTGAGCCGGTCTGCCCGGTCGAGGCGATCTTCTACGAGGACGACACTCCGGAGGAGTGGAAGGACTACTACAAGGCGAACGTCGAGTTCTTCGACGACCTCGGTTCGCCCGGTGGTGCCTCGAAGCTCGGCCTGATCGAGCGCGACCACCCGTTCATCGCCGCTCTGCCGCCGCAGAACGCCGACCACTGACCGATCGGTGGCAACTGAGCTGTGAGTACCAACGACAGCACGCACGCGCCGTTCCCGGGCCACCCGGGGGCGGCGCGCCGCGTTTCCGACCTCCTGCCGGTCTTCCCCTGGGACAAGCTGGAGCCGTACAAGCGGACCGCCCTCGCCCACCCGGGCGGGCTCTGCGACTTCTCGGTGGGCACCCCCGTGGACCCGGTCCCCGAGGTGATCCAGAAGGCGCTGGCCGCCGCCACGGACACGCCCGGCTATCCGACCGTCTGGGGCCCGGTGGAGCTGCGCGAGGCGATCGCCGGCTGGCTGCGCCGCCGGGTCGGCGCCGAGATCGGCCCGGAGGCCGTCCTGCCGACCGTCGGCTCCAAGGAGCTGGTGGCCTGGCTGCCGACCCAGCTCGGCCTCGGCCCCGGTGACCAGGTCGCCTACCCGCGGCTGGCCTACCCGACGTACGAGGTGGGCGCGCGGCTCTGCGGCGCCGAGCCGGTCGAGTACGACTCGGTGGACGAGCTGGACGGCTCGCGGGTGCGCCTGATCTGGGTGAACTCGCCGTCCAACCCGACCGGCCGGGTCCTGGGCGCGGACGAGCTGCGCCGCGCGGTCGAGTGGGCCCGGGAGCACCGGGCGCTGCTGGTCAGCGACGAGTGCTACCTGGAGCTGGGCTGGGAGGCCGACCCGGTCTCCGTCCTGCACCCGGACGTCTGCGGGGGCTCCGGCCGGGAGAAGCGGCACGAGGGCCTGCTGGCCGTCCACTCGCTCTCCAAGCGTTCCAACCTGGCGGGCTACCGCGCCTCCTTCGTGGCGGGCGACCCGGTGGTGGTCAGGGAACTGCTGGAGGTGCGCAAGCACGGCGGCATGATCGTGCCGGCGCCGGTCCAGGCGGCGACCGTCGCGGCGCTCGCGGACGACGCGCACGTGGCCGAGCAGCGTGGACGGTACGCGGCCCGGCGCTCGGCGCTGCGGGCGGCGCTGGAGGCGTACGGCTTCCGGGTGGAGCACTCGGAGGCGAGCCTCTACCTGTGGGCGACCCAGGACCGGCCGTGCTGGGAGACGGTGGCCGAACTGGCCGGTCTGGGCATCCTGGTGGCGCCCGGCGACTTCTACGGGCCGGCCGGCGGGCAGTTCGTCCGGGTCGCGTTCACCGCGACCGACGAGCGGGTCGCGGCGGCCGTGGAGCGGCTGCGCGGCTGAGCCCGCGGACGTGCTGCGGAGGGGGCCGGTGTCCCGACGGACACCGGCCCCCTCCGCGTGCCGTTCCCCGGTCAGCCGATCGGCAGCCCGCTGAGGCTGCCGCCGTTCAGGCCGCCCAGCAGCCCGGAGAGCGGGCCGGTGAGGCCGGCCAGCGGGTTGTTCGCGCCGAGGTCGGTGCCGCCCAGGCGGTTGGCCGAGCCGTGCTCGGCCAGGCCGAGCACGTCGGCACCGGGCAGGCCGGCGGGCAGGGCGCGGGTCACCGCGCCGATCGGCAGCGCGTCGGTGACGGCGTTGGCGCCGGGGACGGCACCGGTGAGCGTCTCGGCGCCGGGCAGGGCCTGGGTGACCGCGCCGGTCTGGGTGAGCCCGCCGACCGGGTTGGTGGTGGCGGCGCTGCGGCCGGCCGCGGCGTGGCCGGTGACGGCCTCGCCGAGCTTGCCGGCCAGGGCGGAGGCCACCTTCGGGGTGACGGCCGAGAGCTGGCCGGTGGTGGCGGCGGTCTTGTCGACCGGCGCGGTCAGCGAACCGGCCTTCTCGTTCGCCTCGGGAAGCTGCTGGGCGACGATGTTGCCGGTGGCGTCCGCGGTGGCGGGTACGCCCGCGGCGACGGTGGCGGCGCCGGTGTTCCCGGCGGCCTGGCCCAGCTCGTGGGTGGTGTGCTGCAGGGTGGAACTCGCGTCGGTGTTGGTCAGCTGGCCCAGCGGCGCGGCCAGGTCCGACTTGGGCAGCAGGGCGTCGGCTGCGGACGCGGAGCCGGCCGCGACCAGCGGGGTCGCTCCGGCCGCCACGAGCAGCGCGGCCTGGGCGATCCGGCGCGTGAGGGAGTGAGACATGGGGCTCCTCGAAGGGTCTGGGTCCGTCCCGTCCGCCGGGCGGACGACGTTCATACCGCTTGAGAAGCCAGAAGGTTTCGGTCGGTGCAACGAAAACGCATAACCGACGATCGGATCGTATGTCTGACGCTGCGCCGGGTCGGCCGGCCCGTCCGGTGGCGCGGACGGGCCGTGGCCAGGGGAAGTGACGGTTCTGCACTCCGGCGGGGACAACCAGCCACCCGTCCACCGGGGTTGACCGGAATCACCGGTTCGGCGGTAACCCGGACACCAGTGCGTCAGCTCTTCCCGACGGGGGCCAGCGAGACCTGCACGAGCTTGGTCGAGGTGCCGGTCGGCTGCGGCTTCCAGCCGTCCTCGGACTTCGCCTTCCGCCAGATCCTTCCGTCGTACGCCACCGTCTCGATGCCCAGCTCCTGGGCCTGCGTCACCGCCCAGTGCGCCACCGCCCAGCCGTTCTGCCGCTCGGCGTCCGGGCCCGCGTCGGTGCTCGCGGCCGGGTCCGGCGTCAGCGAGACGGCGTTCCCGACGCCCTTGATGGTGGAGGCGTACCCGGTGGCCGGCGTCACCGTCCGGCCGAACTCACGGCGCACCCGGTCGGCCAGCGCCTGTGACCGGTCCGGCCGTCCGGCCGGCGAGGCGGAGGCCGACGCGGACCCGGTCGGGGTGGCGGCGTCGTCGGCCGGATCCGGCGCGTCGAAGTCGTGCACCACACAGGTCAGCGAGGCCGGTTCGCGGCCGGTGAGCGCCGAGGCCAGCAGCGTCGCTTTGGTCTCGTGCTTGGCGTAGGCCTGCGGGTAGCCGCTCTTCTGCACCTGCTGCGCCGCGTCGGTCAGCGGCAGCCGGGTGTAGCCGGGCACCTTGACCAGGCCGTCCAGGAACTTGTTGGTCGCGTAGACCGGGTCCATGATCTGCTCCACGGTGCCCCAGCCCTGCGAGGGACGCTGCTGGAACAGACCGACCGAGTCCCGGTCGCCGCCCGACAGATTACGGATCTTGGACTCCTGCATCGCGGTCGCCAGCGAGATGGTCACCGCCCGGTCCGGCAGGCCGCGCGCGTGCGCCACGGCGGCGATCGTCGCCGCGTTGGCCGCCTGCGGGAGCTCCAGCGTCCCCTCGCCGGCCGGCGTCTTCACCTCGCAGCCCTCGGCCGTGAACTTCTGGTCGCGGAGCCAGTACAGCCCGACCGCGACCAGTACGAGCGCCAGCAGCCCGATCAGCACCGCCCGCAGCGGCCTGCGGCGCCGCCGGGGCGCCGTGTCGCCGCCCTGCCCGCCGCTCCTCTTCCTGGCCACCGCCGCCCCTCTCCACCGTCCCTTGATCCGACACCGTACCCACTCGGACGGACGTACGGCGCAGGCGGTTCTGTGTTATCGCCCTTCGCCGCCGGGCGCTCGTACCCGGTGCCGACGCTCCG
>NZ_JBIVMI010000016.1:20900-164858 GCF_044753005.1 Kitasatospora sp. NPDC088548
CTCGCTTCGTCGCGCCCTCCTTCGTCGGTTGCTCCCGCGCTCCTTCGCTTTCGGCACCGGCGCGCCCTTTGGCTCAGGGCGGGTTCGCCCTTCGCCGCCGGGCGCTCGTACCCGGTGCCGACGCTCCTCGCTTCGTCGCGCCCTCCTTCGTCGGTTGCTCCCGCGCTCCTTCGCTTTCGGCACCGGCGCGCCCTTTGGCTCAGGGCGGGTTCGCCCTTCGCCCCCCGGTGGCGCGGCGATAGGCTGGACGACCATGAGCAGCCCGAACACGCCCCTGGACCTCACCCTCGACGGCGGCACGCTGACCGCCCGGCTCGTCGACTTCCCGTCGGTCAGCGGCGACGAGCAGGCGCTCGCCGACGCCGTGGAGGCCGCCCTGCGCGCCTACCCGCACCTCACCGTCGACCGGCACGGCAACAACGTGGTCGCCCGCACCGACCTGGGCCGCGCCGAGCGCGTCCTGCTCGCCGGCCACCTGGACACCGTGCCGATCGCCGACAACCTGCCCTCCCGCGTCGAGGGCGACCTGCTCTACGGCTGCGGCACCTCCGACATGAAGTCCGGTGTGGCCGTCCAGCTGCGGCTGGCCGCCACCCTTCCGGAGCCCAACCGCGACCTCACCTTCGTCTTCTACGACTGCGAGGAGGTGGAGGCCCACCGCAACGGCCTCGGCCACCTCGCCGCCGAGCACCCCGACTGGCTGGCCGCCGACTTCGCGGTGCTGCTGGAGCCCAGCGGCGCCACCGTCGAGGGAGGCTGCCAGGGCACCATGCGGGCGCAGATCCGGCTCACCGGTGTGCGCGCCCACTCGGCCCGCAGCTGGCTCGGTGACAACGCCATCCACCACGCCGCCGAGGTGCTCGGCCGGCTCGCCCGGTACCAGCCGCGCCGGGTGGAGATCGACGGCCTGGAGTACCGCGAGGGCCTCAACGCCGTCCGCATCGACGGCGGCGTGGCCGGCAACGTCATCCCCGACGAGTGCGTGGTGACGGTCAACTTCCGCTTCGCGCCCGACCGCAGCGAGGCCGACGCCGAGAAGCACGTGCGCGAGGTCTTCGAGGGCTACGAGGTGACGGTCACCGACTCCGCCCCGGGCGCGCTGCCGGGCCTCGCCCAGCCCGCCGCGCAGGCCTTCCTGGCCGCCACCGGTGGCGTCGCCCGCGCCAAGTTCGGCTGGACCGACGTCGCCCGGTTCAGCGCGTTCGGCGTCCCCGCGGTCAACTACGGCCCCGGCGAACCGAACCTCGCGCACAAGCGGGACGAGCACTGCTCGCTCAGCGCCGTCACCGAGACCGAGCAGCGGCTGCGCGCCTGGCTGACCAGCTGAGCAGCCGCCGAACACGCCATCTTCCGGACGCCCAACCGACCTTCCCCCGTTGCCTGAAAACGGGGATCAACGGGCGTAGGGTTTCGTCATGACAGGCACAGGAGACGACAAGCACTACGGACACGGCCCCGAGCAGGTGGGCGAGCCGCCGCAGAAGAAGGCCTGGCCCGAGAAGCAGAAGGGCCCGGTGCTGGTGCGCCGGGACCAGGTCGGCACGAGCACCACGGACCAGCGCCTGCTGGACACCACCGGGCCGACCGACTGGCTGCACACCGATCCGTGGCGGGTGCTGCGGATCACCTCCGAGTTCGTCGAGGGCTTCGGTGCGCTGGCCGAACTCCCTCCCGCGATCAGCGTCTTCGGCTCCGCCCGGACCCCGGTCGACTCGCCCGAGTACGCGGCGGGCGTGGAGATCGGCCGGGCGCTGGTCGAGGCCGGCTACGCGGTGATCACCGGCGGCGGCCCGGGCGCGATGGAGGCCGCCAACCGCGGTGCCTCCGACGCGGGCGGGCTGAGCGTCGGCCTCGGCATCGAGCTGCCCTTCGAGCAGGGGCTCAACGAGTTCGTCGACCTCGGACTGAACTTCCGTTACTTCTTCGTCCGCAAGACGATGTTCGTCAAGTACGCGCAGGGCTTCGTGGTGCTGCCCGGCGGACTCGGCACGCTGGACGAGCTGTTCGAGGCGCTCACCCTGGTGCAGACGAAGAAGGTCACCCGCTTCCCGGTGATCCTCTTCGGCAGCGAGTACTGGGGCGGCCTCTTCGACTGGCTGAAGAACACCCTGGTCGCGCAGGGCAAGGCGGCCCCGCACGACCTCGAACTGTTCCACATCACCGACGACGTCGACGAGGTCATGAAGATCCTCGCCGACGCCCGTCGGCCGGTGAACGGGATCTGACCGGCCTACGCCAGCCCCCGGCGGGCCACCGCCGGGGGGCGGGTGCCCCGGATCGAGGCGACCATGTCCAGCACCTGCCGGGTCTCCGCCACCTGGTGCACCCGGTACACCTGGGCGCCCAGCCAGGCCGAGACGGCCGTGGTCGCCAGGGTGCCGAGCAGCCGCTCGTCCACGGGCCGGTCCAGCGTCTCGCCGACGAAGTCCTTGTTGGAGAGCGAGACCAGCACCGGGAAGCCGGTCGCGGTCATCTCCGGCAGCCGCCGGGTGGCCTCCAGCGAGTGCCGGGTGTTCTTGCCGAAGTCGTGCCCCGGGTCGATGATCAGCGCGTCCCGCCGCACCCCGAGCCCGGCGGCCCGCTCGGCCAGCCCGACGGTCACCCGCAGGATGTCCGCCATCACGTCCTCGTAGCCGACCCGGTGCGGCCTGGTCCGCGGTTCGGCGCCGCCCGCGTGGGTGCAGACCAGCCCGACGTCGTGGCGCGCGGCCACCTCGGCGAGTCGCGGGTCCACCCCGCCCCAGGCGTCGTTCAGCAGGTCAGCGCCCACCTCGCAGACCGCCTCGCCGACCTCGTGCCGCCAGGTGTCCACGCTGATCACGGCCCCCGGGTGGCGCCGGCGCAGCTCGGCCACGAACGGCACCGTGCGCCGCAGTTCCTCCTCGACCGTGACCTCGTCGCCCGGCCCGGCCTTCACCCCGCCGATGTCCAGGATGGCCGCGCCCTCGGCCATCGCCCGGTCCGCCGCGGCGAACGCGGCCTCGTCGGCGAAGGTGGCGCCCTTGTCGAAGAACGAATCCGGGGTGCGATTGACGATCGCCATGATCACCAGCTCGTCGTCACCGAATTCCCGTGGTCCCAGACGCAGTGCCACCGATGTCTCCTCCACAGCTGCTCCGGGTGCGATGATGGCCCCCGGCCTATCGGGGACCATGATCCCACTGTTGTCAGGGCCGGCCGGGAAGTCGGGAGGACAGCTCGTGTTCTGGGTGATCGTGGTGGCCATGGCCGTGGTGGTCGGCGGCGCCGCGCTGGTGGCGCTCGGCGGGGGCGGCTCGCTGCCGGAGGCGGTGCAGGACCGGATCGCCGCGCGGCTGCCGCAGGACCGTCCGCTGAGCCGGGACGACGTGGACGGGATCAGGCTGCCGATGGCCGTCCGCGGCTATCGGATGGACGAGGTGGACGACGTCCTCGACCGCCTCGGCGCGGAACTCGCGTACCGCGACTCGCGGATCGCCGAGCTGGAGGCGGGCGCCGCGCTGCGCGGCGCGGTCGAGGCCGGCCCGGACACCGGCGCCGAACCGCTGCCGGGCCTGGAGGAGTTCGCCAAGGTGGTCGAGCCCGCCGTGGTGCTGACCAAGGACTCCGAGGACGCGAAGCCGGGGCGGGACCAGTGACCGAGCCGCTGACCGAGCCCCGCGCCGGGACCGGCGCCGTGGTCGGCCCGGACGGGCTGCGGCGCTGCGCCTGGGGCGACTCGGCGGACGACTACCGGGTCTACCACGACACCGAGTGGGGCCGCCCGGTGCACGGCGACGACGCCCTGTTCGAGCGGGTCTGCCTGGAGGCCTTCCAGTCCGGGCTGTCCTGGATCACCATCCTCCGCCGCCGCGAGGGCTTCCGGGCCGGGTTCGCCGGATTCGAGATCGCCAGGGTCGCGGAGTTCGGACCGGCCGACGTGGAGCGGCTGCTCGCCGACACCGGCATCATCCGCAACCGCGCCAAGATCGAGGCGGCCATCGCCAACGCCCGGGCCGCCCGCGAACTCGACGGCGGACTCGACGCGTTGATCTGGCGGTTCGCCGGTGACCCGGACCGGCCGGCCCCCCGCACCATGGGCGAGGTGCCGGCCATCACACCCGAGTCGACGGCGCTGGCGAAGGCGCTGAAGAAGGAGGGCTTCCGCTTCGTCGGCCCGACCACCGCCTACGCCCTGATGCAGGCCTGCGGCCTGGTCGACGACCACCTGGCCGACTGCCACGTCCGGGCGGCCCTGACGCGCTGAGGCGGCCCGGACGGCCCCTCGGGCCCGGGCGTCAGCGCCCCAGGTACTCCGGCTTCTCCTTGGCGATGAAGGCGCGGACCGCGATCCGGTGGTCCTCGCTGTCGCCCGCCAGGGTCTGCAGCTCGTCCTCCTTGTCCAGCAGTTCGTCCAGCGTGTGCGAAGCGCCGTACGCCAGCGACTCCTTGATGGCGCCGTACGCCACCGTGGGGCCCGCGGCCAGCTCCTTGGCGAAGGCCCGCGCGGTGGCGGCCAGCTCGGCGGCCGGGACCACCTTGGTGGCCAGACCCAGCTCCATCGCCTCGGCGGCCTTCACGGTCCGCGGCAGCATCAGCAGTTCGGTCGCCTTCGCGTGCCCGACCAGCCGCGGCAGCGTCCAGGACGCGCCCGAGTCGGCGGTCAGCGCGATCCCGGCGAAGGCGGTGTTGAAGCCGGCCGTGTCCGCGACGATCCGGAAGTCGCAGGCGAAGGCCAGCGAGGCGCCCGCGCCCGCCGCCACCCCGCCGACCGCCGCCACGGTCGGCTTGCGCATCCCTGCCAGCGCCCGCAGCAGCGGGTTGTAGTGCTCGGCGACGGTCTTCAGCGCGCCCTCGCCGGTCTCCCCGGCCCGCTTGAGCAGCTCCAGGTGCTCCTTGAGGTCCTGCCCGACGCAGAACGCGCGCTCACCGGCGCCGGTGAGCAGCACCGCCCGCACCGCCCGGTCCTCGGCGGCGGCCGCCACGGTGTCCCGCAGCGCCACCTTGGTCGCGGTGTCCAGCGCGTTCATCGCCTCCGGGCGGTTGACGGTGATGACGGCCAGGCCGCCGTCGAGCTCGTACAGGACGGAATCGGACATGGGCGAGGGCTCCCTTGTGATCGTCGCGGGGTCGGTCGTCTGCCAGGATGCCGGAGTGCGCGGCCGGGTGGGGAGTGTGAGGTATCGCACCTTTCGGTGCCGCGCCGACCGCCGCCGCGCCGGGGCTTATGCCGGGAAATGTGCCGCTTGGGCCCAATCCGGCCGTGGTTGCACCGAGAGTGATGTTGGTCATCAGCCCGTGGCATGCGGGATAATGGCTTCCGATCAATGCGTTCGATACCGGCGGTGGACGGACTGCCGGTGCGTAGCTGAGCGTTGCAGGAAGGGGAACGAGCATGGCGGCCATGAAGCCGCGGACGGGTGACGGCCCGCTCGAAGTCACCAAAGAGGGGCGGGGCATCATCATGCGCGTTCCGCTCGAAGGCGGCGGACGCCTTGTGGTGGAGCTCACGCCTGACGAGGCCGACGCCCTCGGCGAGGCCCTGAAGAAGGCCTGCGGCTGACCGCAGCGGGAACTCCCCATCTCCTGGAGATGTGCCGCCGGGCCCGGGTTCGACACGATGTGTCGGCCCGGGCTCTGTGGTTTCCGCCCCGGGCCCGGGTCCTGCCGGGCCCCGCTGCCCGGCCGGGCCCCCGGCCCCGTCGGGCCCGCTACCGCTTGACGGCGCAGAGCAGGCCGTCCGAGACCGGCAGCAGCGCCGGCAGCAGGTCGTCGCTCTCCCGGACGTCCCGGACCAGGTCGCGCACCGCGTGGGTCTGCGGGTCCTGCTGCTCCGGCTCGGCCAGCCGGCCCTCCTGGAACACGCCCTCGAAGCAGACCATCCCGCCCGGTCGCAGCAGCCTCAGCGACTCCGCCAGGTACTCCCGGGACTCCGCCGGGTCCCCGTCGCAGAACACCAGGTCGTACTGGCCGTCCGCGAGCCGGGGCAGCACCTCCAGCGCCCGGCCCGGTATGAACCGGGAGCGGTTGGCCGCGAATCCGGCCGCGTGGTAGGCCTCCCGGGCCAGCTGCTGGCGCACCGGCTCGGAGTCCACCGTGGTGAGCACACCGTCCGGCCGCATCCCGCGCAGCAGGTAGACGCCGGAGACGCCCGTCCCGGTACCGATCTCGGCGACGGCCTTGGCGTCCAGCGCCGCGGCCAGCAGCCGCAGGCAGGCACCGCCGCTCGGCCCGATCGACCTTATTCCCGTCCGCGCCGACTGGGCCCGGGCGTAGGTCAGCACCGCGTCCTCGCCCACAAAAGTGTCGGCGAGGGCCGCACGCGCGGGCCCGAACTCGCTGATGGCTGCCTCTTTCGGAGCCCCGGGTGGCGGCCCGGTGCCGAGGGGATGTCGATATTTCCTGCCACAGATTACTGGCCGACCGGGAACCGCGTACGGCGGCGGGCCGTTGCTGAAGAAGGGACCGGCCTGCGGATACCCCCCGGGCACTTTTATCCGGGCTTGACGGGTGAGGTGGATATGGTGGTGGCCCTGCTGGGCAGAAGAGCCGACCGAGGAGGTGTGGCCGAGGGCGACGTCCCTGTGCGGCGGCACATCCGCGGCACCGCGTCAGTCCGTACGCCGAAGCCCGTGATGAACCAGCCTGCGCACTCCACCCTGGACCAGCCGGCCGCCGAGACGCCGGTCGCCGGTGCCGCCGAGGCCCCCGCCGCCCTCGCGACCTTCACCGAGGGTCCCGACGCGCAGACCTGGACTCCGCCCACCTGGGAGGAGATCGTCGAGGCGCACAGCGCCCGCGTCTACCGCCTCGCCTACCGCCTGACGGGCAACCAGCACGACGCCGAGGACCTCACCCAGGAGGTCTTCGTCCGGGTCTTCCGTTCGCTGTCGACCTACACCCCCGGCACGTTCGAGGGCTGGCTGCACCGGATCACCACCAACCTGTTCCTGGACATGGTCCGCCGCCGCCAGCGGATCCGCTTCGACGCGCTCGGCGAGGACGCGGCCGAGCGCCTGGCCAGCCGCGAGCCGAGCCCGGCCCAGCACTTCAGCGACACTCACTTCGACGCCGACGTCCAGCAGGCGCTCGACACCCTCGCCCCGGAGTTCCGCGCCGCCGTGGTGCTCTGCGACATCGAGGGCCTCTCCTACGAGGAGATCGCCGCGACGCTGGGCGTCAAGCTCGGCACCGTCCGCAGCCGCATCCACCGCGGCCGCTCCCACCTGCGTGCCGCGCTCAAGCACCGCGCCCCCGGCTCGGCCCCCGGCCGTGAGCGCCGGGGCGGCTCCGAGGAGCCGGTGCCGGTCGGTGCCGTCGCCGGTGAGGCCGTCGGGGCGCCTGGTGGGCGCGGACGGAGGCGATCGTGAGCGCAACCGGCCGGTCAGGGCCGGACGCGGTCGGCAAGGCCGCGGCCCGGAGGAGCGGTTGGGCCCAGCTCGGGCGCCGGGGCCACGAGGAGCCCGACGCGCCCGCGGTGCTCGCCGGCCCGCTGCCGGGCGAGTCGGCGCTGCGCGCGGTGGCCGTCCGGCCGACCGAGCCCGCCGCCGAGGAGCACCATCTCGGGGAGCGGCTCTCCGCCTTCGTCGACGGCGAACTCGGCCATGACTCCCGTGACCGTGTCCAGGCCCACCTGGCGACCTGCCCGGAGTGCCTCGCCGAGGCCGACGAGGGCCGGGCCGTCAAGCACCTGCTGACCCGTACCGGCACCCCCGGCCCGTCCTCGGCGCTGATGGCCCGGCTGATGGCCGTCGGTGCCCTCCCGGACGACGAGCGGCCGGGCGGCCGGCCCCGCCGCGACGACGACGACCTCCCCGGCGGCGGCGTGGCGGCCGCGGGCACGCTCGGCGGCAGCCGGCTCACCGGCGGTTCGTTCGGCCGGGGCGCGGGTGCCTCCTTCGGCGCGGGCGCGCTCGGCGCCGACGCACCGCTGCCCGGGGTCGACCCGAGGGCGTTCGGGCGCGGCGGTTCGGTGCTGCGCCCGCTGATGGGCCGGCGCACGGGCCGGCCCGAGGCTCCGGTCCGGCCGCAGCCGGCCGCGGCGGCCACCGCGGTGGCCCGGCAGGCCCCGCCGCGTGGGCGCCGGTTCGTCTTCGCCGCCGCCGGCGCCTTCTCGGTCGCCGCGGTCACCCTCGGCGGGGTCGGCGGCTTCGCCGGTCCGGCCGACGAGCAGCACGGCACCTCGGTGAGCCCGGTCGGCGGCCCCGGCCGCGGCGGTCCGGTCCCGATGAACGCGCAGGTCCCGGTGGACTTCCCGGTCCACCCGGTGGCCGCCACCCGTTCCGCGGTCCCGCCCCGGGACCTGCCGGACCGCGTCACCGGCTCCGGTCTCGCCGGGATGCACCACGAGAACCGCTAGAACGGGCCTCGCGGGCCGCTCGTGACGGTTATGGCCATCGGCAGGTCTTTACCACGGCTTCATCACCGTGTGGGTCAGGGACCGGCCGGTGGCCATTACGCTGTTAGGAACCGCCGTCGGAGGAGCTAGGGAGCTTAGGTGTTCAGCGACGTAGGCTCACTGGAGGTCCTGACCCTGGTCATCATGGCCATCGTGATCTTCGGTCCGGACAAGCTGCCGAAGCTGATCCAGGACACCATGGGCTTCATCCGGAAGATCCGGTCCTTCGCCGACAGCGCGAAGGAGGACATCCGCAGCGAACTGGGCCCCGAGTTCCAGGACTTCGAGTTCGAGGACCTGCACCCCAAGACCTTCGTCCGCAAGCAGCTCATGGGCGGCAACGAGGACCCGCTGGGTCTCAAGGAGATGCGGGACACCCTGGACATCCGGTCGGTGCTGGACGACAAGCCCGCCGCCACCGTGAACGGCCGCGCGGGCACCGTCAGCATGGACAAGTCCGCCGCCGCTCCGGCGGCCTCCGCCGGGGCCCCGCTCCAGCCCGGTGAGCGACCCCCGTTCGACCCCGACGCGACCTGACGAGGCCTGCCGCGACCCGGCGCCGGCACCCCGCGAGCGACACCACCGCCCCGTCCGGCCGCCCGGCTGAGCGGGGCGGTGGTGTGTGCGCCGCTATTGTGCTGATTGTTCCCGCTGTGCCGTCTGTCACTTCCGGTCCGATCCGGACCGAAGGCGCACGGCGGAGACGCCGGGGTGGGCCACCATGGGAGCGCACCGCGGCAGGGAAAAACGTGCGTTGAGGAGGTCCGGGATGGACGCGACGAGTCATGCGGTGACGAGTCATGCGGTGGGGACGACGGCCACGGCGGGTGGCCCGGTGGTCGGCGGGCAGCCCGGCCCGGCGGACCCGCTGGTGCCCTACCTGTCGGCGGACTTCCCCTGGTACGGCCTGGACGACGGCTGGACCGGGCGCCGCTATCTGATGCAGGCCGGCGCCGGGGGCCCGCGCGCCGGGGCCGCCGGCAACGTCGACTACGGCACCCTCGGCCACGGCGAGGAGCCGGCCAGACAGTACGAGCCGCGTGACATGCGCAAGTTCGCCGTGGTCGTCACGATGGCCCGCCGGGACAGCCGCCGCAGCGTCGACAACACCGGCACCCTCGAGGCGACCTCGGCCTCCTCCGCCGCCTGGCTGGCCGGCTCCGGCCTGCTCGCGGCGACCTGGCCGGGCCAGCTGGACCGCACGCTGCGCCAGGACTGGCTGGACCAGCAGAGCACGCTCGCCTGGGACCTCGCCGACGACCTGGCCGGCCCCGGCTGGTCCACCCTCAGCCTCCCGGTGAACGGCCTGCCGCAGCCCTTCCGCTACCGCGAGTCCGAGTACGGCTGGGTGCTCGCCGGCGAGGCCCCCGGCGTCCTGCTCGGCGCCTACGGCCGGGGCGTCAGCGCGTACGGCGCGGGCTTCGCCACCGTCCCCGACCTGACCGCCTACACCCGCCCCTGAGCCGCCCGCCCGGGGGCTCCGCGGCCCCCGGAGACGGCAACGGGCCGGACGCCCGCGCCCGGCCCGTTCACCGCTCGGGTCAGAACTTGTTCCTCGGGGTGAGCCCGAGGGAGAGGCCGGAGAGGCCGCGCTGACGGCCGCCGAGCTTGCCGGCGACGGAGCGCAGGGCGGCGCCGGCCGGGGAGTCGGGGGCGGCGAGCACGACCGGGCGGCCGTCGTCGCCGCCCTCGCGCAGCCGGACGTCGATCGGGATCGAGCCGAGCACCGGCACGGTGGCGCCGACGGTCCGGGTGAGCGCGTCCGCGACGGTCTGGCCGCCGCCGGTGCCGAACACGTCGATCATCTCGTCGCAGTGCGGGCAGGGCATGCCGGACATGTTCTCGATCACGCCGACGATCTTCTGGTGGGTCTGCACCGCGATGGTGCCGGCCCGCTCGGCGACCTCGGCGGCGGCCATCTGCGGGGTGGTGACGATCAGGATCTCGGCGTTCGGCACCAGCTGGGCCACCGAGATGGCGATGTCGCCGGTGCCGGGCGGCAGGTCGAGCAGCAGGACGTCCAGGTCGCCCCAGTAGACGTCGGCGAGGAACTGCTGCAGCGCGCGGTGCAGCATCGGGCCGCGCCAGACCACCGGGGCGTTGCCCGGGGTGAACATGCCGATCGAGATGACCTTCACGCCGTGTGCCTGCGGCGGCATGATCATGTCCTGGACCTGGGTGGGCCGGCCCTCGACGCCCAGCATGCGCGGCACGCTGTGGCCGTAGATGTCGGCGTCCACGACGGCGACCTTCAGGCCGTCGGCGGCCATCGCGGCCGCCAGGTTCACCGTCACCGAGGACTTGCCGACGCCGCCCTTGCCGGAGGCGACCGCGTAGACCCGGGTCAGCGTGCCGGGCTTGGCGAACGGGATCTCCCGCTCGGGGGCGCCGCCGCGCAGCAGCTGGGAGAGCTCCTTGCGCTGCTCGTCGCTCATCACGTCGAGTTCGACCTCGACGCCGGTCACGCCCGGGACCTTGCCGACCGCCTCGCGGACCCGGGTGGTGATGGTGTCGCGCATCGGACAGCCGGAGACGGTCAGGTAGACCGCGACGCGCACCGCGCCGCCCTCGGCGATCTCGACCGATTTCACCATGCCGATCTCGGTGATCGGGCGGTTGATCTCCGGGTCGTTGACGGTCGCCAGCGCCTGGCGTACGGAATCCTCCGTGACGCCGGCCGCGACCTCTGTCTCGTTGGCCATGCCTTGATGGTACGGCGCTCAGGGGGGTGGCCGACCGGCCGGTAGCGTGCCGCGGATCACAGCGCCTCGGAGGGCTCCCGGCGCTCGTCGATCTCCCTGAGCAGGGACTGGAGTTCGGAGCGGATACCGCCCAGTTCGGAGGCGATGAAGGCGCGGGTGGCGACCTCGCCGAGGCCCTGCCGCAGGGCGGCGACCTCGCGGGTCAGGTACTCGGTGTCGGCGATGTTGCGGTCGCTGCGGGCGCGGTCCTGCTCCATGTTGACGCGGTCCCGGTTGTCCTGGCGGTTCTGCGCGAGCAGGATCAGCGGCGCCGCGTACGAGGCCTGCAGCGACAGCATCAGGGTGAGGAAGATGAACGGGTAGTTGTCGAACCGCACCGAGCTGGGCAGCAGGGTGTTCCAGGCCACCCAGACGATGATCACCACCGTCATCCAGACGATGAACCGGCCGGTGCCGAGGAAGCGGGCGATCCGCTCGGAGAGCTTGCCGAAGGCCTCCGGGTCGTAGGCCGGCAGCGTGATCAGCCCGGGGCGGGCGGTGCGCGGCTGGTCGAGCCGGGTGCGGGCCGGTCCGGTGACCGAGGTCTCGGTGCGCTGGAGGCGGCCGCCCTCGCGGGTGCGCAGTTCGCGCAGCTGGCGCAGTTCCCGCAGTTCGCCCTGCAGGCGCTTGCGGGGGGAGTCGTCGCGTCGGCCCTTGCGGTCAGCGTCCACCGGTCGCCTCTCTCTCGTCGTCCAGCCCGTGCAGGGCGGCCTCGCGCCAGTCGTCGGGCAGCAGGTGGTCGAGCACGTCGTCGACGGTGACCGCGCCGAGCAGGTGGTCGCCGTCGTCGACGACGGGCGCGGCCACCATGTTGTACGTCGCCAGGTAGCTGGTGATCAGGGACAGCGGGGTGTCCGGCGGCAGCGGGTCCAGGTCGTCGTCCACCAGCGAGCCGACCAGGACGTACGGGGGCTCGCGGAGCAGCCGCTGGAAGTGCACGGTGCCCAGGTACTTGCCGGTAGGGGTCTCGTTCGGCGGGCGGCAGACGAAGACCTGTGCGGCGAGGGCCGGCTTGTGGTCGGAGATCCGGACGCGGGCGAGCGCCTCGGCCACCGTGGCGTCCGGCTCCAGCACGATCGGCTCGGTGGTCATCAGGCCGCCGGCGGTGTTCTCCTCGTACGTCAGCAGCCGCCGCACCGGCTCGGCCTCGTCCGGCTCCATCAGCTGGAGCAGCCGCTCGGCCTCGTCCCCGGGCAGTTCGGAGAGCAGGTCGGCGGCGTCGTCCGGGTCCATCGCCTCCAGGACGTCGGCGGCCCGTTCGTCCTTCAGCTTGCCGATGATCTCGACCTGGTCGTCCTCGGGCAGCTCCTCCAGGACGTCGGCGAGCCGTTCGTCGTCGAGGGCGGCGGCGACCTCGGCGCGGCGCTTGGCGGAGAGGTGGTGCAGGACGTTGGCGAGGTCGGCGGGGCGCAGCTGGTCGAAGGTGGCGAGCAGGTTGGCGGCGCCCTGGTCCTGCTCGGGGAGGGCGAAGCCGGTGACGTCCTTCCAGTTCAGGGTCAGCCGCTCGCCCTTGCCCTTGCGCAGCCGGCCGGCCCGGCCGACCTGGACGAAGACCTTGCTGATCTCCCACTCGCGCACCCGGGCCTGGACCATCGCCACGTCCAGCACGGTGACCTCCTCGGAGGTCTTGCTCCAGGTGACGGTGCGGTCCAGCAGCTCGGCGAGGACGAGGGTCTCGGACGGGCGCTGTTCGAAGCGGCGCATGTTGATCACGCCGGTGGTCAGCACCTGGCCGGACTCCAGGCTGGTCACCCTGGTCATCGGGAGGAAGATCCGGCGCCGGCCGACCACCTCGACCACCAGCCCGAGCACCCGCGGCGGGCGGCCGCCGAGCCGCAGCGAGACCACCACGTCGCGAACCCGGCCGACCTGGTCGCCGTTCGGGTCGAAGACGGCGATACCGGCGAGGTGCGAGATGAAGACCCGGCCCCCTGGACCTGCCATGGACTCCCTCGACTCGCTCGACGCCCGGTCGGGCGCGCGCGGCGCGCCCCGCGTGCACAGGCTACCCGGGCCGCGGCGGACCGGCCTGGCGAGGCGTGGTTCAGCTCCCGGTGCGGCCGGTGCGGCGCTTGAACAGCAGCCGGGGCAGGCCGGCCGGGACGGGCCGGCGGGTGGTGGCGGGGGTGGGCATCGGGACGACGGCGTGCGAGTCGTCGGGCATGGCGCCCGGCCGCTCGGTGAGCAGGCCGTCGCCGCGGCCGGCCGGCTCCAGCCGCAGGACGCGGCACTCGCGGGCCCAGCGCTCGGTGATGGTGTCGGTGTCGGGCGCGTTCAGCCGCTTCCCCTTGAGCTCCTCGACCGCGCCGAGCCAGGCCTCGCCCCGCGGGGCGAGCTCGGTGACCCGGGCCGGCCAGCCGGTCAGCCGGCCGCCCTTGTCCTTGCTGCGGACGGTCACCACGGCGCCCGCCCCGGCGGCCAGACCGTGCAGCGGCTGCTCGTCGCCGTCACCGACCACCACCACGGCGCCGTCGTACCAGGCGTGCCAGAGCGCCCGGCTCTGCTCCTGGCCGTCCGCCCGCACCCAGAGCAGACCGGACTTCTTCGCGGCCTCCTCCAGCAGGGCCCGGTCGAGGAAGTCGTCGGCGGTCGCGGTCGCGGCAGGCGTACGGTCCATGGCGGACAGCGTACGTCCTGGGCCGTCCGGGAGATGTCTCACCCGTCGGGCGACAGTTCCGTGAGCGTGGCACGGGCCTTACCTTGGGAGCGCCCCTCCGGGGTGTCCGCCCCCGCCACGAGCCGAAGGAGCGCCGTGCCCGCCGCCCGGTCCGAGACCGCAGCCCCCGTCCGCACCGCCCCGGTGCCGTCGCACCCGCTGCCCACCCTCGACCTGCTGCTGCTCGCGGTCTCCGTCGCGGGCATCTCGCTCTCCGCGCCGCTGATCAGCGCCACCGCCGCGCCCGCCCTGGCGATCGCGTTCTGGCGCAACGTCATGTCGGTCGGCGTGCTCGGCCCGTACGCGCTGCTGCGGCACCGGGCGGAGCTGCGCGGGATCGGCCGGCGGGCGCTGCTGCTGGCGGTGGCGGCCGGTGTGCTGCTCGCCGTGCACTTCGCGCTCTGGATGCCGAGCCTGCGGATGACCTCGGTGGCCTCGGCGACCGCGCTGGTGACCACCACCCCGCTCTGGACGATCCTGCTGCTGCGGCTGCTCGGGGTGCGGGCGCCCCGACCGGTCTGGACCGGGACGTGCGTGGCCTTCGCCGGGGTGCTGGTGCTCACCGGGGTGGACCTCTCGCTCTCGCCCCGCGCGCTGCTCGGCGACGCGCTGGCGCTCGGCGCCGGACTGGCGGCAGCCGGGTACCTGCTGCTGGGTGCGGAGGTCCGCAGGACCGTGAGCACCACCGCGTACACGCTGGTCTGCTACGCCACCACGGCGGCGGTGCTGCTGGTGGTCTGCCTGGCCGCCGGGACGCCGATGACGGGCTGGCCGGCCGGGGTCTGGTGGCAGATCGTGCTGCTGATGGTCACCGCCCAGCTGCTCGGCCACTCGCTCAGCAACCGGGTGGTGCGCACGCTCGGCCCGTCCGTCACCTCGACCGCGATCCTGCTGGAGACGCCGGGCGCCGCGCTGATCGCGGCCGTCTGGCTGGGCCAGTGGCCCCCGGCGGCCGCGTACCCGGCGGTGGTGCTGATCCTGCTCGGTCTGGTCCTGGTCGCGCGGGGCGGCCGGAGGTAGGCGACGGCTTCAGAGCCAGCCGTTGCGGCGGAAGCCCCGGTACATCCCGATGCAGACGATGACGATCCCGCTGAGCACCACCGGGTAGCCGTACTTGGTGTCCAGCTCGGGCATGTACTTGAAGTTCATGCCGTAGACGCCGGTGATCATGGTGGGGACGGCGAAGATCGCCGCCCAGGCGGTGATCTTGCGCATGTCCTCGTTCTGCGCCACCGAGACCTGTGCCAGGTTGGCCTGGAGCAGCGAGTTCAGCAGTTCGTCGAAGCCGTGCACCTGCTCGGTGACCCGGGCGAGGTGGTCGGCGACGTCCCGGAAGTACTTCTGGATGTCCGGGTCGACCAGGCGCTGGAGCGGCTCGGAGAGCTGCTGCATCGGGCGCAGCAGCGGTGCCACCGCCCGCTTGAACTCCAGTACCTCGCGCTTGAGTTGGTAGACCCGGCCGACGTCGGTGCCCCGGCCGCCCTTGTTGGAGAAGACGTCGGACTCGATCTCGTCCACGTCGGTCTGCAGCCGGTCGGCGACCAGCAGGTAGTTGTCCACCACGTGGTCGGCGATGGCGTGGAGCACGGCGGACGGGCCCTTGGCGAGCAGCCCGGCGCCGTCCGCGTCGGCCTCCAGACGGTGCCGCAGTTCCTGCAGTGAACTGTGTCCGCCGTGCCGGACGGTGATCACGAAGTCCCGCCCGGCGAAGACCATCAGCTCGCCGGTCTCGACCACCTCGCTGGTCGGGGTGAGCTGGTCGTGCTCGACGTAGCGGATCGTCTTGAAGACGGCGAACAGCACGTCGTCGTACCGCTCGACCTTGGGCCGCTGGTGCGCGTGGACGGCGTCCTCGACCGCGAGCGGGTGCAGGCCGAAGCGCTGGGCGATGCCCTCGAACTCGGCCTCGGTGGGCTCGTGCAGGCCGATCCAGCTGAACGACCCGGCGCCCTCGGGCAGTTGCTGCGAGGCCTTGACCTGGCGGGCCGCCTCGCGCGGGCTGCAGCTCTCGCCGTGGCGGCGGCCGTGCTGGTAGACCGCGCAGTCCACCACGGAGGAGGCGGACCGGTCCGGGTGGACCGAGTCGAACAGGCCGGCCGCGGTGCGGCGGCGGTTGGTGCGGACGGCGGCGCGCAGGCTGTTGATCATCGACATGGCAGGCTCCCTTGGGCAGGAGCCGTCGCACGGCGGCGCGGTGGCGGAAGGGCCGTGGTGCGACGGCGAGGAACACCGATGGATTCCGGCGCCTGCGGTCGGTCCTCGGCCTTGCTGGGGCACGTGGTGGAGCGACCGGGCGTCGGTGGGGTGCTCTCCCGGCCGGCCCGACACTTGCCTCGGTCATCTCGACGGACGCGGCTGTTCCAGCTGCTGCTGTTGTTTCAGCCTGCGTGGCGAGGGGTACGGGGAAGGCGTCCGGGCCGGGTAGAGCTGCCGGTACTGCATGGTCGGCTGGTATCCACCGCAACCACCTCCTTCACGCCGCTGCCCCGGAGGTAAGGATCCCCGGTGGCCAGTCGCTCACACTAACATCTGACCGGCTGTCGGCGCTGGGGCGTTCCGGTGGCGGCCGTGCCAACCGCGGGGGTGCGCCGGGTTACGCTCACCGGCATGGCGCACGACTTCCCGCCCTTCGGCGATCTCCCCCCGGCCTCCGGCTGGGAGGACCCTCACGGCAGCCCGCACGGCGCCTCCCGGGAGGCGGTGCTGGCCGCCGTGGAGGCCCGGCTGCTGACCGCCTTCGGCGAGCCCGGTGGCCGTGCCGCGGTCACCTTCCTCGGCGCGGACCGGATCGAGGTGCTGCGCTTCGGCCCGGACGCCGAGGGGCTGGTCCGTTACGCGACGCTCGGGATGTCCGCCGCGCCGATGGCCGACCCGGCCGCACCGGTCGCCGACCAGGTGCGCGGCCCGCGCGTCGAACTGGTGCTGACGGTCCGCGGGGGCCGCGACAGCGTGCTCCGCTCGCTGGCCACCTTCGCCGCGACGCCGCAGGTGGAGGGCCTGGTGGTGGCCCCCGGCGGCTCGCTGGACCTCGGCGCCCCGCTCTGGGACGGCGCGCCGTTCACCTCCGTACTGGCCGCCGAACCGGGCGGTCTGGTGGCCGACCTGGAGCTGGAGGGGCCGGCCGACCCGGTCCGCTTCCTGCCGCTGCTGCCGATGACGCCCAACGAGGCCGGCTGGAAGCGGGTGCACGGCGCGGCCGCGCTGGAGGAGCGCTGGCTGAAGCACGGCACCGATCTGCGCGACCCGGAGCGGCGCGGCGTCCCGCTGGACTGACGGCCGGTCAGCCGGGGGCGCGGGGCGTCGGCCGCACCACGCCCGGTGCCCCCGTACGCCCGCGTGAGCGGTCAGCCGCCGATCGGCTTCGCGCCGGTGGCCTGGGCCAGCAGCGCCTCGTAGACGGCCGGGTCGGTGGTGTGCTCGCCGAGCCGCACGGTCTTGCGGGTGCCGTGGTAGTCGCTGGAGCCGGTGGTCAGCAGGCCGAGTTCGGCGGCCAGCGCGCGCAGCCGGGCCCGGGCCGGTTCGTCGTGGTCGATGTGGTCGACCTCCAGCGCTGCCAGGCCGGCCGCCGCGAGATCGGCGATCACCTGGTCGGAGACGGTCCGGCCGCGCTTGACCGCGCCCGGGTGGGCGAAGACCGGCACCCCGCCGGCCGCCCGGACCAGCCGGACCGCCGTGACCGGGTCGGTCTCGTGCTTGCGGACGTCCGCCCGGCCGCCGTTGGCCAGCCAGTCGGCGGTGAAGGCGTCCGAGACGGTCGCCACCACGCCCGCCTCGACCAGCGCGCTGGCGATGTGCGGCCGGCCCACCGAGCCGGTGCCCGCGATCCGTTCGACCTGCTCCCAGCTGATGTCCGCGCCCAGGGCGCGGCAGCGCTCGACGATCGCCCGCCCGCGCCGGAACCGGTCCGTGCGGACCAGCTCGCGCTCGCGCGCGAACTCCGGCTCGGCCGGGTCGAACAGGTAGGCCAGCAGATGCATGCTGATGCCGTCCACCACGCAGGACAGTTCGGCGCCCGGGACGAGGGTCAGCCGGGCCCCGGCCGGCAGCGCGCGCACCGCCCCGGCGGCCTCGGCGTGGCCCGCCACGGTGTCGTGGTCGGTGAGCGCGACCACGTCCAGGCCCGCGGCGACGGCCGCCCTGACCAGCTCCGCCGGGCTGTCGGTGCCGTCGGACGCGTTGCTGTGGGCGTGCAGGTCGATGCGCACGGAGTGCTCTCCTGGGGTGGACGCTCGCGGGTGCCGCCCAGGATAGACGCGGCGGCCGCCGGTCAGCCGAACAGGCGGGGGGAGAGCGCCCCGCAGGGCAGCAGGTCGAGCTCGGCGCCGGCCTCGCGCAGGTCGGTGAGCACCAGTTCGTCGTACATCACCAGGGCCGACTGCTCCGGCCAGGCCACCGCCCAGAGCCAGAGGCCCCGGGCCTCGCCGACGAAGACCGCGCGGTCGGCCGGGGCGTCCGGGACGTGGAACATCGGGGTGGGCCGTCCGGCCGCCATCAGCTTGGCGTCGGCGGGCTTGTAGAGCGCGACGGTCTCGCCCGGATCCGGCCCGGCCAGCCCCGCGTACCGGGCACCGAGCCCGACGCCCAGCTCCTCGGCGACCAGCACCAGCTCGCCGAAACCGCCGAGCGGCGCCGGGCCCGAGCAGGCGACGGCGGTGGCCCGGGCGCCCGAGACATCGTCACCGACGTGCGCGATACCGGTGTAGAGCCAGCCGACCGGCAGTGGCCAGGGCAGCCAGACGGGGACCTGCGAACGGGCGACGGCGACGTTCAGCGCCTCCACGCTCGGAGGCAGCACCGGCTGCATCGGATGCACGGCTCCGTGCCGGTCGCACTGCCAGGTGTCTGAGAACAGACCGGGGGCGCGCACCCGACCGGCGCACCTCGGGCAGCTTGGCTCGCCCCTCATAGCCGACAACGCTCCTCCCTCCGGACCGCCGCGTCAAGGACGATCACCCGTACGGAGGGCTCGGCGGCACCTGTCGCTGGCGGGCGCCCGGGCCGGCGCGGCGTGGGCGGCTCCCGCTAGGGGATGTCCAGCGGCGGGCGGCGGCAAACGTCGGCCGGTCCGCGCCCGGTGGACGGAGCGGGGCGGCCCCGGACGCACTGACGCCCCGTCATCGTCGGTTGCGGTGACAGGGCGTCAGTCGGGTATCGGAACGTCGGGATCGGACGCTCCCGGCTCTTCGGCGGCGGGTGAGGGCTCCCGGTCGGAGGCGCCGCGCTGGGTCAGACGGTCGGGCACGGACGGATCAGCAGGCGTTCGCCGGTGTGGGCGGCGGCCTGGACGACCTCGCGGACGGTCTCGGCATCGGCGATCAGGGGGTTGGTGGCGCCACCGTGGGCGTCGTCCAGTCGGAGGATCTCGAAGCGCATGGGCCTCTCCTTTCCTGGCCCCGTCGGGCGGGGCGGTCGTGGCTGACTCGATATCAGCCCACTCGGGGACTGTCGGATCCGTCGCATCGGTCGGATCTGTGCGATCTGTCGGGTCGAACGGTCGACGATCTGCTGCGGCAAAGGGCTCCCCCCTGCTTGCCAAGTGCGTCTGGTGCCTCATGAACCACGGTGACGTGGCGGTGCTACCGGGCCGTTGCCCGTCCGTAAAGTCCTGGTTTCGGCTGACTCGCGCCGACGTCGATGTCGACGATGATTCCCGGACAGAATCAAATATTACCGCAACTAACGAATTTTGTCCTCTGTGCCGCCCGAAGTTGATCGAACAACGGAGGGCCCGGAGTGGTCACGAGTGGTCCAGACCGGTCCGGTCCGGGCCCCGGCGGGCTCAGGCCCAGAAGTCCAGCAGCGCCTCGGCGGTCGCGGCCGGCCGCTCCGCGTTGGGGGAGTGCCCGGCGTCCTCGACGACCACCCGGCGGGCGCCCAGCCGCTCGGCCATCCGGGTCTGCTCCGGCACCGGCCAGGCGTAGTCCCGCACGCCGGAGAGCACCAGGGCGGGCAGGACGGCGGCGGTCGCGGCCAGCTCGTCCACCCGGTCCGGCGCGGAGATCAGATGGGCACCGGTGGTGCTCAGCGCCTGTGGCACATTGGCCACCCAGCGGCGGTGCAGGAACTCCGCGACCTCCGCGGACGGGCGCCGCTCCCGGTCGCCGGCGCCCTCCTCCAACTGCTGGAGCACCTGCCAGATCTCCTCCAGGCTCATCGTCGGCAGCACGTCGATCAGCAGCTTGGTGCGCGCCGCCTCGCCCGGCTCGATCGGGCCGGGTCCGGTGGACATCAGCGTCAGCGAGCGCCACGGCAGCGGGCCCGCCCCGGCCCCCAGGACGGCCTCCCGGGCCACCTGGCCGCCGAAGGAGTGGCCGAGCAGGTGCAACGGTCCGCCCCCGGGGCCGCCCTCGGCCAGCAGGGCCGCGGACAGCGCCCGGACGTCCGCGCCCAGCGCGGACACGGCGTAGACGGCCGGGTCGTCGGGACCGCCGGTCTCGTACTGGCCGCGCTGGTCGACCGCGGTCACCCGGTAGCCGGCCGCCGCCAGCGGCTCCAGCAGCGCGATGAAGTCCTCCTTGCTGCCGGTGAAGCCGGGCACCAGCAGCGCCGCCCCCCGCACCTCCCCGGCCGGCTCGGCCCGCAGCGCGGCGAACTCCCCGCGGGCGGTCGCGATCCGCAGCGCACGCGCGCAGGAGGGAAGGGTGAGGAACGGCGGCGTGCTCATGGGCGGATCTCCTCAGGGGCATGCGACTGGCCGGTAACCCGAGCTTAGGGCCTGCCCGGCGGGCCCGGCGCGGCGGGGAACGCCGAAGGGGACGGGCCGGTCGCGGACCGGCCCGTCCCCTCCGGGGCGGTGCGTCAGCTCTCCGGGGTCGCCTCGGTGGCGGCGGCCGGGCGGCGGGTGCGGGTGCGGCGGCGCGGGGCGGCGGCCTCGGCCGGGGCGTCCGCGGTGGCCTCGGGCGCGGCCTCGACGGCGGTCTCGGCCTTCGCCTTGGCCCGGCTGCGGGTCCGCGGCTTGGTGGCCGGCTTCTCCTCGGCGACCGCGGCGGCCGGAGCCTCGGCGGGCGCCTCGGTCACCGTGACGGCCGTGCCCTCGCCGGCGGCGGCGGTGCCGCGCGGGCGGCGACGGCGGCGGCGCGGAGCGGCCTCGCCCTCGGCGCCCTCGACGGCAGGAGCGGCCGGGGCCTCGACCGCCGAAGCGGCGCCGGCCGGGCTCTCCACCACCGCGTCGCCCTCGACGGCGGAGCCGCCACGGGTGCGCCGGCGCTCACGGGTGCGGCGGGCCGGCTTCTCCTCGACGGCCTCGGCGGTGGCCGTACCGGTCCGGCCGGAGCCGCCCCGGGTGCCACCGCCACCGTTACCGCCGCCGTTACCGCCACGGCCCCGGCCGGCCGCCGAACGCGAACCGCGCCCGCCGGTCTCGCCGAGGTCCTCGACCTCCTCCGCGCCCAGGCCGGCGCGGGTCCGCTCGGAGCGGGGCAGCACGCCGGTGGTCCCCGGGGCGATCTTCAGCAGCTCGTACAGGTGCGCCGAGGTGGAGTAGGTCTCCTCCGGGTCGTTGAACGACAGGTCCAGCGCCTTGTTGATCAGCTGCCAGCGCGGGATGTCGTCCCAGTCCACCAGCGTGACGGCGGTGCCGGAGGCGCCGGCCCGGCCGGTGCGGCCGATCCGGTGCAGGTAGGTCTTCTCGTCCTCGGGGCACTGGTAGTTGATGACGTGCGTGACGCCCTCGACGTCGATGCCGCGGGCGGCGACATCGGTGCAGACCAGGACGTCGACCTTGCCGTTGCGGAACGCCCGCAGGGCCTGCTCGCGCGCGCCCTGGCCGAGGTCGCCGTGCACCGCGCCGGCCGCGAAGCCGCGCTGGGTGAGCTGGTCGGAGACGTCGGCGGCGGTGCGCTTGGTGCGGCAGAAGATCATCGCCAGCCCGCGGCCGTCGGCCTGCAGGATGCGCGAGACCATCTCCACCTTGTCGAGCGAGTGCGCCCGGAAGATGTGCTGGTCGACGCTGGCGACGGTGTGGCCGGTGTCGTCCGGGGCAGCGGCCCGGATGTGGGTCGGCTGGTTCATGTACCGGCGGGCGAGGCTGATCACCTGGCCCGGCATGGTGGCCGAGAACAGCAGGGTCTGCCGCTTGGCGGGCAGCATGGTGAGGATCTTCTCGACGTCGGGCAGGAAGCCCAGGTCGAGCATCTCGTCGGCCTCGTCCAGGACGAGCGCGCGGACCGTGGACAGGTTCAGCTTCTTCTGCCCGGCGAGGTCCAGCAGACGGCCCGGGGTGCCGACGACGATGTCGACGCCCTTCTTCAGGGCCTCGACCTGCGGCTCGTACGCCCGGCCGCCGTAGACGGCCAGCACGCGGACGTCGCGCACCTTGCCGGCGGTCTGCAGGTCGTTGGTGACCTGGGTGCACAGCTCACGCGTCGGGACGACGATCAGCGCCTGCGGGGACTCGGAGAGCTGCTCCTCGGTGGCCCGGCCGGCGTCGATGTCGGCCCGGACGACGACCCGCTCGATCAGCGGGAGGCCGAAACCGAGCGTCTTGCCGGTGCCGGTCTTGGCCTGGCCGATGACGTCGTGACCGGTCAGCGCGACCGGGAGGGTCATCTCCTGGATGGGGAAGGGATGGACGATGCCGACGGACTCGAGCGCCTCGGCGGTCTCCGGGAGGATCCCCAGATCCCGGAACGTCGTCTTGATGGGTTCAGCGGTGGTGGACAGGGTGCTGCCTCTTCCGTGTGGGAGGGGCCGAGAGCGAGCGGCGGGCGGGCAGCCGCGCGGCTGCGTACGGGCCTGGACGGCCCTGAATACAGCTGCGCGGACGCACAACCGCGCCGGTCCCTGCGGCCGGCCGGTCCGCGCGGCCCGGTACGGGGCGCGTCGCCGGCGGCGTCGGGGAGGATTCCCGTGAGGGACCTGCGCGGGACCTTCGCCTGGCGGCGCGGTCCGCGGCGGCCCTCGCTCGGCCACTGATGCGGTGCCAAGGCTTGAAGTCCAAGCCATGGTCGGAGCCGATCGGCTCTCCGACCGGGCATCCGCGTACGTGAGTACCCGGCTTCCGGTACGGACACGTCCTGATGGACGGTGCCGTTACGGAGCGGGCTTGCCCGGCGCACCGAGACGGCGGTGACACCGTGCGAGCACTACGGGCCTCCCTACCACCATACAGTCACGCGACGACTCGAACACGTGACGCTTCTGACATCGGGGTGAGCGGGGGGTGTCCGGGGCGGAACTTTTCGGTGGTGGTCCTGGGGCGGAGGCGCCGGCGGCCGGCCCGGGCGACCGGGGGCGGGTACGGCGCGGGGGGGTCCGGGGCCGGGCCGGGGAGCCCGCGGCGGCGGCCGGAGACGTGTACCGCAGGGCGGGCCGGACTAAGGTGGCAGGTCATGGAGACCCATGGTGAGACGCAGGACGACGCGGCCGGTTCGATCGGGGACTGGGCGGCCCGCTCGGCCGATCCGGGATACCGGGCGGCCGTGCTGGACCTGCTCGGCGCCCTCGCGTACGGCGAGCTGAGCGCCTTCGAGCGGCTCGCCGAGGACGCCAAGCTCGCGCCCGACCTCGCCGACAAGGCGGCGCTGGCCCGGATGGCCTCCGCCGAGTTCCAGCACTACCAGCGCCTGCACGACCGGCTCGCCGAGGTGGGCGCGGACCCGCAGGAGGCGATGCGGCCGTTCGTCGAGCCGCTGGAGCTCTTCCACCGGATGACCGCGCCCTCGGACTGGCTGGAGGGCCTGGTCAAGGCCTACGTCGGCGACGCGATCGCGACCGACTTCTACCGCGAGGTGGCCGTCCGGCTGGACGACGACACCCGCGACCTGGTGCTCGGCGTGATGTCGGACACCGGGCACGCCCAGTTCGCCGTCGACAAGGTCCGCCAGGCCATCGAGGCGGACCCGCGGGCCGGCGGCCGGCTCGCGCTCTGGGGCCGACGGCTGATGGGCGAGGCGCTGAGCCAGGCCCAGCGGGTGGTCGCGGAGCGGGACGCGCTCTCCAACCTGCTGGTCGGCGGTGTGCAGCTGCAGGGCTTCGACCTGGTCGAGGTCGGCAAGATGTTCAACCGGATCACCGAGGCGCACACCAAGCGGATGGCCGCGCTGGGCCTCGCCTCCTGAGACCGCGCCCCGTCAGGCAGGCCGGTGGCGCCGCTGCGCGCGGTGCGCGCCCGGGCGGTGGGGGCGGTGCCGGTGGGCCGGCGCCCGCCCGGCCGCCAGGTCGGGCCGGGCCAGTACCGAGGTGAGCAGGGCGGAGACGACGGCCGAGACGCCGAGCGTCACCGCCGGGTACCCGCCGTTCAGGGTGAAGTGCGTGATCACCCCGCTGACCAGGGCCGCCACCAGCGCCGTCCCGATCGTCAGCCCCCGGCCGGCCGGGAAGTGGGCGGGCAGTGCGAGCAGCGCGGCCGAGCCGACGATCAGGCCGATGAGGACGAAGGCGATCGACTCGACCAGCAAGGCTGCCTCCCGGGGTGCGGGTGCGGCGTGCGGACGGCCGCACTGTCGCCCTACCCCTGATGACCCGGCCGTACACGCAGCGGTGCCCCGCCCCCTCGGTGAGGGGGCGGGGCACCGGGCAGCGTCTCAGCTGGTGCCGAACCCGACCTTGCGGGCCGCCGACTCGCCGATCTCCACGTACGCCAGGCGCTCGGCCGGGACGATGACGCGGCGGCCGTGCTCGTCGGTCAGCGAGAAGAGCTTCGAGGTGCCCTCCAGCGCCTTGGCGATCGCGCTCTCGACCTCTTCGGCAGTCTGCGAGCTCTCGATCACGATCTCGCGCGGCGCGTTCTGCACGCCGATCTTGACCTCCACGGCTTCCGTCCCTCCGGGGTTGCAGCCATCCACGCACGGGCACCGGACCGCCTGGGACAAGCGTTCGCGACGACCGCGCCGTACGGCTTCACCATAGAGCACACGATCAGCGCCGAGGCGAAGGTCAGCGCATCACCGCTCTTCGCCCGCCGCCTCCGCGGCCTCGGCGACGGGATGCATCGGGAAGCCCTTCAGACCGCGCCAGGCCAGGCTCGCGACCAGCCGGACCGCCTCGTCGCGGGGGATCTCCAGCCCCTGCGAGAGCCAGTAGCGGGCGGTGATCTGGGCCAGGCCGCAGACCCCGGCGGCGAGCAGCTTGGACTCGGCCTCCGGCAGGTCGGTGTCCTCCTGGATCACCTTGCTGACCAGGGTCGCGCTGGCGTCCGAGGCACGCTCGACGCGCTCGCGCACGGCCGGTTCGTTGGTCAGGTCCGACTCGAAGACCAGCCGGAAGGCGCCGGACTCGCTGGAGACGTAGTTGAAGTACGCCTCCATGGTCGCGGCCACCCGCTGCTTGTTGTCGGTGGTCGCGGCCAGCGCCGCGCGGGTCGACTCGACCAGGGCGTCGCAGTGCTTGTCCAGCAGCGCCAGGTAGAGCTCCAGCTTTCCGGGGAAGTGCTGGTACAGCACCGGCTTGCTGACCCCGGCGCGGTCGGCGATGTCGTCCATGGCGGCCGCGTGGTAACCCTGCGCGACGAACACCTCCTGGGCGGCACCGAGCAGTTGTTCACGGCGGGCGCTTCGCGGCAGGCGGGCACCGCGCGGGCGCTCCTGCGCCTCCTGGATGGCCGTCACGGCGCTCCTCACTTCACGGGTTGTTCGGGGCTGGCAAGATGACCGATTCTACTTTTCGGTAACCGCCTTCGCGCTTGGCGAGCGTGAGAAAAGCACCGAGCCCCCTTGTCAGGAGCCCACAATACGGCGCTGACCACGGCTGACGGCAGTGGTGTGACGTCGGACGGGAGGGCGGCCCGGGCCCGGGGGCGCGGGGTGGCGTCTCACTACCATCGTCCACCATGAGCAGCGCTGAGCAGCAGGTACGGACGGAGGCAGGGCGGCCCGGGCCGCTCCGCACGGTCGAGGTCCCCGGTCCGGTGCCGGCGGCGCACCGGCCCGGCGGTGACGGTGGTGGCGCGGACGGGCGGGAGCCGGCGCTCTTCGTGCACGGGCTCGGCGGCTCGGCGGCCAACTGGACGGCGCTGATGGACCGCCTCGGCGGCCTGGTCGACGGTGAGGCCGTGGACCTGCCCGGCTTCGGCCGGTCCGCTCCGCCGGCCGACGGCAACCTGACCGTCTCCGGCCACGTCCGCGCGGTGATCGGCCACCTGGAGGCGGCCGGGCGCGGTCCGGTGCACCTGTTCGGCAACTCGCTGGGCGGGGCCGTCGCCGTCCGGCTCGCCGCGCTCCGCCCCGACCTGGTGCGCAGCCTCACCCTGATCTCGCCCGCGCTGCCCGAACTGCCGCCGCAGCGCACGGCCTGGCCGACCGGGCTGCTCGCGGTGCCCGGGGTCCCCGCGCTGCTGCGCCGGCTGCCGTCGAAGGGGCGGGCCCCCGAGGCCGCCACCGAGGAACTGCTGAGGCTGGTCTACGGAGACCCGGACGGCCTGTCCGAGGCCGCCCGGGCCGCGGCGGTGGCCGAGTACCGGAGCCGGCTGGCGGTGCCGTACGCGATGCGGGCGCTGACCGGGTCGGCGCGCGGAATCGTTTCGGCTTACACCGAGCGCGGCGACCAGTCGCTCTGGCGGCAGGCCGAACAGGTGCGGGTGCCGGTGCTGCTGGTGTACGGGCTGCGGGACAAGCTGGTCTCCTACCGCTCGGCGCGGCGGGCCTGCGCGGCGTTCGCGGACGCCCGGCTGCTGGTGCTGCCGGACTCGGGGCACGTGGCGATGATGGAGCACCCCGAGCAGGTGGCGCGCGCGGTCCGGGAGCTGCTCGGGCGCGGCTGACCCGCCCGGAGCGGGAGAGCCCCAACGCCCCGGCCCGGGCGAGGTCACGCGGGTTCACTCGTTCAGGTGGCAGCCAGGCATGTGACCGATGGATCGCCGGGGGCCGGTCCTACCTTTCTGCTGTCGGACCGAACACATGTGGGGGCGTCGCGGCAGCCGGAGGATCCGGAGGGCGGCCGTACGCAGGGTGACGGCGGGTCGGAGGTGACCGCCGGGCGGCCGCCCCGCCGGCCGGCGGCACCCCGGCCGGGCCGCGATGCCGCCGGCCGACCGGGCCCCTCGGCCCCGGGCTGTTCCCGGGCCGGTCGCGGGGCCATTCCGGGTGGCCGCCCAGGCCGCTCAAGCAATCCGTCGATCCCGCTCTGCTCTGGAGGTCTCCCGTGCGCATAGCCCTGCTCACCGAGGGTGCCCGCCCGTATTCCCGGCGTGGTTCCGGCGGCCTGGCCGCGGTGGGCCTCTGCCATGTGGAGGGCGGCGGCGCGGCGGCGCTGCCCGCGCCGGGGGCGGGCCGGGACGCCGAGCCGATGCCGTACGCCTTCGCCCGGGTCCGGGCCGGGCGGCCCGCGGCGCGGCCGGTGATCCACGGTGAGGAGACGGCGCCCGGCCACCGGGCGCACCGCGAGGCCACTCCCGGCCGGCCGGGAGTGGCCGGGGCGGTGGAATTCGCCGGACGGCCCGCATCGTCGGCGCGGGCCTGGGAGGGTGGCACCGTGGTCGTCTTCTCGGCGCTCGCCCCGCGCGGTCCGCGGCTGCCGGCGGACGCGATGCTCAGCGGTCGGGCGGTGGTCCCCGCCGGTGTGGGGGTGGCACGCGAGGCGGCTGGGCCGACCGGGCCGCTGGTCCCGCCCCGGGATCCGGACGCGCCGGCGGGTGCCTGCCCGGCGCTGCCGCGGGACGAGGAGCGGGGGTCCCGGCCGGGGTCGGCCGGGCGGCTGAGGGCGCAGGAACGCTTCGCCGTGGAACGGGTGGTCGGCGCGTTCCGCGAGATCTGCCCGGAGCCGGTCTCGCGGTGGCCGGCCTTCCCGGCGGCCGGGGCCGACGGCGGGGCCGGGGAGCGTCCGCGCCCGTTCGCCCGGCCCACCGGGTACCGGCCGGCCGCCGCGCCGGGCGCGCTCGCCGCTCCCGCGCTCTGGCTCGCGCTGCTCGCGCTGGGCCGGGCCGGCCCGCTCGGCGGCCGGGCCGGCTCGCACCGCTGACCGGGCCCGCGCCGGTGCCGCCACCGATCCACTGTCCTGTTGTTCATTCTGTCCGCCAGGTCGTACCGACCTCGCTTCGTGGAAGGACACCCCCGATGAGGGTGCTGCTGCTGGGCGCCGACGGCTTTATCGGCCGTCGGGTCACCGATCGTCTGCTCATGGACCAGGAGTTGCAGGTGACGGTGCTCGGCCGGCGTGACTCCGCCGACATCCGCTTCGACCTGACCACCGGCAGTCCGGGCGCGCTGGCCCGGTTCCTGGACGCGGTCGCGCCCCAGGTGGTGATCAACTGCGCGGGCGCCACCTACGGCAGCTCGCGCACCCTGATCCGGGCGAACACGCTGGCGGTGGCCACCGTCTGCGAGGCGATCCGGCGCAGCCGGGAGCCGGCCCGGCTGGTGCACGTCGGCTCGGCGGCGGAGTACGGGCCGGTGCCGGGCGGTGTGCCGGTGGCGGAGAGCGCCGAGCCGCGCCCGGTGGGCCCGTACGGGGTGTCCAAGCTCGCCGGGACGGAGCTGGTGCTGGCCTCCGGGCTGGACGCGGCCGTGCTGCGGGTGTTCGACGTGGTGGGTCCGGGCGCGCCGACCGCCTCGCTGTTCGGACGGCTCGCCGAGGGCCTGCGCCGGGCGCTGGAGCGGGAGGAGTCCCAGGTGCGGATGCCGGACCTGTCCGGCTACCGGGACTTCGTGGACGTCCGGGACGTCGCCCGGGCGATCCAGGCGGCGGCGGTGTCGGCGGCCACCGGGGTGATCAACATCGGCAGCGGGCACGCCGTCCGGGCCCGGGACGCGGCGCAGCTGCTGGTCCGGGCGGCCGGTTTCGAGGGGACGGTCCTGGAGGAGAACCGGCAGATGCTGCTGCCCGCGCAGTCCGCCGGACCGGCCGACCACCTGCCCGGGCACCATCTGCCGGGCCACCGGGCGCCGGAGCCGCGGCCGGCCGAGGGGCGTGGTCCGGCGGGCGAGCCGGTGCCGTGGCGGCAGGCGGACGTCCGGACCGCCCGGGACCGTCTCGGCTGGCGGACGCAGGTGCCGCTGGAGGAGTCGCTCGGGGACGTCTGGCTGGAGACGGCCTGCCGGGTCTGAGCGCGGGCCGGTCCGGGGCGGCGGCCGGGGCCGGGCGGCCCGCCGCGGCTCTTCCGCGGCCCTTTCGCGGGGCCCCGGACCTGCTGGGTCCCGGGGCCGGCGGGCGGTCCCACCATCCGGTGCCGCCCGTCTCGCCAGTCGGACGAGCTGTCTCGGAATACCGGGGCGGCATGACACTGTTGGCGTAGCAGAGCCACCTCGGTGGCGGAGCAACAAGCCACAAGAGGTTGGCCCAGGCCACCTGAACCGACGACCATCGGAGTCCCCGTGTCGCTGCCACCCCTGGTCGAGCCGGCCGCCGAGCTCACCGTCGACGAGGTCCGCAGGTACTCCCGCCACCTGATCATCCCCGATGTGGGCATGGCCGGGCAGAAGCGGCTGAAGAACGCCAAGGTGCTGTGTGTCGGCGCCGGCGGCCTGGGCTCGCCCGCGCTGATGTACCTGGCCGCGGCCGGTGTCGGCACGCTCGGCATCGTCGAGTTCGACGTGGTGGACGAGTCCAACCTCCAGCGGCAGATCATCCACGGCCAGTCGGACATCGGCCGCTCCAAGGGCGAGTCGGCGCGGGACTCCGTCAAGGAGATCAACCCCTACGTCAACGTGATCCTCCACGAGGAGCGCCTTGACAACGACAACGTCATGGAGATCTTCTCCGGCTACGACCTGATCGTCGACGGCACCGACAACTTCGCCACCCGCTACCTGGTCAACGACGCCGCGGTGCTGCTCGGCAAGCCGTACGTGTGGGGTTCGATCTACCGCTTCGACGGCCAGGCGAGCGTGTTCTGGGCCGAGCACGGCCCGTGCTACCGCTGCCTCTACCCGGAGGCCCCGCCGGCCGGCATGGTCCCGTCCTGCGCCGAGGGCGGCGTGCTGGGCGTGCTCTGCGCCTCCATCGGCTCGATCCAGGTCACCGAGGCGATCAAGCTGCTGGCCGGGGTCGGCGAGCCGCTGGTCGGCCGGCTGATGATCTACGACGCCCTGGAGATGACCTACCGCCAGGTGAAGGTCCGCAAGGACCCGAACTGCGCGCTCTGCGGCGAGAACCCGACGGTCACCGAGCTGATCGACTACGAGGCCTTCTGCGGCGTGGTGTCGGAGGAGGCGCAGGCCGCCGCCGCCGGTTCGACGATCACCTCGAAGCAGCTCAAGCAGTGGCAGGACGACAAGGAGGACATCTTCCTGATCGACGTCCGCGAGCCCGGTGAGTACGAGATCGTCAACATCCCCGGCGCGGTGCTGATCCCGAAGAACGAGTTCCTGATGGGCGACGCCCTGGAGTCGCTGCCGCAGGACAAGAAGATCGTGCTGCACTGCAAGTCGGGCGTGCGCTCGGCCGAGGTGCTGGCCGTGGTGAAGGCGGCCGGCTTCGCCAACGCCGTGCACCTCGGCGGCGGCGTGCTCGGCTGGGTGAGCCAGATCGAGCCGCACAAGCCGGTTTACTAGGCCTGCCGTACCAGGCCTGACGCGCGAAGGGCCCGCCGTTCCCGGCGGGCCCTTTCGCATGCGCGGACCTACAGCGCGCCCTTGCGCTGGAGCACGTTGTAGGAGATCCAGCCGGGCAGCACCGGCAGCCAGAAGGTCAGCGCGCGGTAGAGGAAGACCGCCGGGGTGGCGACCGCGGCCGGCACGTCGGCGAAGGTCAGGGCACTGATCAGGGCCACCTCCACCGGGCCGATCCCGCCGGGTGTGGGGATCGCGGAACCGGCCGCGTTGGCGGTCAGGAAGACCACCGCGACCGCCGAGAAGCTGATGCTGCCGCCGAAGGCCTGCACCGAGGCGTCCAGGCAGGCGGTGAACGACAGGGTCAGCAGCAGGATGCCGCCGAAGCCGGTGATCAGCTTCCTGGGGGTCTGCATCAGGTCGAGCATCCGGGGCACCACGCCGAAGAACAGCGAGCGCAGCCGGTTCAGCACGAACCGCCGCAGCGGGGCGACGGCCGCGACCACCAGGGCGAGCACGGCGGCGGTCAGCACCCCGATGATCACCGCCCGGGAGGCGGAGAGGTCGCCGTTGGTCTGGCTGCCGGTGATCAGGCCGAAGCTGAACAGCAGCAGCAGGTGCCCGGCCAGCCCGGCCAGCTGGGAGGCGCCGACGGAGGCGACCGCCTGGCCGGAGCGGATGCCGGCCTTCTGCAGATAGCGGGTGTTCAGCGCGATGCCGCCGATCGCGGCGGGCGCGACCAGCTTGACGAAGGACCCGGCCAGCTGGGCGGCGACGGTGCGCCGGAACGGCAGCTTCTCCGGGACGAACCCGGTCAGGCTCATCGAGGCGGCCACGTAGCTGAACGCGGCACCGGCCAGGGCCACCGCAGCCCAGGCCCAGTCCATCTGGGAGAGCTTGAGCTGGGCCGGCTTGATGGTGGTCAGGGCCAGATAGGCGGCGAAGGTGAGCGCGATCACCATGATCAGGCTCTTCGGCTTGAGCCGTTCCAGCTTGGCCGTCTCGGTCGGTGCCTCGGGGGCGATCTGGAGGATCTGGCCGCGGAGCCGGCTGAGCAGGTCCTCGCCGGCCGCCGCGATGTCCTCCTCGGCCTGCTGCTGGGTGCGCTCGCCGGCGGCGACCTGCTCCAGCGCCCGGGCCCGGGCGGCGGCCTTGCGTTCCCTGGTGAGCTTCTTCAGGTCGACCCTGGTGGAGCGGCTCATGCCGACCGGCTGGAGCAGCGGCAGCGCCTGCGCCACCCGCTCGGCGCCGAGGACGGCGTTGGCGGTGGCGACCGCCCGCTCCGGGCCGATCCGCAGCGCGAAGGTGGTGAGCAGCTGGGCGATGTCGATGCGCAGCGTCAGATCGGTGGCCGCGATGTCGCCGCCGGAGAGGTTGACCAGGCAGGCCGCCTTCTCGTCGACGACCAGCAGCGACTCGCCGGTGAGCCGGCGGTGGGCGATCCGGCGCTCGTGCAGGGCGGCGACCGACTCCCAGAGCGAGGCCATCACCTGGTCGGTGACCTCCCCCTCGCCGAGGTCGTCCAGGATGCGGCCCTCGACGTTCTCGTAGACCAGGATCGCGGCGTCCGGACCGAGCTCGGAGGTGGCGACCAGCTGCGGGGCGCGGGCGCCCGAGGCGGCCGCCGCGTAGGCGATCAGCGCCTCCTGCTCCAGGGCCTGGCGCAGCGACTGGGGGCTGCGGCGGACGGCCACCGAGCGCAGCCGCAGCCGCCGCCAGGCGCGGTAGAAGAAGCCGGAGGCCTGCTGCTCGCGGTCGATGATGTGGACGTCCAGCGGCGGGCCGCTCTGCTGGGCGACGTAGTAGCGGCGGGTGCCGCCGGGCGCGTCGGGGGCGCGGTGGGCGCTGGCCGGGGTGAAGCCGACCTTGCGCAGGCCGATCATCAGGTGCTGGCCGGTGGGCCGGATGTTCGGCGAGCCGATCGCGTACAGCGTGCCGTAGGCGACGGACCAGCCGATCAGCACGGTGAGCAGCAGGGACAGCGGGGTGGTGTAGCCGCCGAGCAGCTCGGTGATCCCGCTGAAGATCACCACCACCCAGAGGGCGACCCGCCAGCGCGGCCGGCTCGACATGCCGACCGCGGTCATATAGGCGATCACCGGCGCCAGATAGCCGTGCACCGGGTCGGTGAGGGTGCCGTTGCTGTCCAGCGGCAGTCTGGTGAGGGCGTCCCGGATGTGATCGGAGGCGCCCTCGGCGACCCACCAGTCGATGCCCAGCGAGACGCCGTAGGCGAGCACCGAGGCGAGCACACCGTCGGCGACCCGCAGGCCGTCGCGTTTGATCAGCCGCTCCACCGCGAAGGCGAGCGGGACGGCGAGCACCGCGACGCTGGAGACCAGGCCGGTGATGGTGGAGAGCACCGGGGAGAACCGGGGCGCGTTGGAGGCGATGTCCAGCTCGATGCCGGTGGTGGTCGAGGTCGCGACGCCGGCCAGGACGAACACCGCGACGATGCCGAAGACGCCGGCCAGGAAGCGGATCAGATCGGACGGGCGGTGCGCCCGGGCGGCGAGCAGCGGCTCGTCCACGTCCAGGTGCGGGGTGTCGTCCAACGGCTCGTGCGGCCCGTGCGGCCCGGCCGGTTCGTACGGTGCGGGCGCCGGCCCGGGGGCGGGCTGCTGGGCCGGGACACCGGTCGTCGTCGGCTCGGGTGCGGGCCCGGGCAGCCCGGCCTCGGGGCCGGTCGGCTGGGGGGTCTTGATCGTCCGGTCCTTGATCAGGGAGACTTCCGGTGACGGCTCGGCGGCGCTTTCGCCGCCGGGACGTGCGGGCACGGCGTCGGCGGACTCGTCGGAGTCCTCGTCCACGCCCACGTCAGCCGTCCCGGTCATCTGGTCTTGTCCTCGTATCACCACTCACCGCCCCGAAGATGGTGGCATGCCTCGGCGCCCCGTGCTGGACAGGGGGCGGATCGGGCGCGGCGGATCGTCCACGACGGACCTCCCGGGCGCCCGGATGGGGAAGAATGCCGCAGGTGACGGACGCTACCGACGACGGCGGCCACGACGCGCTGCCACCCTTCGCCGAACTGGTGCTCGACCTGACCGAGCGGATTCCACCCGGCCGGGTGATGACCTACGGAGACGTCGCCGAATACCTCGGCCAGGGCGGACCCCGCCAGGTCGGCCGGGTCATGGCACTCTACGGCGGCGCCGTGCCCTGGTGGCGGGTGATCCGCGCGGACGGCCGGTTCCTGCCCGGCCACGAGCACCGCGCCCTCGCCCACTACGGCGAGGAGGGCACCCCGCTGCGCGAACTCGCCGACCCGCCCCGGGTCGACCTGAAGCGGGCCCGCTGGGACGGCCGGTGACCCCGGACCTTCCCGGAACCGGGTGCGCGGACGGGAATGACGGGGCAGGATCGTAGGCTCGATACGGGCGGGCCCCGGGCGGGCCCGTCCGACGTTGCCCGCAGCACAACCCCCAGGAACTCCGTGACCTCCCCCTACCGTCTGGTGCGCAGCCCCCTCGCCCAGCCCGCCCCGCCCGTGCTGGACGAGTACCAGCGCGCCGTGGTCGAGCACACGGGCGGCCCGCTGCTGGTGCTCGCCGGGCCCGGGACGGGCAAGACCACGACCCTGGTGGAGGCCGTCGCCCGGCGGATCGAACGCGGCACCGACCCCGAGCGGATCCTGGTCCTGACCTTCAGCCGCAAGGCCGCGATGGAGCTCCGCGACCGGATGTCCGGCCGGCTCGGGGCCTCGGCCGCCGCCCCGCAGGCCACCACCTTCCACTCCTTCTGCTACGCCCTGCTCCGCGCCCACCAGGACCCGCAGGACTACGCCGAGCCGCTGCGGCTGCTCTCCGGCCCCGAGCAGGACGTCATGGTCCGCGAGCTGCTGGCCGGCGGCGCCGAGGACGCCCGCCTCGCCGCGTCCGACGACGGCCCCGCCACGGGCGGCCGGATCGGCTGGCCGCTCGACCTGCGCGCCTGCCTGACCACCCGCGGCTTCGCCGACGAGGTCCGCGCGGTGCTCGCCCGCAGCCGCGAACTGGGCCTCGGCGAGGACGAGCTGCGCCGCTTCGCCGAGGGCGTCCAGCGCCCCGACTGGGCCGCCGCCGCGCACTTCCTCGCCGACTACCTGGACGTCCTCGACCTGCGCGGCGTCCTCGACTACGCCGAACTCGTCCACCGCGCCGTGCTGCTCGCCGAACGCGCCGAGGTCGGCGAGGACCTGCGGCAGCGCTACGAGGCCGTCTTCGTCGACGAGTACCAGGACACCGACCCCTCGCAGGTCCGGCTGCTGCGCCGGCTGGCCGGCGGCGGGCGGGAGCTGGTCGCCGTCGGCGACCCCGACCAGTCGATCTACGCGTTCCGCGGCGCCGACATCAACGGCATCCTGGAATTCCCGCAGGCCTTCCGGCGGGCCGACGGCGGCCCCGCCGAGGTCAAGGTCCTGCGGGTCTCCCGCCGCTCCGGCGCCGTCCTGCTCGCCGCCTCCCGCGAACTCGCCCGGCGGATGCCGATGGGCCGGCTGCCCGCCGACAAGCTCGCCCAGCACCGCGCCCTGCTGCCCTCCCGCGAGGGCGGCCGGGTCGAGGTCTACACCTACCCCACCCCCGGCACCGAGCTGGACTCCATCGCCGACCTGCTCCGCCGCGCCCACCTGGAGGACGGCGTGCCCTGGGGCGAGATGGCCGTGCTGGTCCGGGCCGGCGGCCGTTCCATCCCCGGCGTCCGGCGGGCGCTCAGCGCGGCCGGCGTCCCGCTGGAGATCGACGGCGACGACCTGCCGCTGCGCGAGGAACCCGCCGTCGCCCAGCTGCTGCTCGCCCTCAGGGTCTGCGCCGAGCAGGCGGTCCGGCAGGCCGCCCGGGACCGGCACGACCACGAGGAGGAGACCACCGCCGACCTCCACACCGCCGACCCCCTCACCACCGAGCTCGCCCACACCCTGCTCACCGGCCCGCTCGGCGGCATGGACGGCTCCGACCTGCGCCGCCTCGGCCGCGCCCTGCGCGAGGAGGAACGCGCGGTGCTGCGCGCGGCCGACCTGCCCGCCGCCGCGCTGCGCCCCGCCGAGGAACTGATCCGCGAGGCCCTGGCCGAGCCCGAGCGCCTCGTCGCCCTCGACCCCGCCTACGCCCGCCGCGCCCGCGACCTCGGCACCCTGCTGCGCAAGGTCCGCGAACGGCTGGCCGGCGGCTGCACCGCCGAGGAGGCCCTCTGGGACCTCTGGGACGGCAGCCGGCGCTGGCGCGAACGCCTGGAACGGGCCGCCCTGCGCGGCGGCGCGGCCGGCCGCAACGCCGACCGCGACCTGGACGCGCTCTGCGCCCTGTTCGAGACCGCCGCCCGCGCCGAGGAACAGGTCACTGGGCACCGCGGCGCCCTCGACCTGCTCGCCGAGCTGGAGGCCCAGGACATCGCCGCCGACACCCTCACCGTGCGGGCCGTCCGCCCGGAGGCCGTCCGGCTGATGACCGCCCACCGCTCCAAGGGACTGGAATGGCGCCTCGTCGTGGTCGCCGGTGTCCAGGACGGCCTCTGGCCGGACCTGCGCCGCCGCGGCTCGCTGCTGGAGGCCGACCGGATCGGCCGCGACGGCCTCGCCGAACCGCTCTCCCCGGCCGCCCTGCTCGGCGAGGAGCGCCGGCTCTTCTACGTCGCCGCCACCCGGGCCAGGGAACGGCTGATCGTCACCGCCGTCAAGGCGCCCGCCGAGGACGGCGACGAACCCTCCCGCTTCCTGCGCGAGCTCTACCGCGAGGAACTCGACCCCAGAACCGGCCGGGTGCTGCGCCGCACCCCCCAGGTCACCGTCGAGGACATCACCCACCGTCCGCGCCGCCCGCTCTCGGTGCCCGCGCTGGTCGCCGAGCTGCGCGCGGTCACCGTCGACCCGGCCCGCTCGCCGGAACTGCGCCGCGCCGCCGCCGAACGGCTCGCCACCCTCGCGGCCGCCGCCGACGAGGACGGCCTGCCACTGGTCCCCGCCGCCCACCCCGAACGCTGGTGGGGCCTGGACGACGCCACCGCCGCCCCCGACCCGCTGCGCGACGCCGGCCTGCCGGTGCGGCTGTCCGGCAGCGGCCTGGAACAGCTGGAGAACTGCTCGCTCCAGTGGTTCCTGGACAAGGAGGTCAAGGCGCGCGGCGCCGGCTCCGCCGCCCAGGGCTTCGGCAACGTGGTGCACGCCCTCGCCGACGAGGTCGGCTCCGGCCGCACCCCCGCCGACCTCGCCGTGCTGATGGAGCGGCTGGACACGGTCTGGGACGCGCTGGCCTTCGACGCCCCCTGGAAGTCCCAGCAGGAGAAGACCGAGGCCCGCGCCGCCCTGGAGCGCTTCCTCAACTGGCACGTGCTGGAACGCGGCCGCGATCTCGTCGCCACCGAGCACGGCTTCGACGTCAGCCTGGACGTCGGCGGCGTCTCGGTACGCATCCGCGGCTCGATGGACCGGGTCGAGAAGGACGACGCCGGGCGCGCCTACGTGGTCGACTTCAAGACCGGCAAGCAGATCCCGACCGACAAGTCGCTGCCCGAGCACAAGCAGCTCGCCGTCTACCAGCTCGCCGTCCGGGCCGGCGCCCTCAACGAACTGCCCGGCTTCGACGACCACCCGCCGCAGACCGGCGGCGCCGAACTGGTGCACCTGCGCGAGCCGTCCGCCAAGGCCCTGCCCGACGCGCCCAAGGTGCAGCGGCAGGACCCGCCCGAGGGCGAGCCCTGGATCGAGAACCTGCTCGCCGACGCCGCCGGAAGGGTCCTCGCCGAACGCTTCGTCCCGCAGACCGGCAGCGGCTGCGACCGGTGCTCGTTCCGCCGCAGCTGCTCCGCCCAGCGGGACGGCGCGCAGCTCGTCGAGTAACCGGCCGGGGAGCGCCGGGGCCGTTCGGGTGAGGGACTGTCCGCCCGTCCGGTTAGCGTTGGGGGGTGACCGCCGTGCTCAGCCGCCCCGACCAGCTCAAGGACCTGCTGGGCATCCCCTTCAACCCGGAGCAGATGGCGGCCATCGGCGCCCCGCTGGAACCGGCCGTCATCGTGGCCGGCGCCGGCTCCGGCAAGACCACCGTGATGGCCGCCCGCGTGGTCTGGCTGGTCGGCTCCGGCGCCGTCCGGCCCGAGGAGGTGCTCGGCCTCACCTTCACCAACAAGGCCGCCGGCGAACTCTCCGAACGCGTCCGCGCCGCCCTGCTGCGCGCCGGCGTCGCCGAACCGGACGAGGAGCCGCTCGGCGAACCCGAGATCTCCACCTACCACGCCTTCGCCGGCCGGCTGCTCAAGGAGCACGGCCTGCGGATCGGCATCGAGCCCGACGTCCGGCTGCTCGCCGACGCCACCCGCTTCCAGCTCGCCGCCAAGGTGCTGCGCACCGCCCGCGGCCCCTTCCCGGCGCTCACCGGCACCTTCGCCAACCTGGTCGCCGACCTCACCGCCCTGGACGGCGAACTCGCCGAGCACCTGGTCGAGCCCGCCGCCCTGCGCGCGTACGACGAGGAACTGCTCGACACCCTGGCCACCGCCAAACTCACCAACGACGACCTCAGGGCCGTCCCCGGCACCGCCCGGGCCCGGCTGGAACTGCTGCGCCTGGTCGAGGAGTACCGGCGCCGCAAGGCCGCCGCCGGGCTGATGGACTTCGGCGACCAGATAGCCGCCGCCGCCCGCCTCGCCCAGCAGCGGCCCGAGGTCGGCGAACTGCTCCGCGGCCAGTTCCGGGTGGTCCTGCTCGACGAGTACCAGGACACCTCCGTCGCCCAGCGGCTGATGCTCGCCGGGCTCTTCGGCGCCGGCCCGGACGGCGCCGGTGGCGGCCACGCCGTCACCGCCGTCGGCGACCCCTGCCAGGCGATCTACGGCTGGCGCGGCGCCTCCGTCGCCAACCTGGACGACTTCCCCCGGCACTTCCCGAAGGCCGGCGGCACCCCGGCCGCCCGGTACGCGCTCAGCGAGAACCGCCGCAGCGGCGGCCGGCTGCTCGCCTTCGCCAACGAGCTGGCCGCGCCGCTGCGCGCCATGCACGCGGGCGTCGAGGCGCTGCGCCCGGCGCCCGGCGCCGAGCAGGACGGATACGTCCGGGCCGCGCTGCTGCCCACCCACGCCGCCGAGATCGACTGGCTGGCCGACTCGATCGCCCACCTGGTGCGCACCGGCACCGCGCCCGGCCGGATCGCCGTGCTCTGCCGGGGCGGCGCGGCGTTCCCCGACATCCACGCGGCGCTGGTCGCCCGCGAGGTGCCGGTCGAGGTGGTCGGCCTCGGCGGACTGCTGCAACTGCCCGAGGTGGCCGACCTGGTCGCGGTCTGCGAGGTGCTGCAGGACCCGACCGCCAACGCGGCGCTGGTCCGGCTGCTGATCGGCCCGCGCTGGCGGATCGGCGCCCGCGACCTCGCCCTGCTCGGGCGCCGCGCCGCCGACCTGGTCCGCACCGCCCGGCCCGAGGGCGTGGAGGCGCTGGCCGCCGCCGTCGCCGAGACCGACCCCACCGAGGTGGTCTCGCTCGCCGACGCGCTGGAGACCTTCCTGGACGCCGACCAGCCCGACGAACTGCCGTTCTCCCCGGAGGCCCGGGTGCGGTTCGCCCGCCTCGCCCGGGAGCTGCGCGAGCTGCGCCGCTCGCTCGCCGAGCCGCTGATGGACGTGCTGCACCGGGTGCTCGCGGTCACCGGCCTGGAGGTCGAACTCGCCGCCTCGCCGAAGGCCCTGGCCGCCCGCCGCCGGGAGACCCTGCACGCCTTCCTGGACGTCGCGGCGGGCTTCGCCGACCTGGACGGCGACCCGGGCCTGCCGGCCTTCCTCGGCTTCCTGCGCGCCGCCCAGCAGTACGAGCGCGGCCTGGACAGCAGCCTGCCCGGTGGCGAGGACACCGTGAAGGTGCTCACCGCCCACAAGTCCAAGGGCCTGGAGTGGGACGTCGTCGCCGTCCCCGGCCTGGTCAAGGGGGCGTTCCCGTCCTCGGCCCCGCGCGAGCGCTGGACCAGCACCAAACGGGTGCTCCCGCACGCGCTGCGCGGCGACGCGGCCACCCTGCCCGACGTCCGCGGCGGCTGGACCGGCAAGTCGATGACCGCGTTCAGGCAGCAGCTCGCCGAGCACTCCGCCACCGAGGAGCTGCGCCTCGGCTATGTCGCCTTCACCCGGCCGCGCTCCCTGCTGCTGGCCTCCGGCCACTGGTGGGGGCCGACCCAGAAGACCGTCCGCGGCCCGTCCGCCTTCCTGGAGGCGCTGCGCGCCCACTGCGAGCGGCCCGGCGCGGGCGAGACCGAGCACTGGGCGGAGCAGCCCGCCAAGGGGGCGGAGAACCCCGCGCTGGCCGCCCCGGTGGAACGGCCCTGGCCGCTGCCGCTGGACCCGGCCGCCCAGCACGCCCGCCGCCGGGTCGCCGAGGTGGTCCGCCGCCGGCTGGCCGGGCAGCCGGCCCCGGAGCCGGAGCCGATGGGCGTCGAGGACCGCCGCCAGGTGGAGTCCTGGGACCGCGACCTCACCGCGCTGCTCGGCGAGTTGGAGCGCTCCCGGCGTGGCGTCCGGGAGGTGCCGCTGCCGCCCGCGCTCTCCGCCACCCAGCTGCTGCGGCTGGCCGCCGATCCGGACGGCTTCGCCCACGACCTGGCCCGCCCGATGCCGCGCCCGCCGCAGCCCGCCGCCCGCCGGGGCACCCGCTTCCACGCCTGGGTGCAGGCCAGGATCGAGCCGCTGCTGCTCATCGGGCCGGGCGCGCTGCCGGGCGCGGACGACGACGGGATCGAGGACGAGCAGGACCTGGAGCGCCTCAAGGAGGCGTTCCTGCGCACCCCGTACGCGCACCGGACGCCGTACCGGGTCGAGGCGCCGTTCCAGCTGGTGCTGGCGGGCCGGGTGGTGCGCGGCCGGATCGACGCGGTCTATCGTGAAGGTGACGGCCGGTCAGAATCCGGTGCGGCGTCACGCTACGAAGTGGTGGACTGGAAGACCCATCGCGAGGAGACCGCCGACCCGCTCCAGCTCGCCGTCTACCGGGTCGCCTGGGCCGAACAGTTGGGCGTTCCACTGGAGCAGGTCACGGCGTCGTTCCTGTATGTCCGCAGCGGCCGGATCGAACAACCCGCAGGACTTCCCGACCGAAAAGAGTTGGAACGGCTCCTGATCGGGAACAGTGAAGAATGAGTCACAGAGAGCAGTCAAGTCATCACGGCATCGCGCGAAACCTGTGCGTCGTGCACGTTTCGCGCCTATTGTGGGGTCGGTAACCGGTCAACCCCCGTGCTCCGGCCGCCAGCGAGGCCCGCATTCCCTAACCCTCAGTCATCGCCGCAGGTGCCCCCGGCATCGGCGTCTTCTGCTGGAGAGACCGAAGTTGAGCGCGACCGGATGGATCAGAGAGCGGTTCGCCGGGCCGGCCCCGGGGCCCGCGGCCGGTGCGACCGGCACCTGGCCGAGAACGGCGCTCGCGCTGCCGTTCATCGGCATGACGCTGGTCGTCGTCCTCGATTACATCAGCAACACCGCGGTGACGGTCGAACCGGCCCTCACCGCCGTCCCCGCGCTGGCCGCCGTGGTCAGCCGACGCACCTGGTACCCGCTCGCCATCGGCGCCTGCACCGAGGCCGGCGCCTTCCTGATGGCCTTCCACAACGATGTGCTCGGCGAGTCCGTGCACAGCGCCACCGTCTTCGCCATCCTCCTGGTCGCCGCGATCGGCTGGGTCAGCGCGACCCTGCGGCTGCGCCAGGAGGAGGCGCTCGCCGACGCCCAGCTGGTCGCCTCCATCGCCCGCCGGGTACTGCTGCGGCCCGTCCCCGAACGGGTCGGCACGGTGCGCGCCGCCGTCCACTACGAGGCCGCGGCCGCCCACGCCAGGATCGGCGGAGACCTCTACGAGGTGGTCAACACCCGGCACGGCGTCCGGGCGGTGGTCGGTGACGTGCGCGGCAAGGGGCTCGGCGCGGTGGAGACCGCCGCCGCCGTGCTCGGCGCCTTCCGCGAGGCCGCCCACCAGGAGTCCGCGCTGGACCGGGTGGCCGGCTGGCTCGCCGTCAGCCTCGACCGCGCGCTGCACGAGAACGACCACCCCGGTGTGGAGGAGGAGTTCGTCACCCTGGTGCTGATCGGCGTCCGGCCCGACGGCACCGCCGAGATCGTCAACTGCGGCCACCCCTCACCCCTGCTGCTGCGCGGTACCGAGCCCGTCCGGCCGCTGGAGCTCGCCGAGACGGTGCCCCCGCTCGGCGTCCTCGACCCGGCCGACGTCCGGCCGCCCGTGCACCGGGTCCCGCTGCTCCAGGGGGACCGCGTGCTGCTCTTCACCGACGGCGTCATCGAGGCCCGGGACCGCTCCGGCGCCTTCTACCCGCTCGCCGACCGGCTGCCGCGGCACGCGGACGGCCGGCCCGCCGAGGTCCTGCGGCGGCTGCACGAGGACGTCGTCCGGCACGTCGGCCGCCAGCTCGGGGACGACGCCGCGATGCTGCTGCTCCAGTACGATCCCCCGCCGGCCGCCGGAGCCCAGCTGCCGCACCAGAACGGGCTGCTGACCCGGCGGTAGCTTCCTGGGACTACAGCGACACCGCCACCACCAGCGGCCGGTGGTCGGAGACCGCCGCCCGCGGTGCGGCCGCCGGACCCACCGCGGTGCGTGGCACGCCCACCGCCAGCACATGGTCGAACTGCACGGCCGGCCGGTGCGAGGGATAGGTGGGCGTGCGCGCCAGGTCGTGCCAGCCCTGGAGCCGCGCCCGCGGCTCGCGCACCCGCCGCCGGCGCGGCTCCACCAGCCGCGGCCGGGCCCGGCGGGCCGCCCGCAGCTCGCGCACCCGCGCCCGGGGCGCGGTCCGGTCCAGCGCGGTGGCCCCGCCGAGCACCGTCCGGGGCACCGCGCCGATCAGGTTGAAGTCGCCCAGCACCAGGTACGGCCCCGGCAGGTCGGCGATCCAGCGCCGGATCCCGGCCAGCTGCGCCATGTTCCAGCCCGGGACGAACGACAGGTGCGCGGCCACCACCGTGAACGGCCCCCGCTCGCCCTCCAGAACCGCCGCCACCGCCGCCCGCGGCTCGTCCGGGACGGGCGTGAGCCCGCGCCGCCCGGCCACCCGCAGCGGCAGCCCGAACGGCGCCGGGGCGAACCGGCGGGCCCGCCAGTGGCGGACCGGCAGCCGGGTCAGCAGCGCGGTGCCGTACGAGGGCGGGGCGCCGTCGCCGACCTCGCCCGGCCCGTACACCTGGAACTCGGGGGCGGACGGCTCCGGGAGCCAGCCGGCCACCGGCGCCGGGCGGCCGTGCAGCGCCGCCGCGAACCGCCAGTCGGCCGCACCCATCGCCTTGGCGGCGACGGCCGCCTGGTCGGCGCCGCCCGAGCGCGACTGGTGCCGGTCCACCTCCTGAAGGGCCAGCACGTCGACGTCCAGCGCGGCCACCGCCTCCGCCAACGGCCCTCCGGGGTCGGCCGGGTAGGGCAGCGGGGTGCCGTCCGCCGCGAGCGGCTGACCGTGCAGCAGATTGAAGGTGGCGATGCGCAACTGGCTCACACCGCACGACGGTACCCGCTCGCCGGGGGAGGGGGCGCCGCTTGAGGCCACCGGGCATACCGGGTATACATACTCGGTATGTCCATCCGTCACGGTCTGCTCGCCCTGCTCGACCAGGGCCCCCGCTACGGCTACCAGCTGCGCACCGAGTTCGAGGCGCGCACCGGTGCCACCTGGCCGCTCAACGTCGGCCAGGTCTACACCACCCTGTCCCGCCTGGAGCGCGACGGCCTGGTCGAGCCCGCCGGGGAGGACGAGGAGGGGCACCAGTTCTACGCCGTCACCGAGGCCGGCCGGGCCGAACTGCGGGCCTGGTTCGACACCCCGGTGCCCCGGACCAACCCGCCGCGCGACGAACTGGCGATCAAGCTCGCCATGGCGGTGACCGTCCCCGGGGTGGACGTGCCCGCCGTCGTCCAGGGCCAGCGACGCCACAGCATCAAGGCCCTCCAGGACTACACCCGGCTCAAGGGCCGCGCCCTGGCCGGCGAGACCCGCCCCGGAAACGCCGGAAGCCAGGGCCGGTCCACCAGCCCCGGCGCCGACCTCGCCTGGCTGCTCGTCCTCGAACAGCTCATTTTCCAGACCGAGGCCGAGATCCGCTGGCTCGACCACTGCGAGACCCGCCTCGCCCAGCAGGCCGAGATCGAACAGGCCAGAGCCGCCGAGGCCCGCGAGACCGAGACCAGGACCACCCGCCGCCCCGGCCGCCGGCGGACCAAGGCCTGAACCCGTGCCCCGCAGCACGGGCCGGGGGCCGGACCGCGGCCCCGCACCACCACCAGAACCACCGGCTCCCGACCAGGAGCCCAGAACAGCAGGGGGAAGCGTGACCCACACCGATCCGACCCGCAGCGGCACCCAAGCCGTTCTGCACCTGGAGAACGTCACCCGGGTCCACGGACAGGGCGCGTCCGAAGTACACGCGTTGCGCGGGGTCGACCTCAAGGTCCACCCCGGCGAGTTCGTCGCCGTCATGGGCCCGTCCGGCTCCGGCAAGTCCACCCTGCTCACCCTCGCGGGCGGCCTGGACACCCCGACCACCGGCCAGGTCCTGGTCGAGGGCGTCGGCCTCGGCGGCCTCAGCCGCAAGCGGCTGGCCGAGGTCCGCCGCCGCTCCATCGGCTACGTCTTCCAGGACTACAACCTGATACCGGCCCTGACCGCCGCCGAGAACATCTCACTGCCCCGCGAACTCGACGGCCTCTCCACCCGCGCGGCCCGCCGCGAGGCCCTCGCCGCCCTGGAGGAGCTCGGCATCCCGGAACTCGCCGACCGCTTCCCCGACGACATGTCCGGCGGCCAGCAGCAGCGCGTCGCCATCGCCCGCGCCCTGATCGGCGAACGCCGCCTCGTCCTCGCCGACGAACCCACCGGCGCGCTCGACTCCACCACCGGCGAATCCGTCCTCGCCGTCCTGCGGGCCCGCTGCGACGCCGGCGCCGCCGCCATGATGGTCACCCACGAAGCCCGGCACGCCGCCTGGGCCGACCGCGTGGTCTTCCTGCGCGACGGCCGCATGGTCGACGAGAGCATCAGCCAGGACGCCGCCAGCCTGCTCGTCACCGCCGCCGCCAACAGCGGGAAGGGCCCGGTGCAGCAGTGAAGCTCACCGCCTGGCGGGTCGCCCTGCGCATCGCCCGCCGCGACGCCCTGCGCGCCAAGGGCCGCAGCGCCCTCGTCGTCGCCATGGTCGCCCTGCCCGTCCTCGGCGTCACCGGCGCCGACGTGGTCTTCCGCAGCGCCGACCTCGACCCCGCCGAGCGGGTCGTCCGCGCCATGGGCCAGGCCAACGCCCAACTCCAGCTCGTGGAGCGCGGCGCCATCATCATGCAGGCCCCGGACCCGGACACCGGCTACGACATGGAGAGCCCCGAAGCGGCCGAGCAGGAGAACGGCCGGCCCAAGTACACCCCCGAGCAGCGCCGCAGCCTCGACACCGAGCCCGCCGAACTCGCCCGGCAACTGCTCCCGCCCGGCAGCACGCTCATCCCGGAGCGCCGGGGCCCGTTCACCTCCACCAGCACCGCCCAGGGCCTGCTCAGCGTGCAGACCACCGAGGCCGACCTCAACGACCCGGTCTGGAAGGGCCGGATCGACCTCGTCAAGGGCCGTGCCCCCGGCGCGGGCCACGAGATCGCCGTCACCCAGGCCTTCCTCGACCGCTCCGGGCTCAAGCTCGGCGACCGCACCGCCCCGCGCGGCCTCGAAGCCACCCCCTACACCATCACCGCCGTCGTCGAGTACCCCGGCGAGCTGCGGGCCACCGAACTGGTCGCCCGGCCCGGCTCCCTGATCGACCCCCTGAACGCGTACGCCGCCGGCCAGGGCTCGCGCCGCACCCCGTCCGACGACCGGACCGACCGGTGGCTGGTCAAACTCCCCGCCGGGGCCACGTTCGACTGGCCCAAGGTGAGCGAGCTCAACCGGTACGGCTTCACCCTCGCCGCGCGCAACGTCATGCTCGACCCGCCGGCCCGCTCCGACGTGCCCTACTACGTCAAGGAGGACCAGCGGAAATCCGGCGGGACCAGCTACTTCGACCGCACCCGGGTCGTCATCCTGGCCACCGTGATGGGCATGGCCCTGCTGGAGATCGTGCTCCTCGCGGGCCCCGCCTTCGCCGTCGGCGCCAGGCGCTCCCGGCGGCAGCTCGGCCTGCTCGCCGCCGGCGGCGGTGACCGCGCCAACATCCGGGCCGTCGTGCTCGGCGGCGGCATCGTCCTCGGCTCCACCGGCGCCGCACTCGGCCTCGGCCTCGGCCTCGGCACCGTCGCCCTGGTGCGCACCCACGCAGAGGAGTACGCCGGGCAGCGGTTCGGCCACTTCGACGTGCAGCCGCTCGACCTGCTCGGCGTCCTCGCCATCGGCCTGGTCACCGGCCTGCTCGCGGCCGTCGTCCCCGCCGTCCAGGCCTCCCGGCAGGACGTGGTCGCCGCGCTCACCGGCCGTGACTCGCTCAAGCCGCCGAGCCGCAAGCTGGCCCTGCTCGGTCTGCTGATGCTCGGCGGCGGCGCCGCCCTCGCCCTGCTCGGCTCCACCGGCGGCTTCGGCAACACCAGCCTGGCCGTCCTGGGCGGCTCGGCGGTCGCCGAACTCGGCATGGTCGCCCTCACCCCCTACCTGGTCGGACTCTTCGGCCGGATCGGCCGCTGGCTGCCGCTCGGCCCCCGCCTCGCCCTGCGCGACTCCGTCCGCCACCGCGGGCGCACCGCACCCGCCGTCGCCGCCGTGATGGCCGCCGTCGCCGGGTCGGTCGCCATGGGCATCTACACCTTCAGCACCGACGAGCAGCAACGCCGGGAGTACACCGCCGGAGCGCCCGCCGGAGCGGTCACCCTGGACAGCGGCTGGGGCTCCGCCGCGGACGGCAAACTGCTGCCCCAGATGCGCAACGCCGTCGAGAGCAGCATCCCCGGCCTCGGCACCCGCGCCGACGTCCAGAAGGTCGGCTACAAGGGCGACTGCTCGGTGACCGAGGGCAGCTGCGGCTTCGTCACCGTCAACATGCCCAAGGAACGGCGCTGCCCGCTGGACGCGAACGGCTTCGTCGACATCAGCGACGAGGAGGCGAACCGGCTCCGCAAGGAGGACGAGCGTTGCAAGAGCGGCCACACCAGCCGGTCCAACACCTTCGGCGCCCTGGTGTCCGGTGACGCCACCGTGCTGCACAACCTCTTCGGCATCACCGACCCGGCCGTCGGCCAGGCGCTGGCGGCCGGCAAGGCCGTGGTCTTCGACCCCAAGTACGTCAAGGACGGCACGGTCCTGGTCGAGCTGACCGAGCCCCAGGACCGGTCGGCGGCCAAGCCCGGCAAGCCGGTCGAGGAGGTCGTCCACGAGGTCGCCGTCGACGCCTACCTGGCCACCGCGGTCATCCCGACCGCCGGCCAGACCCTGATCACCCCGGACACCGCCCACCGGCTCGGCCTGACCACCACCGACGCCGGCTCGGTCTGGCTGCCCGAGACCGCCCCGACCGACGGCGCCGAACAGAAGGCCATGGGCGCGCTGAGCAAGCTCGCCGACCACACCTACCTCCAGGTCGAGCGCGGCTACCACTCCCAGCGCGACCTGGTCACCCTCGGCCTGACCGCCTTCGCCGCCCTGGTCGCGCTCGGCGCGGCCGGCATCGCCACCGGTCTCGCCGCCGCCGACTCCCAGCGCGACCTCACCACCCTCGCGGCGGTCGGCGCCGAGCCCAGGATCCGCCGCACCCTCTCCGGCTTCCAGTGCGGAGTGATCGCGACCATGGGCACCCTGCTCGGCGTCGTCGCCGGCGTGGTGCCGGCCGTGGCGCTGCTCAAGGTCGAGGCCGCCGCGGCGGTCTTCCCGGGGATGAGCCCCGAGCAGGTGGCGAACCGGTCGCTGGTGGTCTTCCCGTGGCTCAACGTGGGGGTCACCGTGGTCGTCCTGCCGCTGCTCGCGGTGGTACTGGCCACGCTGCTCACCCGCTCGCGGATCTCGCTGCTGCGCCGCTCCGGCTGACGCGCGGTCCGCCGCCACCACCCCTCGTCACCCCCGGCCGTCTCCGTGCGGCCGGGGGTGACGGACGTTACAGGTCTCGTGCGCCGGACGGCCGGGGCGGACACCCGCGCGGGCGAACTAAAGTCGTCCGTATGACGAAAACCCCGGACAGCGTCGTCCGCTCCTTCATCGACCGGCACCAGAGCGCCTTCCTGGCCGACCTCTCCGAGTGGCTGAGCATCCCCTCGGTCTCCGCCGACCCCGGCCGGGCCGGCGAGGTGCGCCGCTCCGCCGAGTGGCTGGCCGCGAAGCTGCGCGACACCGGGTTCCCGGTGGCCGAGATCTGGGAGACGGACGGCCTGCCGGCGGTCTTCGCCGAGTGGCCGTCCGGGGACGCGTCCGCGCCGACCGTGCTGGTCTACGGGCACCACGACGTGCAGCCGGCGGCCAGGGAGGACGGCTGGGCGACCGAGCCGTTCGAGCCGACCGTGGTCGGGAAGCAGCTGTTCGCCCGCGGCGCGGCCGACGACAAGGGCCAGGTCTTCTTCCACACGCTGGGGGTCCGGGCCCACCTGGCCGCCACCGGGCGCACCGCCCCGGCCGTCAACCTCAAGCTGCTGATCGAGGGTGAGGAGGAGTCCGGTTCGCCGCACTTCGCCGACCTGGTCCGCCGGGAGGCCGCGCGACTGGCCTCCGATGTGGTGATCATCTCGGACACCGGCATGTGGTCGGAGACCACGCCGACCGTCTGCACCGGCATGCGCGGTCTGGCCGACGCCCAGATCGACCTGTACGGCCCGGACACCGACATCCACTCCGGCTCCTTCGGCGGCGCCGTGCCCAACCCGGCCGCGGTCGCGGCCGAGCTGGCCGCCGCGCTGCACGACGCCGACCGCCGGGTCTCCGTGCCCGGCTTCTACGACGGCGTGGTCGAGCTGACCGAGCGCGAGCGGGAGCTCTTCGCCGAGCTGCCCTTCGACGAGGCGCAGTGGCTGAAGGTCGCCAAGTCGTACGGCACCCGGGGCGAGGCCGGCTACTCCACCCTGGAGCGGGTCTGGGCCCGGCCGACCGCCGAGGTCAACGGCATCTGGGGCGGCTACACCGGCCCCGGCGGCAAGACCATCGTGCCGTCCTCGGCGCACCTCAAGCTCTCCTTCCGGCTGGTCGCCGGGCAGGAGGTGGAGCAGGTCCGGGCGGCCGTCCGGGACTGGGTGGCCGCGCGGGTGCCCGAGGGCATCCGGTACGAGCTGGTGTTCCCGGGCGCGACCCGGCCCTGCCTGACCCCGCTGGACCACCCGGCGCTGCAGTCCACCGTCCGGGCGATGGGGCGGGCGTTCCAGCAGAAGATCCTCTTCACCCGCGAGGGCGGCTCCGGCCCGGCCGCCGACCTCCAGGACGTGCTCGGCGCGCCGGTGCTCTTCCTCGGCATCTCGGTGCCGTCGGACGGCTGGCACTCGGTCAACGAGAAGGTCGAGCTGGACCTGCTGGCCAAGGGCGTGGAGACGGCCGCCTATCTCTGGGGCGACCTGGCCGAGAACTGGCGGCCGGGCGGCGAGGGCGTGTGAGGGCCACAGGGCCCGCCCTGACAGCGAGATCACTCATCCGGATGATTCATCACGTGGGGATGGAACGAAGTGAGCACCGTGCCTGAGACCGAACGCCCGCGGCACCTGGCGCTGGCCCGGGTCGGGGTGGACCGGGCGGCCCAGCACCGGTTCGACGAACCCTGGCTGGCGGCCGCGTGGAGCCACCCGAACACCAAGGTCCTGCCGATCGCCGGGGGCGAGGCGTTCGTGGTGGACACCGGGAACGGCACCGAACTGGTCCTGCTGCCCTCCTTCGAGGCGCCGCAGACCGGTGACCGCTACTTCCTGGGCACCGACGAGGACGGCGTCTCGTACTTCGCACTGGCCGGCGAGAGCCTGCCCGGGCGGCTGGACGGCGACGCCCGGCCGGCCGGGCTGCGCGAGGTCGGCGGGCTGCTCTCCGACCGGGACGCCGGGCTGCTGGTGCACGCCGTCGCGCTGGAGCACTGGCACCGGCTGCACAGCTTCTGTTCGCGCTGCGGGCACCCGACCGAGAAGGCCGGTGCCGGGCACATCCGCCGCTGCACCTCCTGCGCGGCCGAGCACTACCCGCGCACCGACCCGGCGGTGATCATGATGATCACCGACGAGCAGGACCGCTGCCTGCTCGGCCGCCAGGCCATCTGGCCGGAGGGCCGCTGGTCGACCCTGGCCGGCTTCGTGGAGCCGGGGGAGTCGATCGAGCAGGCCGTGATCCGCGAGGTCTTCGAGGAGGCCGGTGTGCGGGTCGCCGAGGTTGGCTACGTCGCCAGCCAGCCCTGGCCGTTCCCGTCCAGCCTGATGCTGGGCTTCATGGGCAAGGCGGCCCCGGACGGGACGGCGATCACGGTGGACGGCGAGGAGCTGGCCGAGGCGCGCTGGTTCTCCCGGGAGGAGCTGCGGGCCGGGATGGCGGCGGGCGAGATCCTGCCGCCGTCCGGGATTTCGATCGCACGTCACCTGGTCGAACTCTGGTACGGCGAACCGCTGCCGTCGGCGGCGCGCTGGTAATGCGGCGAAATGGGGCGTGCGGATAAATTCGTGCGCCCCAATTTTCCGTTTCGAGCCCCGTGCTGCTCGGGTCATCGCGGTCCTGGCCGTCGGGGCCGGTTGCTGCGGCCGAGGCCCGGCCGACCTGCCGTGCGGATGTTCGTATCCGGAGGGACCTAGGCCCCCGGGGGAGGGCGTGCGCCCCGGGTGCGCCGTCACCGATACGGAGGACATTGCCGGAATCGGCCGGACGGGGTCACCTCCCTCGCTACATTCACTCGGGTGACAATTCCACGGGGCACCGCCCAATCCCCCAAATACCAGCGTCTCGCCGCCGATCTGCGCCGCCGGATCGCCGAGGGCGAGTTCACCGCCGACGCGGCCCTGCCGGTCGAGAGCGAACTGGAGCGACAGTACGGAGTCGCCCGCAACACCGTCCGGCTGGCCGTCGACGTGCTGGTCAACGAGGGCCGGCTGGTCCGCCTCCAGGGCAAGGGCACCTATCTCCGGGAGCATCCCGTCCTGGACCACCGCGCCTTCGGCCCCACCCTGCCGCCCGCGCCACGGGACTGTCTGGCCGTGCCCACCGCCGTCTACCTCGGCGAGGCCGTCGAGGCCGGCCGGGAGCTCACCGTCGACTTCGAGATGATGATCGTCCGGGCCCGGGTCGACATCGCCGAGCGGCTCGGACTGCGGCCCGGCGAGGCCATCGTGGTCCGCCGCCAGCTGCGGATGCTGGACCGCGAGCCGTACTCGATCGAGGAGAGCCACTACCGGGCCGGCCTCGCCGCGGGCACCCCGCTGATGGAGCCCGACCAGATCGACGGCGGGGACGAGGCGGTGCTCGCCGTGCTCGGCCGCACCGAGATCGGCGCCGTCGACCACCTGGTCGCCCGGATGCCGGGGCCGGAGGAGGCGCAGTGGTTCCAGGGCGGCCCCGGGGTGCCGCTGATGGTCCAGACCCGGGTCACCTACGACCGGCGCGGGCCCGTCCGGGTCATCGAGACCCGCTACTCGGCCGACCGCAGCCGGCTCGTCTACGGCGTGGGCGACCTCGCCGCCCGCGCCTCGCTGCCCGCGCCCGCCACCCCGGTGGACCCGGCCAGGGCGGACCAGGCCAGGGCGGACGCGGCCCGGGCCGACGCGCCGTAGCGCACCGGCCCGGGGACGCCGTGGACTCAGGCCGCGAGGGCCTTCTTGACCTGGATCAGGCTCGGGTTGGTCATCACGACCCGCTCGCCGCCGCCGACCGGCTGCACCAGCACGGTCGGGACGGTCTGGTTGCCGTTGTTGACGGACTCGACGAAGGACGCCGACGCCGGGTCCTCCTCGATGTTGATCTCGGTGTAGCCGATGCCTTCACGGTCCAGCTGGCTCTTGAGTCGGTTGCAGTACCCGCACCAGGTCGTGCTGTACATCGTGACGCTGCCGGACATCGAGGGGGCTCCTTCGGGAGGGGGCGTACGGTCTCAGGCGAGAACGTCCGCCGCGCGACGGTCATTCCGCGGACGCCCGGAGTGAGGGGCGACCTCTCACCCTTGGGGGCGCAGCCGCCATTCCGCACGCCGGGAGGCGTGGTGATCATCCTGCGATCACACCGCGCCTGTGGACAAGCCCGCCCGAGTTGTCCCACCGGGCTGAGAGGATGGAAGGCATGCAGGAAGACCTCTTGAGCGGCAGCCCGTTCGACGACTACCGGGCCCCCTCCGGCCCCGACGCGGTGCTCGCCGGGCTCGACCCCGAGCAACGGGCCGTCGCCACCGCCCTGCAGGGGCCCGTCTGCGTCCTGGCCGGCGCCGGCACGGGCAAGACGCGCGCCATCACCCACCGGATCGCCTACGGCGTGCGCAGCGGGGTCTACCAGCCCCAGCAGGTCCTCGCGGTCACCTTCACCGCCCGCGCCGCCGGCGAGATGCGCGGCCGGCTGCGCCAGCTCGGCGCCGAGGGCGTCCAGGCCCGCACCTTCCACGCCGCCGCGCTGCGCCAGCTCCAGTACTTCTGGCCGCGCGCCGTCGGCGGGCCGGTGCCCCAGCTGCTGGAACGCAAGGTCCAGCTGGTCGCCGAGTCCGCGGGACGCTGCGGGCTGCGGGTCCAGCGCACCGAACTGCGCGACCTCACCGCCGAGATCGAATGGGCCAAGGTCACCCAGATCGGCCCCGACGACTATCCGGCCGCGGTGCAGAAGTCGGGCCGCGACGCCCCCCGCGACCCGGCCGAGACCGCCCAGGTCTACCGGGTCTACGAGGAGACCAAGAGCCGCCGCGGCGTCATCGACTTCGAGGACGTCCTGCTGCTGACCGCCGCCATCCTGGAGGACCGCCCGGACATCGCCGACCAGGTCCGCACCCAGTACCGGCACTTCACCGTCGACGAGTACCAGGACGTCTCCCCGCTCCAGCAGCGGCTGCTCGACCAGTGGACCGGCCCCGGCGGCGGCGCCAGCCTCTGCGTCGTCGGCGACGCCAGCCAGACCATCTACTCCTTCACCGGCGCGACCCCCGACTACCTGCTGAACTTCCGCACCCGCCACCCCGAGGCGACGGTGGTCAAGCTGGTCCGCGACTACCGCTCCACCCCGCAGGTCGTCCACCTCGCCAACGGCCTGCTCGCACAGGCCCGCGGCCAGGCCGCCCGGCACCGGCTGGAGCTCGTCTCGCAGCGCGAGGCCGGCCCCGAACCCGTCTACACCGAGTACGAGGACGAGCCGACCGAGGCCGAGACCACCGCCCGCCGGATCAAGGAGCTGCTGGCCTCGGGCGTGCGGGCCAGCGAGGTCGCCGTGCTGTTCCGCACCAACGGCCAGTCCGAGGTCTACGAGCAGGCGCTCGCCGACCTCGGCGTCTCCTACCAGCTCAAGGGCGCCGAGCGGTTCTTCGAGCGGCCCGAGGTCCGCGACGCCGGAGTGCTGCTGCGCGGCGCCGCCCGGGCCGGCTCCGACCCGCTCACCGACGGCGCCCCCGGGCTGGCCGCCCAGGTCCGTGCCGTCCTCGCCACCCGGGGCTTCACCCCCGAGCCGCCGGCCGGCTCCGGCGCGGTGCGCGAGCGCTGGGAGTCGCTGGCCGCGCTGGTCCGGCTCGCCGAGGAGTTCGAGCGCACCCGGACCGCCGACGGACAGAGCGCCGACCTCGCCGCGTACGTCGCCGAACTCGACGCCCGCGCCGCCGCCCAGCACGCACCCGCGGTGGAGGGCGTCACCCTGGCCTCGCTGCACGCCGCCAAGGGCCTGGAATGGGACGCGGTCTTCCTGGTCGGCCTCACCGAGGGCACGCTGCCGATCATCTACGCCAAGACCGACGAGCAGATCGAGGAGGAGCGTCGGCTGCTCTACGTCGGCGTCACCCGCGCCCGCAAGCACATCTCGCTCTCCTGGGCGCTCTCCCGCTCCCCGGGCGGCCGGGCCAGCCGCAAGCCGACGCGCTTCCTGGACGGCCTGCGGCCGAACTCCGGCGCACCGGGCGCACGCGCCGGAGGCCGGAGCGGGCGGGGCGGCGTCGAGCCCGGCGAGCGCTCCGCCGGGCGCCGGGTGCGCGGGCCGGTCAAGTGCCGGGTCTGCGAGCGGGTGCTCACCGAGGCGGTCGAACGCAAGCTGCGCCGGTGCGAGAGCTGTCCCTCCACGATGGACGAGGGGCTGTACGAGCGGCTGCGCGAGTGGCGGGCCGGGCAGGCGAAGAAGCAGGGCGCGCCGGCCTACGTCGTCTTCACCGACGCGACGCTGATGGCGATCGCCGAGGACGTCCCCGCGAACCGGCAGGAGCTGGCCGTGATCTCGGGGGTCGGTGCGATGAAGCTGGACAAGTACGGGGCCGCCGTGCTCTCGTTGTGCGCGGGGGAGGAGCCCGAGGACGATCCGGTCGACGTCGAGGACGGCGATCCGGCCGAACCGGCCTGAGCCGGACCGGGCTGGTCCGAGCCGGCCCGGAAGCGGTCGCCCGGGGTGCTTCGGAACCCGCCGGGAAACTCGCCGGAAAAATAGTTTGCGCGTCGTACCGGGAGCGCAATAGCCTGCCGGAGCGGTCAAGGGGACGCGATCGTGCGGGGTGACACCTGCGCCTTGTTCCCTTGCGCACCAGAGCCACATCTACAGTTTCACCAGCTCCACCCGCACCACCGAGACAGACATCCGAACAGTTCGAGGCCCGGGAGACCAGGCCTCGCGAGGCGCCGAGAGGAGGCGAAGACAGTGGAAACCATCACGATCACCAAACTGACTGGCCAGACCGTCGTCGCTACCTCCTCCCTGCGTGCCGCCCGCCTGCGGGCTCTCGCCGAGCTGGGTGGAACCGGTCTGGGTCTCGACACCACCGGTGTCTCCGTCGTCCCCGTTGTCAGTGGTCCTGGACACACTGATCTCTGCATCACGGGTGTCACGGGCGGCATCGAAGGCACCTCCGTCGAGACCGGTCTGTCCCGTGACTGGGCGTCGGCCGGCACGTCGCGCTCCCTGCGTGATGAGCGACCGACCCAGGCACCGAAGGCGGCAGTAGCCCTTGCCATGCATGGCGGCTATGCGCAGGTCATCGGTGCCGGAAACGCCCAGAAGCAGAACGAGCAGCAGATTAACCAGGCCAAGGCCGCCTTTACCGGCGCCATGGCCGTCCGGATGCGGGCCTTCCGCGGGCCTGAACCCTGGAGAGAACGAACCTGAGGAAGCCTCAGGTCGGCACCTCCAGGGCCGCGGAACCCGTCACACCGGGATCCGCGGCCCTTCTGTTTTGTCCGGTACGCAAGACCACCCAGGCCCCCCGGGGCCTCCGGCCCAGCCCCACCAGTCAGCTGAGCCGGACCCACTGAAAAGACGAGGAAGACGCCCACAGTGTCCACGGTCATCACACCGCCCATCCCGTCCGTACCGCCGACAAGCCAGAACACCAAGGCCGACCAGGCCGACCCCCCGGAGGTTTCTCTTATGCAGCTCACCTCGATCGAGCAGGCCGAGGCGCTCGGTCTCCCCATCCCGTGCCGCGCCTTCGACCCGGAGGTCTTCTTCGCGGAGACGCCGGCCGACGTCGAGTACGCGAAGTCCCTCTGTGGCACCTGCCCGGTCAAGGACGTCTGTCTGACCGGCGCGCTGGAGCGGCGTGAGCCGTGGGGCGTCTGGGGCGGCGAGCTCTTCGTCCAGGGTGTCGTCGTGGCCCGCAAGCGGCCGCGTGGCCGCCCGCGCAAGACCGAGGTCGCAGCGTGAACCCCGCGCTCGGAGCCGCGGCCGTCCGTCGGGGAGAGCAGCCCCCGCTGGACAGCGCCCTGCGCCGCTCCGTGCGTCTCGCCGCCGCCAAAGCCGACGCAGCCCGCACCGTCCACTTCCCCACGTCGCACCACGAGCAGGACCACGACATGACCGCCGCCGCCATCGATCCGACCGTCCGCGCAGAGCAGACCACCGAACTTCAGATCCAGAACAGGACCCTCGAGATGCAACTTCTCCACGAATCCCTGGCCCGTGCCCATATGCAAGAGCGCTTGCAGGAAGCCGAGCACGAACGGCTCGTCACCCGGATCGCCCGGGCCGGCCGGCTCAAGCAGAAGGCCGAACGCGCCTCGCTGCGCGCCCGCAAGGCCCTCGCCGTCGCGCTGATGTAGGCGCGGGGCCGGATTCGCCCCACCCCCGTCGTGCCGCAGGCCGCTCCCCACCATGGGGAGCGGCCTGCGGCCGTTGTGCCGGGGGTCAGCGCTTGCGGGTGCCGCCGCCGCGCTTCTTCGCGGGCTCCGGCTCCGGCGCCTCGGCCTGGTCGGCGCCCCCGCCCGCGGCCTCGTCCGCGAACTGGGGCAGCCACGCCAGCATCTCCGTACGGAACGGCGCCTTCGCGCCGAGCTGGCAGAGCACCCCGATGGTGCTCAGCGTGACCCGGTGGATCAGCAGGTACGCCGGCGGCAGGTTGAGCTGCTTGCCCAGGTTGTAGGCGGGCGAACGCGGATCGGCGATCCGCGCGGCCTGGGACCGCATCCAGCTGCGGGTGAAGTGGAAGGTGTCCACCGCGGCCGGCTCGATGATCGGCAGCAGGTAGTCGAGCACCGCGTCCGGGTCCAGCTCGATCGAGGGCTTGACGAAGCCCTCCTCGCGCAGCATGTCCAGCACGCCCGCCGCGTCCCCGGCCAGCGCCATCCGCAGCGAGGCGCCGATCGGGGCGGGCAGCCCGCCCGGCAGCCGGTCCACGGTGCCGAAGTCCAGGACCCCGAGCCGCCAGCCTTCCGCCGGGCCGTCGTCCTTGAGCAGCCGGAAGTTGCCAGGGTGCGGGTCGGCATGGAGCAGACCCGTCCGGGACGGGCCCGCGAACAGGAACCGGGCCAGCAGATGCCCGGCCCGGTCGCGCTCCTCCTGGGTGCCGTTCGCGATCACCTCGGCCAGCGGGACGCCGTCCATCCACTCGGTGACCAGTACCTGGTCGGCCTGCGCCACCACCCCGGGCACCACGATGTCCGGATCGCCCGCGAACTCCTCGGCGTGCCGGCGCTGGGCACCGGCCTCCAGCTCGTAGTCCAGTTCCTCGGCGACCCGCTCACGCAGCTCGGTGATCAGCGGCTTGATGTCGAGCCCGGGGATGAGCGGGCCGAGCAGCCAGGCCACCCGGCTCAGCTGGGAGAGGTCGGCCAGCAGCGCGTCCCCCGCGCCCGGGTACTGGACCTTGACCGCGACCTCGCGCCCGTCGTGCCAGACCGCCCGGTGCACCTGCCCGATCGACGCGGCGGCCGCCGGGCGGTCGTCGAAGCTGCGGAACAGCTCGCGCCAGCCCTCACCGAGCCGCTGCTCCAGCGCGGTGTGCACCTTGGCGGCGGGCATCGGGGGAGCGGCGTCCTGGAGCTTGGTGAGCGCGGCCCGGTACGGCCCGGCGACCTCCTCCGGCAGCGCGGCCTCGAAGACGGACAGCACCTGCCCGAACTTCATCGCCCCGCCCTTGAGCTCGCCCAGGACCTTGAACAGCTGGTCCGCGGTGGCCTGTTGCAGCTCGGCGGTCACCACCTCGGCGGAGCGCCCGCCGATCCGCCTGCCCAGTCCGAGCGTTGCCCGGCCGGCTATCCCCAGCGGCAGGGCGGCGAGCCGTGCCGTGCGGGTCACTGCCTTGCGCGGAAGATCGCTCACCCGGGCCTCCAATCCACACGCCCCCGGCACCCCACGACCGGGGGCCGACCATCACTACGCCATTGTGCCCGCTCCCCACTCCGCCCCCGGCCGCATTTGCCACTTGCTGCAACGGTTCACCGGGCACCCGCCTCCGGCCGGTTCCGCCGCTCTCCTCGCGCGCCCCGCCCGGGGCCCGTCCGTCGGCAGAGGGCCAGCAGAGCGCCAGCAGAGGGCCAGGGGTGGGCCTTGCCCGCTGCCGTGGGGCGGAGGGCCGCGCCTCGACCGCACCGGGTGGCGTTGCGCACAGGAAGTCGGTCGGGCCGACTTCCTGTGCGCGGTGGTTCGAGGCGATTGGGCTTCCATTCGGCCCGCCGCCCCGGGCAGCGGGCCGGGTCTGTCGGCTGTTTCGTCGGCCTCGGGCGCTTGCGGCCGAGGCCGACGGGCTGGGCTGGGCTGAGCTTCCGGGGGCCCACCCCCCACCCCCTCCCACCCACCCGCCTCCCGTGATCTTGGCTTGTCGGGCCGGACGGGGAGCGAGCACACCTGCCCGCTCCCGCGCAGCCCACGTGCATGCTCCCGCGCAGCCCACCTGCGCGTTCCCGCGCAGCCCACGTCGGGCCCCGCGTGGTGGCTCGCCGGTCCGGGTCGGCTGCTGCAGCAGCCGACCCGCCAGACGACGGTATTGCCGGCGGACCGCCGGAGTTCCGTCCCTGGGCCTCCGCTCAGTTCGGCGGCAGCGGCTGCCAGAGGCAGCCACAGTCGGGGTGGCCCTTGAGCCGCAACCGACGGGGCATGCCGTCGATGGCGGAGAGTTCGCACCAGCCGTCGACGCTGGGCGGGCGTCCGCCGTCCAGATACACCTGCACATGCAGCGCGGCGAGACCGGCGACGGCCGTCGCGAGGGCGGTGTTACAGGCCGGGGTACGGGCCCGCCCCGGCCCCTCGTCGGCGAGTTGCGCCAGCACCCGGGGCCAGGCCGCGTCCTCGTCCTCCCTCGTCAGCACCAGGCAGTGGCCGCAGGCCGAGCGGCCCGGCACCACCAGCGGCCCGACCACCCCGATCTCCTCCACCACCCCGGCGTACAGATGGGGCACCCCGGCCCGCAGCAGCTGTCTCGCCTCGTAGGTGCCGCCGGCGAACGCGCCGCTGCCGTCCCTCGGCGCCAGCACCACCAGGTCGGGTGGCCCGTTCGGGGCGGCACGGCGGGCGCCCGCCGCCGGGCGGCGCGCCGAGGCCCGCTGGACGGCCTCGCGGGCGGCGCTGGTCCGCAGCCGCCCGACCTCGCCCGGTGGCAGCCCGGCGGGGGAGCAGTCCCCGGGGGTGACCCGGCCGCCGTCCGTCACGGTGACCGTGCCCGTGCCGCCGGCGGCGAGGACGGCGGCGAGCGCCGCCCCGACCCGTCCGGCACCGCGGACCTCCACCCGGGTGTCGGCCCGGCGGGCCAGTACGGCGGGCGCGGCGCCGGGGCTGGAGTGCACCAGGGAGAGCGAGGCGAGGTCCGGCCCGAGCAGTTCGCGATGCGGCTGCGGGAAGCGGGCCAGCGCGCCGCCCACCGCGTCGGCGTCGTCGAGCAGCCCGCCCTGTTCGAGTTCGTCCAGCAGGGCGTCGGCCGGGTCGCGGCCGAAGCCCACCCGTTCACCGGCGTCGAGCAGCGCGGGCCGGTCCCTCGTCCCGTCGACGAGCCCGAGGAAGTCGCACAGGGCCTTGTCGGCGCGTTCGAGCACCCCCGCGTACTGGCGGACGGTGCCGAACTGCAGGGTCTCCGAGTCCCGCCAGCTGCGGGAGAGGGCGGGCTTCAGCACAAGGCGCACGACGGTTCTCCTTCCGATCGTTTCCGGACGGCTGACGGCAGCATGCCCGATCGGCCCGACATCGTGCTGTGCGTTGTCCACAGGTCCGGCCTCATGATCGGAAGATCTGTTCGCACGCCCTGTGGATAACTTGCCGTGCGGTCCCGAGACGGTTTCCGGACACCCGCTGTCGGCTTTTCGTTCCCGATCACTCCACGAAAGATTTCGGCCACGGCAGCGGACTTCTGTCAGTGGTACCGGGTAACGTCGTGTGGCATGGCAGCCGAACGGGACTCCCATCCCCCGGCGTCGCGTCGGCGTGCCCGCGCAGCGTCCGGGTCGCAGGTCGCCGCGCCGAGCACACGCGGGCGCCCGGATCAGCAGCAGAGGCCCCCGCAACCGCCGCAGCCCCCCGCCGCGCAGCCCCCCGAGTCGCATACCGAGCGGTTCGACGGGAAGCATGCCGACCGCTCCCGGGTGGAGGTCCGCCGGAGTGCCCGTCGCAGCCGTACCGTGTCCGCGTACCGCGAGGGCGATCGCACCGTCGTGCTGATCCCGGCCCGGATGTCGCACGCCGAGGAGCAGCGCTGGGTCGCGCAGATGCTGGAGAAGCTGGCCGCCCAGGAGAGCCGCCGGGTCCTCGGGGACGACGCGCTGGCGGCCCGGGCCCGCGAGCTGTCGGCCGCCTACCTGGGCGGTCGCGCCCAGCCGGCCCAGGTGCGCTGGGTCACCAACCAGAACTCGCGCTGGGGCTCCTGCACCCCCAGCGAGCGGACGATCCGGCTCTCGCACCGCCTCCAGGGCATGCCGGAGTACGTCGTCGACTATGTGCTGCTGCACGAGCTCGCCCACCTGCTGGTGCCCGACCACGGCCCCGCCTTCTGGGCGCTGCTGGAGGCGTATCCGCGGACCGAGCGGGCCCGCGGCTATCTGGAGGGTGTGGTCTCGGCGGCCCGGCTGCCGCACATCCCCGGCGCCCGGCATGCGGACCCGGAGCCCGATCCGGCCGAATCCTGCGGCTAGGTTCCCCCGGAGCCGCGCCCGGCTCGGGTCCGGCGGCACGGTGGCGAGGACGGACGAAGGGGGCGCGGGCCGATGCGGCCCGCGCCCCCTTTATCCGTCGTACCTCAGGCCGTCAGCCTCCGGGCCCGTGCCACCAGGTCGCGCACCGAGTGGTCGGTGAGCTCGGGCAGCCGGTCGTAGTCGAACCAGCGCAGGTCCAGTGACTCCTCGCTGATCAGCGCCTGCGCGCCCGGCGGGGCCACCGCGACGTACTGGACGTCCAGGTGGATGTTCTCCGGCTGGTCCTTGCCGGTGCAGCGGACCTGGTGCCGGTCGAGCCTGGTCGGCACCGGCGTGCCGTCGACGGCCAGCAGGGTGAGGTCCGCGATGCCCGACTCCTCGGTGGCCTCGCGCAGTGCGGCGGAGGCCAGGTCCCGGTCGCCCGGCTCGCAGTGGCCGCCCATCTGCAGCCAGATGCCGACCTTGGGGTGCAGGGTGAGCAGCACCCGCCCGGCGGTCGGGTCGACGACCGCCGCGCTGGCGGTGATGTGGGCGGGCAGGCAGGACCGGAACAGCCCCTCGGGCTGCTCGGCGAGGTGGTCCAGGTAGTCGCGGCGCAACCGGTCCTGGTCCGGGTCGGCGGGCTGCCAGCGGCTCAGGGTGCGGACGGCGTCCGCGTGCAGGGCGGACGCGCCCGTCTCGGTGACCGTCATGCGGTGGGCTCGCCCTTCCCGTCGTCGTTCTTGCCGTCCTCGCCGCCGTCCTTGGTGAGGTCGTGCTTCGGGGAGCCGCCCGCGGCCGCCTCGCCGAGCAGCTTGTCGATCGCGTCGAAGTCGATGCCGCCCTCCAGGTCACCGGTGCCCCGGTGCACGAAGGCGTCCGGGTCGTCGAGGTCGGCGGCGGTGGGCAGCATGTCGGGGTGCTGCCAGAGGTCGTCGCGGCCCTCGATGCCGCGGGCGTCGGCGAGCAGTGCCCAGAGCCGGGCGGCGTCGCGCAGCCGGCGCGGGCGCAGCTCCAGGCCGACCAGGGTGGCGAAGGTCTGCTCGGCGGGCCCGCCGGCCGCGCGACGGCGGCGGACGGTCTCGCGCAGCGCGCCGGCCTGCGGCAGGTGCGGCTCGGCGGCGGTGTGCACGACGGCGTCCACCCAGCCCTCGACCAGCGCGAGCGCCGTCTCCAGGCGGGCGAGCGCGGCCTTCTGCTCGGGGGTGTCCTCGGGCTGGAGCAGGCCGCCGGCCAGTGCCTCCTGGAGCGCCTCGGGGTTGCTCGGGTCGAGCTGGCCGGCCAGCTCCTCCATCCGGGAGCTGTCGACCTTGATGCCGCGGGCGTAGGCCTCGACGGCGCCCAGCAGGTGGGCGCGCAGCCACGGCACATGGGCGAACAGACGCTGGTGGGCGGCCTCGCGCAGGGCGAGGTAGAGCCGGACCTCGTCGGCGGGCACGCTCAGGCCCTCGCCGAACTCGGCGACGTTCTGCGGCAGCAGCGCGGCCTTGCCGGCCGGGGCGAGCGGCAGGCCGACATCGGCGGAGCCGACGACCTCGCCGGCGAGCGCGCCGAGCGCCTGGCCGATCTGGGTGCCGAACATGGCGCCGCCCATCGAGCGCATCATGCCCATCAGCGGGCCGGCCATGGCCTGCATCTCCTCGGGCAGGACGCCGCCCATGGCGTTGCCGACGCGCTCGGCGACCGGGTCGACCAGGTCCTTCCAGACCGGCAGGGTGGCCTCGATCCACTCGGCCCGGCTCCAGGCGACGGCGGTGCCGGCGCCGGAGGGGAACTCGGTGGCGCCGTCCAGCCAGAGGTCGGCGAGGCGGACGGCCTCGGCGACGGCCGAGCGTTCGGCGGCGCTGACCGAGCGGTCCTTGCTCTTGCCCTCGGTGGGCTCGGCGACCACGGTCTGGCGGGCGATGTCCTTGGCGAGGTCCCAGTTCACCGGGCCGCCGTCGAACGACAGCATCTGCCCGAGCTGCTGGAAGGCGGCGCCGAGGTCGTTGGGGTTGAGGCCGCCGAACATCGCGGCGAACGGGTTGTCCGCGCCGGGACCGCCGGGAGCGCCGGGTGCCCCGGGCGTACCGGGACCGCCGGGCATGCCCATCCCGAACAGCGCGCCGAAGGGGTTCCCGGCGAAGCCGAACGACGGGGGACCGCTCTGCTCCTGGTCCTTCTTCTTCTGCTCGTCCTCGGGCTTGGCCTTGCCGTCCTCGGGCTCCTCTGGCGGAACGCCGAATCCGAAGGGAAGGTCGCTCACGGGGTCCTCGATCCGGTCGGCCGTCATGCGGGTGGTGGCGGAAAAGTCTCGGCGCCCGAGGAGGTCGGCGGAGTGGGGGACTCGCGGCCGGTGGGCGGCTCCCGCACGGCTGGACCGCGCCGGGTGCACCGCCGGGCCTTCGCCTCGGGCAGGATGGGCGTACGTGACACACGTACGCACGCACATAAAGCTAACCGTGGAGGATGGCCGGTGAGTTCCCCGCCTTCGGACGTTCGCTCTGGGCTGACCGGAGGAGAGGACGCCCTGGACACCACGGCGTCGCCGCCTCCAGCCTACGGCGGGAGACCGCTGACCGTGGCCGTGACCGGCGCCGCCGGTGTCCTCGGCGAACGCGTCGCGGCCCGGCTGGTGGCCTCGCCAGGGGTCAGGAAGGTCCTCGCGGTCGACGACCGGCGCGGGGAGGTGCCCGGCGTGCAGTGGCGCGTCCTGGACGTCCGGGACCCCGCGGTGGCCGAGCGGCTGGCCGGGGTCGACGTGGTGGTCCACCTGGCGATGGACCTCGGCATGGAGTCCGACCCGCGCGCCCGCAGCGCCTACAACGTGCGGGGCGCGCAGACCGTGCTGACCGCCGCCGCGGCCGCCGGGGTGCACCGGGTGGTGCTCTGCACCTCGGCGATGGTCTACGGCGCGCTGGCCGACAACGAGGTCCCGCTGGCCGAGGACTCGGAGCTGCGGGCCACCGAGGAGGCCTCGCTGGTCGGGGACCTGCTGGAGATCGAGCGCCTCGCCCGGCGGGCACCCCGTGCCCACCCGGGGCTGCAGGTGACCGTGCTGCGGCCCGCCGTCGTGGTCGGGCCGGGGGTGGACACCGTGCTGACCCGGCACTTCGAGGCGCCCCGGCTGCTGGTGGTGGCGGGGTCCCGGCCGTGCTGGCAGTTCTGCCACGTGGACGATCTGGCGGCGGCGCTGGAGTACGCGGCGCTGGGGCTGGTCGAGGGGGAGGTCACGGTCGGCTGCGACGGCTGGCTGGAGCAGGAGGACGTGGAGCGGCTGTCGGGCATCCGGCGGATGGAGCTGCCGGCCTCGCTGGCGCTGGGCACCGCGGCCCGGCTGCACCGGCTCGGTCTGACCCCGGCCCCGGCCGGTGACCTCGCCTACACGATGTACCCGTGGGTGGTCTCCGGCAGCCGGCTGCACGAGGCGGGGTGGCGTCCGGTGTACACCAATGAGCAGGTGCTGGCCGAGCTGCTGGCGCAGGTCTCGGGGAAGCACGCGGTGGCCGGCCGCCGGCTCGGCGGCAAGGAGGCCGCCACCAGCCTGGGCGCGGCCGGGGCGACGGTGGCGCTGGTCGGTACGGCCGCGCTGGTGCGCCGGGCCCGCAAGCGGCGGCGCTTCTGACCCGTGCCCGGCCCCCGGCGGCGGCCGTCGGTCTCCGGTCGTCGGCCGTGGCCCACCGGCCGCGACCGGTGGCGGCATTCTCGCGATGCGAAATTTCACCGTCGTGATGCGGAAGACTCTTGTCCGAAAGCGCCAGGGATGGGGAATCATAAGGTCATGTCCGAGAATCACGACCCCATCCGTCTGCTCGCCGTCCGCGACACCCCGCTCTCGCTCGACGAGGTGTACGAGGCGGTCGGCGACGACGCGGCCGGTGGTACGACCGTCTTCGTCGGGACGGTCCGTGACCACGACGGCGGCAAGCCGGTCGCCGCGCTGGAGTACAGCTGTCACCCCACCGCGGAGCAGGAGATGCGCCGGATCGCGGAGAAGGTCGTCGCGGACTTCCCGGTCCGGGCGCTCGCCGCGGTGCACCGGATCGGGCGGCTGGAGATCACCGACAAGGCCGTGATCGTCGCCGTCTCGTGCGCCCACCGCGGGGAGGCGTTCGCCGCCGCCCGCCGGCTGATCGACGACCTCAAGCACGAGGTGCCGATCTGGAAGCACCAGGTGTTCTCCGACGGCGAGGAGGAGTGGGTCGGCGCCGGAGGCTGCTGACCCCGCGTGGCTCGTGTTGCCGCCCCGATGGCGGCCGTGGCGGCTCTGCACGCAGGCGCGCCGGTTCCTCACCCGAACGGGTGTGGCCGGCTGCTCCGAATACTCCCCGGCGGTGAGCCGATCGGCGGTGCCGTAACCCGGGTGGCGCCGTCCGCGTTGTCCGCCGGAGTGGTTAATCTGCTCATAGACACGACGAGCTGGGAGTGACGGATATGGCTGCGCTCGCCTGGTTGATCATTCCGGTTGTCGCCGCGCTGGTCGCCGCCGTCTGGGCGGGGTGGGCCCAGCGGGCGCCGAAGGCCACGGGGGATCCCGCCTCGCTCGCCGAGCACCGGCGCTTCATGGCGGCGATGGAACGCACCACCGCCGACAGCACCGCGGCCACCGGCCCCGGTGAGCGTCCCGGCCGATAGCCCGGCGGGCGTGCTGTCACGCGCGTCCCGTACTGTCGAGGCATGCCACGCCGCTCTGCGACGATGCTCGCCGCCACCCTGCTGCTCATAGCGCTGCTCTGCGTCTCGGTGCTGATGAAGGTGCCGTACACGGAGATGAGCCCGGGGCCGACGTACAACACGCTCGGGACGCAGGACAAGACGGGCACGCCGGTGATCACCATCACCGGCCGCGAGTCGTACCCGACCAGCGGGCACCTCAACATGACCACCGTCCAGGTCACCGGGGCCAAGTACGAGCCCAGCCTGGTCTCCGCCGTGGTCGGGTGGCTGCGGGACGACGTGCTGGTGGTGCCGCACGACAACGTCTACCCGAAGGGGCAGACGGACGCCGACGCCAAGCGGCAGAACGCCGAGGAGTTCGCGTCGTCGGAGGACAGCGCGCGGACGGCGGCGCTCACCGAACTCGGCATTCCGGTGGGCAACGAGCTGATCGTCAAGGCCGTGACGGCCCACAGCCCGGCGGAGGGCGTGCTGCACGCCGGTGACCAGATCGTCGCGATCGACGGCACGCCGGTCTCCACCCTCGAGGGCGTGACCGAGGCGGTCACCAGGCACCAGCCGGGCGAGAAGACGGTCTTCACCGTGGTGCCGCGGGTCAAGGACGGCGGCAAGGCCGATCCGGCGGCGCGCACCGATGTCACCGTCACCACCGCCAAGTCCCCCGAGACGGGCAACGCGATGGTCGGCATCTACCCGGGCATCCGGCACACCTACCCGTTCCAGATCGACATCGGGCTGCAGGACGTCGGCGGGCCGAGCGCCGGCCTGATGTTCTCGCTGGGCATCATCGACAAGCTGACGCCCGACGACCTCACCGGCGGCAAGTTCGTCGCGGGCACCGGCACCATCGACGACTCCGGCAAGGTCGGCCCGATCGGCGGGATATCGATGAAGCTGATCGCCGCCCGGGACGCCGGCGCCGAGTACTTCTTCACCCCGGCCGCCAACTGCACCGAGGCCGCCAAGAACACCCCGTCCGGGCTGACCCTGGTCAAGGCCGAGACGCTGGACGGCGCGCTGAAGTCGCTGGAGCAGATCCGCTCCGGGCAGGCCTCCGCGCTGCCGTCCTGCGTCAAGTAGCCGCGGGCGAGCGCCCGTCGGTCAGGAGAACGTCGCCAGCAGCGCGGCGGTCAGACCCGGCACGAGGTCGGGGCCGGTCAGCACCTCGCGGGCGGTGTCCTTGGATCGCAGCCGCAGGGCGATCTCCTTCTTGCCGTCGCGCAGCACGGCGGCGGTGATCCGCACCTCCTCGCGCTTGGGGTGGCCGGCCACCCAGTCGGCGAGCTGGGCGTCGGTCGCGTTGCGCGGGCGGGACTGCTCGGCGCCGGGCGGCAGCATCAGCCGCTCGACCACCAGGGCGCAGCCGGCCACCGCGGCGGGCCAGGCGATGGTGCCGAGGAACTTGTCCAGCTCCATGCCGTCCGGCAGTTCGTCCTGCTCGACCGGGGTGAGGCCGGGCTCGTCGCCGCCGGAGAGACCGAGCTGCTCGGCGATCCGGGGGTCGGCCTTGCGCAGCTGGGCGCTGTCCACCAGGGCGAACAGCCGGGCCGGGAGGTCCCAGCCGAGGGTGGCGGCGTACTCGTCGATCTCCAGGGCGGCCCGGGTGAGCGGGGTCGCGGCCGGGAGCTTGGAGACGTCGTCGGGGGAAGGGGAGACATCGGACATGCCTCAATCCTCACACGCCGGACCGCCGGGGCGGTGCCGCGTGCCGGGGGGAGGGAGGGGGAACGTTGTCGTAACCGTCTGCTAACGGTGGGAACTCGGCTAAAGCCTGGTTAAGTTGCACTGACGACCGACCCATTTCCAGACGACACAGCTGAGGTGCCACCGTGGTATTCCAGATGCCGGAACGCTCAGGGCCGGGTTTCCGGCGCAGAGTAGGCCCGCCCTCCCGGCGCGCGCGGGTACTCCTGCTGACCCTGGGCGTGCTCGCGGTGCTCTTCCTGCTGTTCGTCATGTTCGCCGGATTCTGGACGGACTGGCTCTGGTTCAAGTCGGTCCACTATTCCTCGGTGTTCACCACCCAGCTCTGGACGAAGATCGGCCTGTTCGCCGTTTTCGGCCTGCTGATGGCGCTGATCGTGGGCGCCAACATCTGGCTGGCGCACCGGCTCCGGCCGCCGCTGTCGGCGATGTCGGTGGAGCAGCAGAGCCTGGACCGCTACCGGGCCGGCCTGGCGCCGTTCAAGCGCTGGGCGCTGATCGGCGTCTCGCTGGTGATCGGCCTGGTGGCCGGTGCCGCGGCGTCCGGCCAGTGGCGGACCTGGCTGCTGTGGACCAATGAGACGTCCTTCGGCGTCAAGGACGCGCAGTTCGGCATGGACGTCTCGTTCTACGCCTTCGAGCTGCCGTTCTACGAGTTCCTGCTGGGCTTCGCGTTCAGCGCGGTGATCGTCTCGCTGCTGACCTCGGTGCTGGTGCACTACCTGTACGGGGGCCTGCGGCTGCAGGGCCCGGGCCGTCGGGCCAGTGCGGGCGCGCAGGGCCACCTGGCGGTGCTGCTGGGTGTGTTCGTGCTGCTGAAGGCGGTCGCGTACTGGCTGGACCGGTACGCGCTGGCCGTGAAGACCGGCTCGTACAAGGGAGTCTCGGGCTGGACGGGCCTGCGTTACGTGGACGCCAACGCGTTCCTGCCGGCCAAGACCATCCTGTTCTTCGTCGCGATCATCTGCGCGGTGCTGTTCTTCCTGACCCCGATCCGCCGCACCTGGGCGCCGGCCCTGATCGGCCTCGGGCTGATGGTGCTGTCGGCGGTGCTGATCGGCGGGGTCTACCCGGCGATCGTGCAGCAGTTCCAGGTCAAGCCGAACGAGCAGGCCAAGGAGACGCCGTACATCCAGAAGAACATCGACGCGACGCGGCAGGCGTACGGCATCGCGGACAGCCAGACCACCCAGTACACCCCGCAGGGTTCGACCACGGCGGAGGCGCTCAAGCCGGACGCGCAGACCATCGCGGACATCCGTCTGCTGGACCCGAACGTGGTCTCCCCGACCTTCCAGTCGATCGAGCAGCAGCGCTCGTACTACGCGTTCCCGTCCACCCTGGACGTGGACCGGTACGGCAAGGGCGAGGGTGCGCAGGACACCGTGATCGGTCTGCGTGAGCTGGACCTCAACGGCGTGCAGCGGAACTGGATCAACGACCACTTCAAGTACACGCACGGCTACGGCGCCGTGGTGGCCAAGGGCAACCAGGTCAACGACAAGGGCCAGCCGGTCTTCACCGAGTCCGGTCTGCCGGCCACCGGTTCGCTGGGCGACTACCAGCAGCGGATCTACTACGGCGAGAAGACGGGCACGTACTCGATCGTCGGCGGGTCCAACCAGGAGATCGACTACACCACCGACTCCGGCGAGAACAAGGAGTACCAGTACACCGCCGGCAGCGGGGTGTCGCTGGACAACCCGATCACCCGTGCCGCGTACGCGGTGAAGTTCGCCGAGCCGCAGATCCTGTACGCGGGCGCGATCACCGACGGCGCCAAGGTGATCTACGACCGGACGCCCAAGGAGCGGGTCGAGAAGGTCGCCCCGTGGCTCTCCATCGACGCCGACCCGTACCCGGTGGTCGAGCCGGGCGTGAACGGGCAGCCGGGCCGGGTGGTCTGGGTGCTGGACGGCTACACCACCTCGGACGGCTACCCGTTCGCGTCCAAGACGACGCTGGGCACGGCCACCAAGGACTCGCTGACCAACCAGCGTGGTGAGCTGCTGACCGTCGCCAACCAGGTCAACTACATCCGCAACTCGGTCAAGGCCACCGTGGACGCGTACACCGGCGAGGTGACGCTCTACCAGTGGGACGAGAACGACCCGGTGCTGAAGACCTGGATGAAGGCGTTCCCGGACACCGTCAAGCCCAAGGCCGACATCCCGGACACGCTGATGCCGCACCTGCGCTACCCGCAGGACATGTTCAAGGTGCAGCGCGACCTGCTCGGCCAGTACCACGTGACGGACGCCAACTCGTTCTTCAACGGCAGCGACATCTGGCAGGTCCCGGTGGACCCGACCAGTGACACCAAGCAGGTCCAGCCGCCGTACTACCTGACGGTGCGGATGCCGGACCCGGCGGTCACCTCGGCCAGCTTCTCGCTCACCAGCACCTTCGTGCCGAGCGGCCGGGACAACCTGGCGGCCTTCATGGCGGTCGACGCGGATCCGGGGCCGGACTACGGGAAGATCCGCATCCTCAAGGTGCCCGGGGACAGCAAGACGCTCGGCCCCAACCTGGTGCAGTCGCAGTTCAACTCCCGGCAGGAGGTGGCCCAGCAGATCACCCTGCTGAAGAGCGGCGGTGACTCCGAGCTGGAGTACGGCAACCTGCTGACCCTGCCGGTCGGCGGCGGACTGCTCAACGTCGAGCCGGTGTACGTGCGTGGCCGCGGCGCCAAGTACCCGACGCTGCAGAAGGTCCTCGCGGTGTACGGGAACGACAACGTGGCGTTCGAGAACACCCTGGAGGAGGCGCTGAAGAAGGTCTTCGCCAACGCCGCCCCCGGGACCACGCCGACCGCGCCGACCAGCCCGGGCACGCCGACCAGCCCGACCGCGCCCACCACGCCGGCGCCCACACCGGGCACCGGCACCGGTACGGCGGCCTCGCCGGAGTTGCAGAAGGCCCTGACGGACCTGGACAAGGCCTACACGGACAGCCAGAACGCGTTGAAGAGCGGTGACTGGGCGGCCTTCGGCCAGGCCCAGAAGGCGATCGGGGACGCGATCAAGGCGGCCGGGGCGGCCCAGCAGAAGGACGGCGGCACCGCGCCGGCCACGCCCGCCCCGACACCCACCCAGGGCACCTCGCCGAGCGCCGGGGCGAGCACGAGCCCCTGAGCTGGGAGAACCGATTCCTGTTCCACCCCGGACCCGTGCTATGGTTCAGCTACCGACGCGGGGTGGAGCAGCTCGGTAGCTCGCTGGGCTCATAACCCAGAGGTCGCAGGTTCAAATCCTGTCCCCGCTACTCAGTAGCACAGAGGCCCGGAGGATTCAATCCTCCGGGCCTCTGGCGTTTTCGCCCGGGGGTGGCAGGGTGCGCTCCGGTAGGATCGACCGTCGCCAATGACGCCGGCATCGGGGTTTGTGGGGCCCAAGTGTCGGGAAATCGACAAAGCGCCGAAGCAATTTCGTCGGCTTCGGGTCTGCCCCGCCGAAATCGGCCGGGGCAGGTGTACGCGGGTTGCGGGTGATGCGACGATGGGGCACATGGGGGACGGTGCACGGCTGCTGACCAGCCGTCGGATCCGGCGGGTCCCCTGGGGGTCCCCCCGGCCGAAGGCTGGGGGAGGATGCCGCGACACTCTGGGGGAGCGGGAGTCGGCATGAGGCTGATCGGCAGGAACGGACCAGGAGCCAAGCCCGCTGCGACCACCGAGGCGGACACCGACGCCTGGGCGGAGAGTCCCGCGAAGCACCCCGGCGCCCTCCCGGCCCAGCGCACCAGCGGCCTGACGGAGCGCCGTCCGGTCGACGGCTACGGCCCGGACAGCCTGGTGCACGTCTCCGCCCGGCAGTTCGCCGCCGGCATCGGCCCGTACGGCGCCGCGGCCGAGGCCGCCGACCGCCCGGGCGAGCGGGGCTCCGCCGGCCTCGACACCGCCGGGCTGGACTCCACCAGCTTCGAGACCGCCCTGGCCGCCCGCGAGCAGGCCGCCCTGGAGGCCCGCCACCGCCAGGCCGCCGACGGGGGCGACGCGGAGGCCGCCGGCCGGCTCGGCACCCTGCTGCTGCGCCGCGGCGACCTGGAGGACGCCGAGCCGTACCTGCGCGGCGCCGCCGCCGCCGGGCTGCGCGCCGCCGCCAACAACCTCGGTGTGCTGCTGCACCAGCAGGGCCACCGGGCCGAGGCCGCCCAGTGGTGGCGGCAGGCCGCGGTGGCCGGCAGCGCGCCCGCCGCGCACGCGCTCGGGCTGCAACTGCGGGACCAGGGCGAGGAGGAGGCCGCCGAGTACTGGCTGCACTTCGCCGCCGACCACGGCCACCCGCTGGGCGCCTACGCGCTGGGCGACCTGATGGAGCACCGGCGCGACGTGCGCGCCGAGCGCTGGTTCAAGGTGTCCGCCGACGCCGGGCACCGGGAGGCCGCCTACCGGCTGGCCCGGATGCGCGAGGCCGCCGGGGACAAGGAGACCGCCGAGACCTGGTACCGCACCGCCGCCGCGCGCAGCCACCCCCGCGCCGCGCTGCGGCTGGGCGTGCTGCTGGAGGAGCGCGCCCGCACCGACCGCTCCCTGCTGGACGAGGCCGCCCGCTGGTACCGGCAGTCGGCGCAGAACGGCGAGCCGCGGGCCGCCTGCGCGCTGGGCTTCCTGCTGCGCGACGCCGGGGACCCGGCGGCCGCCGCCGAGTGGTGGCGGGAGGCCGCCGAGGCGGGGGACGGCAACGCCGCCAACGCCCTGGGGGCGTTGCACGCGAGCCGGGGCGAGGCCAAGGAGGCCGAGCACTGGTACCGCGGCGCGCTGGAGGCGGGCGACCAGAACGGCGCGTTCAACCTCGGTCTGCTCTGCGCCGGCGCGGGCCGGGACCAGCAGGCCGAGCAGTGGTACCGCCGCGCCGCGTACGCCGGGCACCGGGAGGCGTGCAACGCGCTGGCCGTGGTGCTGCTGCAGCGCGGGGACGAGTCGGGTGCCGAGCCGTGGTTCTCCAAGGCGGCCGAGGCGGGCAGCGTGGACGGCGCCTTCAACCTGGGCGTCCTGCACGCCGGGCGCGGGGAGCACCGGCAGGCGTACGAGTGGTACGCGCGCGCCGCCGCCGAGGGGCACGGCGAGGCCGCGCTCCAACTGGCCGTGGTCCAGGAGCAGCGGGGCAACCTGGCCGGCGCGCTGGAGCGCTACCGGCAGGCGGCGGCGGGCGGTTCGGCGGAGGGCGCGTTCCGGCTGGCCTCGGTGCTGGACCGGCGCGGCGACGCGGACGAGGAGGCCGAGCACTGGTACGCGCTCGCGGCGGACGCCGGCCACCGGCGGGCCCAGGTGCGGATGGGTGTGCGGGCGGCCGAGCGGGGTGCGCTGGAGATCGCGGAGAGCTGGTACCGGCGGGCGGCGGAGGCGGGCAGCCGCAGTGCCGCGTTCAATCTGGGGCTGCTGCTGGCCCGGCAGGACAGCGAGGCGGAGGCGATGCTCTGGTACACCCGGGCCGCCGACGCCGGCCACGGGCGGGCGGCGCTGCGGCTGGCCCTGCTGGCGCTGCGGCGCGGCGAGCCGGTGCAGGCGGAGAACTGGTGCCGGCGGGCCGCCGACCACGGTCCGGCCGAGGTGGCGGAGCGGGCCGGGCGGCTGCTGGGCGCGCTGCACGCCGAGCTGAGCGCGTAGCGCCCCGGCGGGGGGCTGTGCCCGTGCGGGCTCAGGGCCCGGTCGTACAGTCCGGACAGAGCCCGCGGTAGGTGATCTCGGCCCCGGAGACGACGAAGCCGAACCGCTCGGAGGCGGGCAGCGAGGCCAGCGGGTCGCCCTGGGGGTGGACGTCGCGGATCGCGCCGCAGCCGGAGCAGACCAGGTGCTGGTGGGCGTGGTGGGCGTTGGGGTCGTACCGCTTGGCGCGGCCGTCGGTGGCGACCTCCAGGACCTCGCCGAGGCAGACGAGTTCGCCGAGCGTGTTGTAGACCGTCGCGCGGCTGATCTCGGGCAGGCGCTCCACGGCGCGGGCGTGCACCTCGTCCGCCGTGAGGTGGACATGCTCACCATCGAGGACCTCGGCCACGACCCGGCGCTGCGAGGTCAGCCGCCACCCACGTCCGCGAAGTCGTTCCAGCAGGTCGTTCATGGATACAGGGTAGGTGACACTCCGAACTTGGTTCCAGTGTTGACTTAGACAAAGTCCAAGTTAGGATCGAGTCGTAACGACCGGATCACGCGGAGGCACCCTCATATGACTACCCAGGACGAGCTGCGCCCCACCCTCACCACGGAGGCGGGTGCCCCCGTCGCCGACAACCAGAACACCGAGACCGCCGGTGTCGGCGGCCCGGCGCTGATCCAGGATCAGCAACTGTTCGAGAAGCTCGCGCACTTCAACCGCGAGCGCATCCCGGAGCGGGTGGTGCACGCCCGCGGCGCCGCCGCGTACGGCACCTTCACGGTGACCGCCGACGTGTCCGCCTACACCCGGGCCGCCTTCCTCTCCGAGGTCGGCAAGCAGACCGAGACGTTCCTGCGGTTCTCCACGGTGGCCGGCAACCTCGGCTCCGCCGACGCCGTCCGCGACCCGCGCGGCTTCGCGCTGAAGTTCTACACCGAGGAGGGCAACTACGACCTCGTCGGCAACAACACCCCGGTGTTCTTCATCAAGGACGCCACCAAGTTCCCGGACTTCATCCACACCCAGAAGCGGGACCCGTACACCGGCTCGCAGGAGGCGGACAACGTCTGGGACTTCTGGGGCCTGTCGCCCGAGGCGACCCACCAGGTGACCTGGCTCTTCGGCGACCGCGGCATCCCGGCGTCCTACCGCCACCTCAACGGCTACGGCTCGCACACCTACCAGTGGCAGAACGAGGCCGGCGAGCACTTCTGGGTCAAGTACCACTTCAAGACCGACCAGGGCATCCGCAACCTGACCGCCGAGGAGGCCGCCAGGCTCGCCGGCGAGGACCCGGACAGCCACCAGCGCGACCTGCGCGAGGCGATCGAGCGCGGCGAGTTCCCGACCTGGACGGTGCAGGTCCAGATCATGCCGGCGGCGGACGCGGCGCAGTACCGCTTCAACCCGTTCGACCTGACCAAGGTCTGGCCGCACGCGGACTACCCGCCGATCGAGATCGGCAAGCTGGAGCTCAACCGCAACCCCGACAACATCTTCGCCGAGGTCGAGCAGTCGATCTTCTCCCCGGCGCACTTCGTGCCCGGCATCGGCCCGTCCCCGGACAAGATGCTGCAGGGCCGTCTGTTCGCGTACGCGGACGCCCACCGCTACCGCGTCGGCATCAACGCCGACCACCTGCCGGTGAACCGCCCGCACGCCACCGAGGCGCGCACCAACAGCCGGGACGGCTCCCTGTACGACGGCCGCCACGGCCGGCAGAAGAACTACGAGCCGAACAGCTTCGGCGGCCCGGTCCAGACCGGCCGTCCGCTCTGGGCCCCGACCCAGGTCACCGGCGGCACCGGCACCCACGAGGCGCCCTCGCACGCCGAGGACAACGACTTCGTGCAGGCCGGCAACCTGTACCGGCTGTTCGACGAGGACGAGAAGCAGCGGCTGATCGCCAACCTGGCCGGCTTCATCGCCAAGGTCTCGGCCGACCGCGACGACATCGTCGAGCGGGCGATCGAGAACTTCCGCAAGGCCGACGCCGACTACGGCCGGCGCCTGGAGGCGGCGGTGCGGGAGCTGCGCAAGCAGCAGCAGTAGGACACCCGGGCGAGCAGCAGGCCCGTGCCTGCTGCTCGCCGGGGGCAGGGGGACCTCAGACGCTGAGGCGGCGCAGGGCCTCCTCGTGCAGCAGGCCGTTGGAGGCGACCGCGTCGGCGCCGCCCGGGCCGGGGATGCCGTCCAGACCGGTGAAGCGGCCGCCGGCCTCCTCGACGATGACGCAGTTGGCGGCCATGTCCCAGAGCGACAGCTCGGGTTCGGCGGCGATGTCGACCGCGCCCTCGGCGACCATCATGTAGGACCAGAAGTCCCCGTAGGCGCGGGTGCGCCAGCAGGCCCGGGTGAGGTCCAGGAACGGGTCGAGACGGCCGCGCTCCTCCCAGCCGGTGAGCGAGGAGTAGGAGAACGAGGCGTCCTCGATCCGGGAGACGCCGGAGACGTGGATCCGGCTCGCCTTGGCCAGGCTGCGGCCGGCGAAGGCGCCGAGGTCCTTGGCCGCCCACCAGCGGCGGTTCAGCGCCGGGGCGGAGACCATGCCGACCACCGGGCGCTCCACGCCGTCCGGGCCGTCCTCCATCAGAGCGATCAGGGTGGCCCAGACCGGCACACCGCGGATGTAGTTCTTGGTGCCGTCGATCGGGTCGATCACCCAGCGACGGGGGCCCGAGCCCTGCAGGCCGAACTCCTCGCCGAGCACCGCGTCGCGCGGGCGGGCGCGCTGCAGCACCCCGCGCACCAGTTCCTCGGCGGCCTTGTCGGCGTCGCTGACGGGGGTGAGGTCGGGCTTGGTCTCGATCTTCAGGTCGAGCGCGCGGAAACGCTCCAGGGTGACCGAGTCGGCCGAGTCGGCGAGGACATGGGCGAGTCGGAGATCGTCGTGGTAATCGGCCATGCCAGAAACCCTAGCGAGCCCGCCCCGATCGGGACAGCCGGGCACGCGGAGCGGACGGCGCCCCGGGGGCCGTCCGCCCGGATCAGTGCACCGAGCCGCTGAGCTGCAGGCCGATCACACCGGCGATCACCAGCGAGATCGAGACCAGCTTGAGCACCGAGGTCGCCTCGTCCAGGAAGACCATGCCGTAGATCGCGGTGCCGGCCGCGCCGATGCCGGTCCAGACCGCGTACGCGGGGCCGACCGGCAGGTTCTTCAGGGAGAGGGTGAGCAGGCCGAAGCTGCTGAGGGCGAAGACGCAGAAGCTGATGGTGGGCCAGAGTTTGGTGAAGCCCTCGCTGAGCTTGAGGTTGATCGCGAAGCCCGTCTCCAGCAGACCGGCCAGGATCACCAGGGCCCATGCCATCGCGTGCTCTCCCTGTCGATCGACGGGCCGGACCGCGATCCGGCCCGACTTTCCTATGATCACCAGGCATGGGTGCTCCGACACCTCGAACGCCCCGAAAACCCGCGGGGCGGTCCGAGGCGAACGCCCGTCAGTCGCCCTCGCGGGTGTCCTTGCTGGCCAGCAGCCGGCGCAGCGAGTAGAGCCGGGCGGCCTCGGCGTGGCCCTCCGCGACCCAGGCGTCCAGCGCGCAGTCGGGCTCGTCGTGGCTGCACGCGCGCGGGCAGTCGGCGGTGCCCGGCTCCAGGTCGGGGAAGGCGAGGATGACCCGGGACGGGTCGATGTGGGAGAGACCGAAGGAGCGGAAGCCCGGGGTGTCGATCACCCAGCCCGGGTCGAGCGCCTTCTTCGAGCCGGGCTTGGCGCCCGGCGGCGGGGGCAGCCGCAGTGCCAGGGCGGAGACGGTGGTGTGCCGGCCGCGGCCGGTCACCGCGTTGACCCGGCCGGTGGACCGCTGGTGTTCCGGCACCAGGGCGTTGACCAGGGTGGTCTTGCCGACACCGGAGTGCCCGATGAACACCGTGGAACGGCCGCGCAGGTACGCGCGGACGGCCTCGGCGCCGGCGGTGGCCAGCTCGTCCCGCCGGGTCACCACATAGGTGATGCCGAGCGGGGCGTAGGACTCCAGCAGCGGCGCCGCCGGGGCCAGGTCGGACTTGGTGAGCACCAGCAGCGGCTCCATGCCCGCGTCGTACGCGGCCACCAGGCAGCGGTCGATCAGCCGGGGCCGGGGCTCCGGGTCGGCCAGCGCGGTCACGATGGCCAGCTGCTGGGCGTTGGCGACGACGATCCGCTCGTACGGGTCGTCGTCGTCCGCGGTGCGGCGCAGCACCGAGGTGCGCTCCTCGACCCGGACGATCCGGGCCAGGGTGTCGGCGTCCCCGGAGAGGTCGCCGACCAGGTTGACGATGTCGCCGACGACGACGCCCTTGCGGCCCAGCTCACGGGCCTTCATGGCGGTGATCTCGCGTTCCTGCCTGGTCCCGGCGTCCACCAGGCAGGTCAGCCGGCCCCGGTCGACGGTCAGCACCATCGCCTCGGCGGCGTCCTCGTGCTTGGGCCGGATCCTGGTCCGCGGCCGGGAGCCCTTGCGGCCCGGGCGGTTGCGGATGTCGTCCTCGTCGGCGTCCTTGCCGTAGCGGCGCATGTGCTCAGTCTCCGCTCAGGCGCCCGCCACCGCTTCGCCGAGCAGTTCCGCCCACATCTTCGGGAAGTCCGGCAGGGTCTTGGCGGTGGTGGCCACGTTCTCCACCCGGACGCCGTCGACGGCCAGGCCGATCACCGCGGCGGCGGTGGCCAGGCGGTGGTCCTCGTAGGTGTGGAAGACGCCGCCGTGCAGCGGGCGCGGGCGGATCCGCAGGCCGTCCTCGGTCTCGGTGACATCGCCGCCGAGGTCGTTGATCTCCTTGGCGAGCGCGGCGAGCCGGTCGGTCTCGTGCAGCCGCAGGTGGGCGATGCCGTACAGGTGGGACTCGGAGTCGGCCAGCGCGGCGACGGCGGCGATCACCGGGGTCAGCTCGCCGACGTCGTGCAGGTCCGCCTCGATGCCGTGGATCCGGCCGGTGCCGGTGAACTGCAGGCCCTCGTCGGTGAACTCGCAGCGCCCGCCCATCCGCGTGTAGAGGTCGCGCAGCTGGTCGCCGGGCTGGGTGGTGTGCTTCGGCCAGTCGCGGACGGTCACCCGGCCGCCGGTGACCAGGGCGGCGGCGAAGAACGGCGCGGCGTTGGAGAGGTCCGGCTCGACCACCATGTCGCGGCCGATCAGGGCGCCGGGGGTGACCCGCCAGACGTCCTTCTCACCGCCGTCCTCGGGGGCGTCCACCTGGACCCCGGCGAGCCGCAGCATCTCGACCGTCATCCGGATGTGCGGCAGCGAGGGGACCGGGCCGCCGACATGCCGGACCTCGACGCCCTGGTTGTAGCGGGCGCCGGAGAGCAGCAGGGCGGAGACGAACTGGGAGGAGGCGGAGGCGTCCAGCTCGACCGTGCCGCCGTCCAGCGAGCCGGTGCCGTGCACGGTGAGCGGGAAGGCGCCGCGGCCGCCGTCGTCGATCCGGGCGCCGAGCGCGCGCAGGGCGTTGATCACGCCGTGCTGGGGGCGCTCGTAGCTGCGCGGGTCGCCGTCGAAGCGCACCGGGCCGTCGGCCAGGACGGCGAGCGGGGGCAGGAAGCGCATGACCGTGCCGGCGTTGCCGACGTCGACGCTGGCCGGGCCGAGCAGGGCGGGCGCGGGGATGATCCGCCAGGCCTCGCCGCCGCCGGTGCCGCCGGCGTCGTTGTTGACCCGCTCCTCGATGCCGACGCCCAGGGCGCGCAGGCCGTCGGCCATCAGCTGGGAGTCGCGGCTGCGCAGGGGGTGCCGCACCCAGCCGGGCTCGCCGGCGAGGGCGGCCAGCACCAGGGCCCGGTTGGTGACCGACTTGGAGCCGGGGATGGTGACGGTGGCGTCAACGGGGGCGGTCGCGACGGGGGCGGGCCACAGGGTCTCGGTCATGGGGCAAGTTTAGGGGCCGCAGGGGAACTGTCCCCGCGAGTGGTCCGGCGGTCGGGGCCGGGGGGTTCACAGCGGGCGCAGCAGCCAGCTCGTGCCGAGGGCCAGGCAGGCCAGCGCGGTGACCAGGAACAGCCCCACCCAGGCGAGGCCGGGGATGCCGGTGAGCCGGGCCAGCTGGTCGGCGTCCGAACCGCCGGCCCGGCCGCCGCGGCGCTGGTGCTGGAGCTCCAGCACCGGCCGGACGGCTCCGACCAGCAGGAACCAGCTGCCCAGGTAGGCGAAGCCAGCCTGCACCTCGGCGCTGCCGAACCAGGAGACCAGGAAGAACGCGGCGCCGGTGAGCAGGACGGAGAAGAGGCCGAAGGCGTTGCGGATCCGGATCAGCAGGGCGAGCAGCAGCGCGACGGCCAGCCAGAGCAGCGCGGTGATCCGGTCGGTCGCGAGCAGGGCGGCGCAGCCGAGGCCGAGCAGGGCGGGGGCGGTGTAGCCGGCGATGAGGGTGAGCACCATGCCGGGGCCGGTCGGGCGGCCGTAGGAGAGGGTGAGGCCGGAGGTGTCGGAGTGCAGCCGGATGCCGGCCAGCCGACGGCGGGTGAGGACGGCGGCCAGGCCGTGGCCGCCCTCGTGGGCGATGGTGACGGCGTTGCGGCTGTACCGCCAGACCGGCCGGTACAGCACGGCGACCAGGGCGACGGCGCCGGTGGCCAGGACGAGCCAGGAGGGCGGGGCGGCCTGGGTGCCGGTGACGCGGTCCCACAGCTCGCCGACGGTCTGCGCGGTGCCCTGGCCGCCGCTCGGTCCGTTGATCTGTCCGTTGATCTGTCCGCTCATGTGCGCGCTCGCCTCCGTTCGGCCGTACCGGGGTGGCAGCCTCCCATGCGGGGACGGTCCGGCGGGAACGGGCGGTTCTCTTCGGGGATGAGGAAGTGATGAGAGTGACGGACATGGCAAGCTGACGGTATGTGCGGTCGCTTCGCCTCCAGCAGCAGGCCCGAGTCCATCGTCGAGCTCTTCGGCGTCCAGCAGTGGGACCCGGCCGAGACGCTCGCCCCCAGCTGGAACGTCGCGCCCACGGACCGCGCCTTCGCGGTGCTGGAGCGGGTGCCCAAGGGGGAGCCGGCGCCGGTGCGGCAGCTGCGGGTGCTGCGCTGGGGCCTGGTGCCGGCCTGGTCGAAGTCGGCCGAGACGGCGGTGAAGATGATCAACGCCCGGTCGGACACGGTGCACGAGAAGCCGGCCTACCGCCAGGCCTTCGCCTCCCGCCGCTGCATCCTGCCGGTGGACGGGTACTACGAGTGGCAGACCCTACCGGGCGAGCGCGGCAAGCCCCGCAAGAAGCCCTTCTTCGTCTCCCGGGCGGACGGCGGCCCGCTCGCGCTGGCCGGCCTGTACGAGTTCTGGCGCAACCGGACGGTGCCCGCCGACCACCCGGAGGCCTGGCTGGTGACCTTCACCGTCGTCACCACCGAGGCCGAGGAACTGCTCGCGCCGATCCACGAGCGGATGCCGCTCTTCCTCGACCGGGCGTCGTTCGACGACTGGCTGGACCCGGGGCTGAGCGACCCGGACGAGCTGCGCCGGCTGCTGATACCGCCGCCGCCCGGTGCGCTGCTGGCCACCCCGGTCTCGCCGGCGGTCGGCAGCATCCGGAACAACAGCCCGGAGCTGACCCGGCCGTGGACCGAGGTCGAGCACGAGACGACGCTGTTCTGACCGCTGACCGCTGACCGCTGACCGCTGACCGCTGACCGCTGACCGCCTCCCCGTCGATCCGTTGACCCGCCGAACCGGAGCCCCGCCGCCATGACCGCCGAACTCGTCCCCACCCCGGCCGGGGAGGCCCGGATCACCTACCACCGCGCGGCGGCGCCGAAGGCCGTGCTCGCGCTCGGCCACGGGGCCGGCGGCGGGATCGAGGCGCGGGACCTGGTGGCGCTGGCCGCGGCGCTGCCGCCGCTGGGGATCACGGTGGCGCTGGTCGAACAGCCGTGGCGGGTGGCGGGCAGGCGGGTGGCACCCGCGCCGAAGACCCTGGACGCGGGCTGGACCCCGGTCGCGGAGCTGCTGGCCGGGGAGGGCGTGCCGCTGGTGGTCGGCGGGCGCAGCGCCGGGGCCCGGGTGGCCTGCCGGACGGGCGCGGCCACCGGGGCGGTCGGGGTGGTGGCGCTGGCGTTCCCGCTGCATCCGCCGGGGAAGCCGGAGAAGAGCCGGGCGGAGGAGCTGCTGGGGGCCGGCCTGCCGACGCTGGTGGTGCAGAGCGTGGCCGATCCGTTCGGCGGGCCGGCCGAGTTCCCGGAGCCGCCGCCCGGGTGCGCGCTGGTGCCGGTGCCGTACGGCGGCCACGGTTTCGAGGTGCCGAAGCGGGCGCCGATGGGGCAGGACGAGGTGCTGGAGCTGATCACCGGGGCCGTCGGCGACTGGGTGCTCGGGCTGCTCTGAGCGGCCCGGACGCGGGACCTTTCCGTCCGCTCACCCGTGCGAGTGAACGGGCCGTCGGGGCGGGAATGCGGGCGTCATCGGCATGGTTGACAAGCTCGTCAGCTTGAGTCCCGATGGAAGGCAGCACAGATGGGTTCGATCGCGTGCCCCGAGCGGCCAGAGGAGCGTGAGGCCGGAGCGGCCTTCGCCCCCACGTGGTCGGACTGGCTAGTCGCGGGCGAGAAGCCCGTCGGGCCGATATCCTCCATTTCGGGGCGGCCCGCCGTGGGTCGTGCCCGCCATGCCGAGGAGGTGGGTCCGGTCGTCGGGACCGAGCACGAGGCCGAACCGGGCCGGGGCCCGGAGGAGGGCCTGCCCACGGGCGAGGCGCTCACCGGTGAGGAGCTGGCCGAGGCGATCGGTGAGGACACCTTCAGGGTGTCGGCGGAGGAGAGCGAGGCGGCCCGGCGGGAGCGCTTCGAGCGCGACGCCCTGGGCTACCTGGATCCGATGTACTCGGCCGCGCTGCGGATGACCCGCAACCCGGCCGACGCGGAGGACCTGCTCCAGGAGGCGTTCGCGAAGGCGTACGCGTCCTTCCACCAGTTCCGTGAGGGGACGAACCTCAAGGCCTGGCTGTACCGCATCCTCACCAACACGTTCATCAACTCGTACCGCAAGAAGCAGCGGGAGCCCCAGCGCACCGCGGCCGAGGAGATCGAGGACTGGCAGCTGGCCCGGGCCGAGTCGCACATGTCGACCGGTCTGCGGTCCGCCGAGACCCAGGCGCTCGACCACCTCCCGGACAGCGATGTGAAGGACGCCCTCCAGGCCATCCCGGAGGAATTCCGTATCGCCGTGTATCTCGCGGATGTAGAGGGCTTTGCGTACAAGGAGATCGCGGACATCATGGGTACTCCTATCGGTACGGTGATGTCCCGGCTGCACCGCGGCCGCCGTCAGCTGCGCGGCATGCTGGAGGATTACGCCCGTGAGCGCGGGCTGGTCCCGGCCGGTAGCGGGGCAGGGCAGGAAGCGAAGGGCTCGGGCTCATGAGCTGCGGCGATCCGCACGACACCGAGTGTGGCGAGGTCCTCGACCACCTCTATGAATTCCTCGACAACGAGATGGCCGAGGGCGACTACGACAAGTTGCGGGTGCACTTCGAAGAGTGCTCGCCATGCCTGGAGAAGTACGGTCTGGAGCAGGCCATCAAGGCGTTGATCAAGCGCTGCTGCGGGTGTGACGACACCCCGGCCGACCTGCGCGGGAAGGTCCTGGCCAGGATCGACTCGATCCGGGCCGGGCAGCGCTCGGGCGAGGCGGTGGTGGTCGCCGTCGATGCCGCGGTCGAGGGCCACGCCGAGGCGGCTCAGCAGGGCCGTCAGGTCAGGGAGGCCCGGGAGGCCCGGGAGGTCACCGCGGAGGCGGCGGTCCGGCCGGGCGCTCCGGTCGAGGCGGGTGCCCCGGCGGAGTGAGCGCCGCCCGCCGGTCCGGCGGGCCGCGGGGGCGTCACGCGCCGGTCAGGGCGCGCGAGTTCGACAGGATGAACGACCGGGCGGCCCCGGGAGCGTGCAGCTCCCGGGGCCGCGCTGTCTGTGGGGCGTGCACCCTCACTCGTTCGAGTGAGTTGACGGTGCGCCAGCTGCGCCGTTCCGCGATCGCGCGTCCCCGTGCGGGGGTGGCGGCCTATCCTCCTGACGGACGCTCACCGCCGGTCCGTCCGGCGCGCTGAGTGCGGAGCGTGCCGGGACGGCGGGGAGGTCCAGATCGCTATCGACAATGGAGACGCGGTCCTGCCGACAGGCGCGACGCGCTACCTCCTGGCCGTCCCGGTGGCGGCCGTCTGCTGCCTGCTGCCGCTGCTGCCCGCGTCGGGCCCGCTCGGGCTGCCGCGCTGGCTCGGCGCGTCGGTGGACTGGCCCAAGGTCGGCCTGCTCGCCTGCCTGCACGGGTGCTGGGAGTCGCTGGCCCAGGGGCTGCCCACCCCCTGCCTGCGGCTGGTCCGCACCCTGCTGCGCCGGCCGCCGGTGCCCGACCGGGCGCCGGCCCGGCCGTGCGCGAACGCGTTCTTCCCGGTGCTGTTCGCCGGGGCGCTGATGCTGCCGCCGTCCGCTGCCGCCCTGGTCGCGGTGCCGGCCGGGCTGTTCGGCCCCACCGAGGCGCACGGCCGGCCGCGGCAGGTGTGGAACGGCGCGCAGCTCGCCCTCTCCGCGTTCGCCGCCTCGGTGGCCTTTCATCTGCTGGCCGGGCCGCAACTGCTGCTCGGCTCCCGCTTCCCGGCCGCGCTGCTGCCCGGGCTCGCCGCCGTCACCGCGTTCTGCCTGGTCAACGGGGTGCTGGTGGGCGGCATGCTGGTGCTGGCCGAGGGCCGCCGACCGATCGTGCTGCTGCGCCGCTCGGCCGCCGCGGCGGGGCTGCCGGTGCTGGTGCACGCGGCCGGCGGGCTGATGGTCGCGGTGCTCTGGCAGGGCCCGTACGGTGCCTTCGCGGCGCTGCTGGCGCTGCTCCCGCTCTCCATCTCGGCCTGGGTGTTCGCCCAGGGCCACCGTGAGCGGGCCGCCCACCAGGCCACCGTCCAGGCCCTGGTGCAGGCCGTCGAGATCAAGGACTCCTACACCCGGGGGCACAGCGAACGGGTCGGCCGGGCCTCTGTGCTGATCGCCCGTCAGCTCGGGATGGAGGCCGACCGGCTGCGCACCCTGCGGTTCGCGGGCATCCTGCACGACGTCGGCAAGCTCGGCGTCGCCACCGAGCTGCTGCGAAGAAACGGTCCCCTCAGCGAGGCAGAGCGGCGGGCCGTGGAGATCCACCCGGTGCACGGGTACGAGCTGGTGCGCGGTATCGCCTTCCTGGGCGAGGCGCACGACGGGATCCTGCACCACCACGAGCGGATGGACGGCCGGGGCTATCCGAGCGGGCTGGCGGGCGAGCGGATCCCCGAGTTCGCGCGGATCATCTCGGTCGCGGACGCCTTCGACTCGATGACCTCCACCCGGTCCTACCGGCGCGGGCGGCCGGTCGCCGAGGCCGTCGCCGAGCTGGAGCGCTGCGCGGGCAGCCAGTTCGACCCGGTGATGGTCCGGGCGCTGATCGACGCGCTCGCCGTGCACGACTGGCAGCCGGTGCTGCCGCCGCCCGGGGACTGCATCCGCGCGGTGCCGGACATCCCGCTGGGCGTCCCCGAACCGGTCCGGCCCGCGCCGGTCCTGCCCGCCCCGGGTGGGCTGCCCGCCCAGGGCGGCACCGTGCCGACGGCCGGGCAGCCGTGAGCGCGCCGGCCGGCCGGGGGGCCGGCGGAGGCGGTGCGGCGGGAGGTGGCGCGGCGGGAGGTGGCGCGATGGAGGGTGGCGCGGCCGGGGACGGTGCCGGCGACCGGTGCGCGGGTGGGACGGGCACCTTCCCGCGCGAGGTGGCCGCGGTGCACGCCGGGGCGGCCGCGCTGCTGGCCGTGGCGCTCGGCGCGGTCGCGGTGCGCGGGGTGGCCGACCCCGGCGTGGCCCTGGCCTTCGTCGCGCTGATCGCGGTCGGCGAGTGCGTCCGGATCACCCTTCCGGGCGACCGGGAACAGGCCCCGATCGGGGCGGCCGGCGCCCTCGCGTACGCCCTGCTCGGGCCGTTGCGCGGCCTGCCGACCGCGCACGGCGGGCTCCAGGTGGTCGCGGTGACCGGGGCGGGCCTGCTGGTCGCCGTGCTGCTCGCCCTGCCGGCGCCCGTCCTGCTGCCCCGCGGCGCCGGACCGCGCCGGCGCCCGCCCTGGGCCGATCCGGCCCGGCGGGACGGTGCCGCCCGGCGGCTGCTCGGGGTCGGCTTCGCGGCCGCCGTCTTCCAGCCGCTCTACACCAGCGGCCTGGTGGACCGGTTCTCGGCGGAGGGGCCGACGTACGGGGCGTTCCTGACCGCCGTCGCCGCCCTGGCCGCGCTCTGCGACGCCACCCTCGCGGCACTGCTGCGCCGGGCCAGGAGCGGGCTGCGGTTCCCGGCGGTGCTGGAGGACGAGCTGCGGTCGCTGTTCGGGATCGGCTCGGCGATCGTGGCCACCGGCATGCTGGTCAGCCTCGCGGCCGGCGAGGTGGGGCTCTGGGCGCTGCCGCTGTTCTGCGCGCCGCTGCTGCTGGCGCAGGTCTCGTTCCGGCGGGCCGCCGGAATCCGGGCCACCACCGGGCAGGCCATCGCCAGCCTGGCCAAGGCCACCGAGGTGGCCGGCTACACCCCGCCCGGCCACGCGCGCCGGGTCGCGGACACGGCGTGCGCGCTCGGACGCGAGCTGGGTCTCTCCACCCGCGAGCTCGCCCTGCTGGAGTACGCGGCACTGATGCACGACATCGGGCAGCTGTCGCTGGTCGAGCCGGTGCCGGACGGCGCGACGGCGCTGCTGCCGGACGCGGAGCAGCAGCGGATCGCCCGGCTGGGCAGTGAGGTGATCAGCCGGACCGGGGTGCCCCACAAGGTCGCCGAGCAGGTCGCCCGGCTGGCCGATCCCTGCCACGGTCCGGACGGCACCGGGCGCCCGGTGCCGCTGGCGGCTCGCATCATCCGGGTGGCCAACGCCCATGACGACCTGCTGACGGCCGCCCGCGGCCGGGGGGCGGGGGAGGCGGTGGGGCGGCTGGAGGCGCTGGAGGCGCTGCGGCTTGGCCGGGGCCGGGTCTACGACGCGCGGGTGGTGGATGCGCTGGCGCGGCTGGGCGGCCGGGGCCGGCGCTGACCGGCGGGAGCGCCGGGCGTACCGGGGTGCCGCGGGCGCACTTCGGGGGCTGCCGGGGGCCGCCGGGGTTGAGGCGGGGCGGTGGGGCGGGCAGGCTGGGTAGGGGCGGGGCAGGAAGCGGATGCAACCCCGGCGGTGGGGAGCGCGGGCGGTGGCGGGCGTGGTTGGATGCGGTCGTAGCGTGGAACACCGACCCGGGGCACCGGGCCCGCGCCGCGGGAGCGGACACGGGAGCGCCGGTACGGGACTTGAGCGGACGACGACGGCAGGGACGAACGTGAGGATCTTCCACCGGGCACGGCACCGGCCGTCCGCCACCTGGCGGCAGACGACCGATCGGGCTTTCACGCTGATCGGCGACGGCCGTTTCGAGGACGCCGGCGCCCTGCTGGTGATGGCCGCCGACCTGGAGCCGTGGCTCTCCGACTCCTGGTTCAACCTGGCGCTGCTGCACAAGTTCCGCCGGGACTGGGAGCAGGCCAGGGCGGCCGGTCTGCGGGCCGTCGCGCTGCTCGACCGCGAGCAGGGCGCCCCCGACTGGTGGAACCTGGGCATCACGGCCACCGCCCTGCAGGACTGGCCGCTGGCCCGCCGGGCCTGGCAGGCGTACGGCCTGCGGCTGCCCGGGGGGCCGGGCACCCAGCCGGACGGGCCGGTCAGCCTGGACCTCGGCACCACGCCGGTGCGGCTCTCGCCGGACGGCGAGTCCGAGGTGGTCTGGGGCCGCCGGCTGGACCCGGCCCGGATCGAGGTGCTGTCCATCCCGCTGCCGTCCTCCGGCCGCCGCTGGGGCGAGGTGGTGCTGCACGACGGCGCCCCGCACGGCGAGCGGGTCACCGACGGGGTCGCGTACCCGGTGTTCGACGAGATCGAGCTGTGGGCGCCGTCCCCGGTGCCGACGTACGTGGTGCTGCTGCAGGCCGCCGCGGCGGTGGACCGGGACGCGCTGGAGCGGATGGTGGCCGAGGCGGGCTACGCGGCGGAGGACTGGACGTCCTCGGTACGGCTGCTCTGCCGGGCCTGTTCGGAGAGCCGGATGGCCTCGGACGACGGGCACACCGCGCACCACGACCCGCACGACGACGGCGACGCCGCGCACCCCGGCCATCTGAGCCACCTCAGCCAGGGCGCCGGCGGGATGTCGTGGCTGGTCGAACGCGAGTGCGGGATCGCGGCCCCGGCCGGACTGGTGCGCACCCTGCTGGACCGCTGGGTGGCGGCCGCGCCGGCCACCCGCGCATATCGGGATCTCGAAGAAGTCTGTTGATCGGGCCGCTTACCCTTGACCGGTAGACCCAGGCAGTCCACGGAAGCGGAAGCGGAAAAGCAGCGATGGCGGAGCAGCACGACCACCAGCACGACCACGACCACGAGCCCGCGCAGGGCGAGGCCCAGCCGGTGAAGGTGGTCGGCGAGGAGCCGGACCTCTCGAAGGGCACCGCGCGCCCGATCACCGTCTACGGCAACCCCGTCCTGCACCGTGAGGTGAAGGACGTCACCGCCTTCGACGGCGAGGTGTCCGCGCTGATCGACGACATGTTCCAGTCGATGTACGCGGCCGAGGGCGTGGGCCTGGCCGCGAACCAGATCGGCGTGGACCTCAAGGTCTTCGTCTACGACTGCCCGGACGACGAGGGCGTGCGCCACGTCGGCCATGTCATCAACCCGGTGCTGGAGGAGCTGCCGGCCGGTCGCAAGCGGGTGCTGGACGACGGCAACGAGGGCTGCCTCTCGGTGCCCACCGCGTACGCCGAGCTGCCCCGTCCGGACTACGCGGTGGTGACCGGCCAGGACAAGGACGGCAACCCGATCCGGGTCGAGGGCACCGGTTTCTTCGCCCGCTGCCTGCAGCACGAGACCGACCACCTGTACGGCTTCCTCTACATCGACAAGCTGTCGAAGCGGGACCGCAAGGACGCGCTGCGGCAGATGGCCGAGGGCACGCCCCGGTACGCCACGGTGGCGAACGGCTGACGGTCCGGTACCGCGTGCGCCGAAGGGCCGGGACGGGTGTCCCGGCCCTTCGGCGTACCGTCAGTCGCGCAGCCGGCCGGTGGACTCGCGGGCGACCAGGACCGGCGTGAACAGGTAGTCCCGGGCGCGGCCGCCGTGCCCCTCCAGCTGGCGCCAGAGGGCTTCGGCGACGGCGGCGCCCATCTCCTCGATCGGCTGGCGCACCGTGGTCAGCGGCGGATTGCTGTGGGCGGCGAGGTAGCAGTCGTCGTAGCCGACCACGGAGAGGTCGCCGGGTACCGTGCGGCCGGCCTCGCGGGCGGCCTGGACGACGCCGAGGGCCATCAGGTCGCTGCCCGCGACGACCGCGGTGACGCCCGCGTCGAGCAGCTGGCGGGCGGCGGCGGCGCCGCCGGCGATGGAGTAGGACGACTCGGCGTACCAGTCGGCGGGGGCGTCCTCGCCGAGCAGTTCGCGCATCGCGCGCCGGTAGCCGTCCAGCCGGTTGATGGAGGGGCGCAGATAGCCCTGGCCGCCCGCCAGCCCGATCCGCCGGTGGCCGAGTTCCCGCAGGTGGGCGACGGCGGCCCGGGCGGCGAGCGCCTCGTCGGTGGCGACCGTGGGGACGGCCAGCCCCTCGACCTTGCCGCTGACCAGCACCATCGGGATGCCGCGCTCGTGCAGCAGCCGGTAGAAGCCGTGGTCGGCGTGCGGGTTGGCGTGCCGGCCGGAGACCAGGACCAGGCCGGAGACGCCCTTGCGGAGCAGGACGTCGATGTAGCCCAGCTCGGCGGTGCCCTGGCGGGTGGAGGTGCCGACCACGGCGGTCAGGCCGTGCTTGGCGAGCTGCACCTCGATCGCGGAGGCGAGCAGCGGGAAGACCGGGTTGTCGAGTTCGGGCACGACGATGCCGATCAGCGCGCCCTGGTGCGGGTCGTAGCCCTGGTCGGGCTGCCAGCCGAGTTCGCGCATGGCCTCGGCGACCTTGACCTTGGTGTCGTCCGAGACGCCCGGCCGGTCGTTGATCACCCTGCTCACCGAGGCGGCGCTGACGCCCGCCCGGGCGGCGATGTCCCGCAGTGACGGGCCGCTCAATTGGTCCTCCCGACTGGTCGAGCCTGCATCTTACAAATCCCCGGCAGGCAGGCCCGCGAGGTGGTTGAAACAATCTTAGCAAAGTATTGCGCAACGGTTTCATCGCCGTTACGGTTCCCTCGTCGGCCCCGGTAAACGGAATGCCGGCATCCGTTAACCTGTCCACCCGTCCCGAGGAGCCCCATGGACACGGCCAGCAGTCACCGCCTCGCCGCCCGCCACCAGCCGCACCACGACGGCTCCGCGCGGTATGTCGGAGACCTCGCCCCGCAGCTCGGGCAGAAGGTCGACCTGCTGGTCCGGGTGCCCGCCGGCGACCAGGTCGAACGGGTCTTCCTGCGCTCCGTCCCGGACGGCGAGCCGCACTTCGAGGCGGCCGCGGTCGACCGCACCGACGCCGACGGGACGTGGTGGCGGGCCACCCTGACGATGGTCAACCCGGAGATGAACTACCGGTTCTGGCTGCACACCCCGGCCGGCGGGCGCTGGCTCACCGCCGCGGGCCTGCACGACCACGACCTGCCCGACGCGAGCGACTTCCGCCTCACCACCCACCCCGCCCCGCCCGCCTGGACCGCCGACGCGGTGGTCTACCAGATCTTCCCCGACCGCTACGCCCGCGCAGGCGACGCCCCGCTCGCCGCCTGGGCCCGCCCGGCCGACTGGGACACCCCGCTGCACACCGGCGACGCCGCCGCCCTCCAGCAGATGTACGGCGGCGACCTGTGGGGCGTCGCCCGGAAGATCGACCACATCCAGCGCCTCGGCGCCACCGTCATCTACCTCACCCCGTTCTTCGAGGGCCGCTCCAACCACCGCTACGACGCCGTCTCCTTCGACCGGGTCGACCCCGCGCTCGGCGGCGACGAGGCGCTCGTCGCGCTCATCACCGAGGCGCACCGGCGCGGCATCAAGGTGATCGGCGACATCACCCTCAACCACTCCGGCAACGAGCACGAGTGGTTCCGCGCCGCGCAGGCCGACCCGGAGAGCCCCGAGGCCGGGTTCTACTTCTTCGGCGAGGGCGGCCCGGACGACTACGCCACCTTCCTGGGCGTCCACACCCTGCCGACCTTCGACCACCGCTCGGCCGAACTGCGCCGCCGGCTCTACGAAGGCCCCGACTCGGTGATCGCCAAGTACCTCAGGGCGCCCTTCCACCTGGACGGCTGGCGGGTCGACGTGGCGCAGATGGCCGGCCGGCGCGGCGAGGTCGAGCTCAACCAACTGGTCGCCACCACCACCGCCGCCACCGTCCGGGCCGCCAACCCCGACGCGGTGCTGCTCGCCGAGCACCAGCACGACGCCTCGCTCGCCCTCAAGGGCGACGGCTGGCAGGGCACCATGAGCTACGCCGGCTTCACCCGGCCGGTCTGGAGCTGGCTCGCCGAACGGCACGACCAGAAGGACTTCTGGGCGGTGCCCGGGCCGATCCCCGACTACACCGGCGCCCAACTGCGCGCCACCATGACGGCGTTCGGCGCCGCGCTGCCCTGGCGCAGCCGCGCGCACAACCTCACCCTGCTCGACTCCCACGACACCGCCCGGTTCCGCACCTTCGCCGGCCCGGAGCGCCAACTGCTCGGCGCGGCGCTGCTGTTCACCCTGCCCGGCACCCCGATGGTGTTCTCCGGCGACGAGGTGGGTGTCGAGGGCGAGGGCCTGGAGGAAGGGCGCAAGCCGTTCCCCTGGGACGAGTCCGCCTGGGACCAGCACACCTACCGCACCTACCGCGAGCTGATCCGGCTGCGCCGCAGCCACAGCGCGCTCAGCGGCGGCGGGCTGCGCTGGCTGCTCGCCGAGCGCGACGTCCTGCTGTTCGAGCGGGAGGACGAGCGGGAGCGGATCCTGGTGCAGATCAGCCGGGCCGACCACCCGCCGGTGGCCGGCGAGTGGCACGCCACCCACCTCCTCGGCGGGCCCCAGCTCGTCCCCGGCCGCGACCTGCCCTGCGAGGGCCCGGCCGTGCACGTCTGGTCGGTGGCCCGGTGACCACCACCCCGCGCCGCGGCCGGATCGAGCGCATCCCCGGCTTCCGCTCCGAACTCCTCGGCAACGAACGGGACCTGCTGGTCCACCTGCCGCCCGGCTACGACGACGACCCGGCCGCCGACTACCCCGTGCTCTACCTGCACGACGGCCAGCAGGTCTTCGACCAGGGACAGCAGCCCACCTGGGCGGTCGACCGGACACTGGAGCAGCTGTACGCGGAGGGGCTGATCCCCGAGCTGATCGCGGTCGGCGTGCCCAACGCCGGCGCCGAGCGCGGCACCGAGTACTCGCACGTGGCCGAGTACTGGCGCACCCCCGGTACCCCGCTCAAGGGCCACCGCTACGAGGCGTTCCTGACCGACGAGGTCAAGCCGTTCGTCGACGCCCGCTACCGGACCAGGACCGGCTCCGGGCACACCGCGCTGATGGGCTCCTCGATGGGCGGCCTGGTCAGCTACCACATCGCGTTCCGCCGCCCGGAGGTCTTCGGCCTGGCCGCCGTCCTCTCGCCGTTCCTCACCCACGTCGACCCGGCCGACCTCGGCGAGCGGGTGGTCTACGAGAGCTACCGCCGCCGCGGGCCGCGCCGGCTCTGGCTGGACATCGGCGGGCGGGAGGGCCTGATCATGGCCCGGCCCGCCCGGGACCTGGCCGTCCAGCTGATCGACGAGGCCGGCTACACCTCCGGCACGGACCTCCTCTACTACGAGGACCCGGTCGCGCCGCACCACGAGAACGCCTGGCGCCCGCGCGCCCGGCACGCGCTGCTGCACCTGTTCGGCGGCCCCTCGCCGGTCGTCTCGCTCACCGCCGAGCCGTCGATCCCGCTCGCGCCCGGTGAGACGTGGAGCGCCGTCAACCCGGTCGCCGTCCGCGCCGACGGGGTGCGGTACACCGCGCTGGAGGCCGGCTACCGGGTGGAGCGCCCCGAGGTCGCGGCCGTCTCGCCGCACGGACTGCTGCGCCCGCTCGCCGCCGGGCGGACGGAGCTCACCGTCCGCGCCCACGGGCTGACCGCCAGGACCGAGGTCCGGGTGGAGCCGGAGCTGCCGGCCCGGCCGGTCCTGGAGGTCACCGTCGCCGTCCCGGCCGGCACCCCCGAGGACGCGCCGGTGATGTACGGCCCGGTGCCCTGCCGGCCCGACGGACCCGGCCGGTTCCGCGGGCGGATCGCCGTCCCGCGCGGCACCGGCTTCGACGGCGGGGTCTCGCGCGGCTGGGGCCTGGACGCCGTGGACGCCGAAGGCCTGCGGGTGCTGCACCCGCTGCGGGTGGACCGCCACACCCGCCTCGACATCACCGTCGACCGCTGGAACCGGCCCGCGGACGGCATCTGACCGTCCGCGCCCGCCCGCCCCCGCAATCCCCGCCCCCCGCAACCCCGCCCCCTCCCGGACGAAGGAGTCTCGGACCATGCGCTACCGGAGACACGCCGTGCTCGGCGTCCTCGCCCTGCTGGCCACCGCCACGGCCTGCGGTGGCACCTCGCCCGCCGGCACCCCGTCCGCGAGCGGCCCGGCCACGGCCGCGGCGGGTGACCCGATGACCGCCCCGCCGATCGGGAGCGCCGAGGGCGACCTGGTGATCTGGGCGCAGACCCAGCAGGCCGCCGCCCTGCAGCCGCTCGCCGACCGGTTCGGCAAGGAGCACGGGGTCAAGGTCACCGTCGTCCCGCAGTCCGTCAACACCCAGCAGGCGTACGTCTCGGCCACCAACGCGGGCAAGGGCCCCGACCTCGTGGTCGGCGCCTCCGACTGGCTGGGCAACCTGGTGCAGAACGGCGTGGTCGCGCCCGTCCCGCTGACCGGGCAGCAGAAGGCGCTGTTCCAGCCGGCCGCGCTGGACGCCGTCGCCTACAACGGCCAGCAGTACGGGCTGCCGTACGCGACCGAGAACCTGGTGCTCTTCCGCAACACCGAGCTGGCGCCCACCGCACCCGGCACCTTCGAGGACCTCGCCGGCGCCGCGCAGGCCGCCGTCAAGGCCGGTACGGCCGAGGTCCCGCTCGCCCTGCCGGTCGGCCAGCAGGGCAACGCGTACGCCCTCCAGCCGCTGTTCACCTCGGCCGGCGGCTACCTGTTCGGCACCAAGGCGGACGGCAGCTACGACACCGCCGACCTCGGCGTCGGCGGGCCGGGCTCGATCGCGGCCGGCGAGCTGTTCAGGCAGTACGGCGAGAAGGGCGCCGGGCTCCTCAACCGCTCGGTGGACACCAACGCCATCTCGCTGTTCACCGGGAAGAAGACCCCGTTCCTGGTGGCCGGGCCGTGGGCGCTCGGACAGGTCAAGCAGGCCGGTCTGCCGTACGCGATCTCGCCGGTGCCCGGCTGGGCGGGCAAGGGCCCGGCCCGCCCGTTCATCGGGGTGCAGAGCTTCTACCTCTCCGCCAAGGCGAGGAACCAGCCGCTGGCCCAGGAGTTCCTGCTCCGCGAGGTCGGCTCCGAGGAGGGCCAGCTGGCGCTCTACCAGGCCTCGCCGGAACCGCCCGCGCTCAGCTCCGCGCTGGCGAAGGTGTCCGCCACCGACCCGGACATCGGCTCCTTCGCGGCGGCCGGGGCCGGCGGCCAGCCGCTGCCGACCATCCCCGCGATGAACGCGATCTGGGGGCCGCTCGGCCAGGCCGAGGCCGGCATCGTCGCCGGTGCCGACCCGGCCGAGACCATGCGCCAGGCCGGCGACGCCATCCGCGCGGCCCTCGCGAAGTAGGGCCCGTCCCACGGGTCGGCACGCCCGGCCGCCCCGTGGGACCGCCCGAACACCGACACCCGGACGGGCCACCACCGCCGGGCGCCCTCCGGACCAGGGACCACCCATGACCTCCCCCACCCTTCAGGACAGCAGGCGCCCGGCCGACCCCTCCGCCGGGGCCCCGGGCCGCCCGCCCGGCCGGCCCCCGCGCCGGGCCGGCGCCGCCACCGCGCAGCTGGTGAAGATCACCCTGCTGGCCGGTGTCGCCGCCGTCGCCCTGTACGCCGCGCCCAAGCTGTACGACGCCGGGCACTGGGCCGCGCTGGGCGTGCTGGCCGCCGCCGTCGGCGCGACGTTCTGGATCTACCTGTCGCCGCGCCGGCTGCCCGCCAAGTACCTGCTCCCGGCCACCGCGCTGTTCCTCGCCTTCGTGGCCTACCCGGTGCTGTACATCGTCGCCGTCTCCTTCACCGACTACGGCGACGGGCACCTGCTCACCAAGGACCAGGCGGTCCGCACCCTCGTCGACCACTCCGCCGAACCGGTGCCGGACAGCCCCGCGTACACGCTCACCGTCGCCACCGGCGCGGACGGCGGCCCCCTGGTGCTGCTGCTCACCGACCCGGCCACCGGGCAGGTCTCGGCCGGCACCGCACGCGGCCTCGCCCCCGCCCCGGCCGGGACCACGACCGCGCCGGACGGCCGGGTGACCGCCGCGCCCGGCCTGACCGTCCTGACCTTCGGCCAGATCAACGGCAGGGCCGGGGAGCTCAAGGACCTCCGGGTGCCGGTGGACGGCGGCTTCATCGTCAGCCAGGGCCTCTCCACGGCCACCACCGCCCGGCCCGTCCTGGTGTACGACCGGCAGGCCGACACCCTCACCGACACCCGCGACGGCACCGTCTACCAGCCCCGGGACGGCTGGTTCACCGCCACCGACGGCTCCGGGCGGACCCTGCCCACCGGCTGGCACCGCACCGTCGGCTTCGCCAACTTCACCGCCGTGCTCACCAGCCCCGCGATCCGCGGCCCGTTCCTCGGCGTGCTCGCCTGGACCTTCGGCTTCGCCCTGCTCTCCACCGGCGCGTCCTTCGCCCTCGGCCTCGGCCTGGCGCTCACCCTGCACCACCCCCGGCTGCGCGGGCAGCGGGCCTACCGCTCGCTGCTGCTGCTGCCGTACGCGATGCCCGCGTTCATCGGCATCCTGATCTGGCAGAGCATGTACAACCGGGACTTCGGCCTGCTCAACCAGGTGCTGCACACCCGGATCGACTGGCTGGGCGATCCGTGGAACGCCCGGTTCGCGGTCCTGCTCACCAGCCTCTGGCTCGGCTTCCCCAACATGCTGCTGATCTGTACGGGGGTGCTGCAGGCGATGCCCGCCGAACTCAACGAGTCCGCCCGGATCGACGGTGCCGAGCCCTGGACGGCGTTCCGGGCGGTGACCTTCCCGCTGCTGCTGGTCGCCGCCGCGCCGGTGCTGATCTCCTCGTTCGCCTTCAACTTCAACAACTTCAACGCCATCCAACTGCTCACCGGCGGCGGGCCGTTCGACGGCGCGGGCGGCACGGCCGGGTCCACCGACATCCTGATCAGCTACACCTACCGGCTGGCCTTCGGCGGGCAGGGCGCGCAGTACGGCTTCGCCGCCGCGCTCTCCATCGTCATCTTCCTGCTGGTCGGTCTGATCACCCTGGTGGGCTTCCGCCGCACCCGCGCCCTTGAGGAGCTGAACGCATGACCACCACCCGATGGCTGCGCCGCTTCGGCTGGCGGCACCTGATCGCCGTGCTCGCCGTCTGCTTCGCGCTGTTCCCGCTGCTGTTCGTGCTCTCGGCGGCGCTCAACCCGCTCGGCACGCTCCAGTCGTCCACGCTGGTGCCCGAGCACGCCTCGCTCGCCAACTTCACCGCGCTGTTCACCAACGACCAGTACCCGTTCGCCCGCTGGCTCGGCAACACGGCGCTGGTCTGCGGCAGCTTCGCGGTGCTGAACGTCTTCCTCGGGATGTGCGCCGCGTACGGCTTCTCGCGGTTCCGCTTCCGGGGCCGGCGGATCGGGCTGATGGCGGTCTTCCTGGTGCAGATGTTCCCGCAGTTCCTCGCGGTGATCTCGCTCTACCTGCTGTTCGCCGAGATCGGCGACATCGTGCCGGCGATCGGCCTGGACACCCCGTGGGGGCTGGTGCTGGTCTACCTCGGCGGCGCGATGGGGGTGAACACCTGGCTGATGAAGGGCTACCTGGACACCATCCCGCGCGAGATCGACGAGGCCGCCAAGGTCGACGGCGCCGGACACGCGCAGATCTTCTTCCGGCTGATCCTGCCGCTCGCCGCGCCGATGCTGGTGGTGATCTCGATCCTGTCGCTGACCGCCGCGCTCAACGACGTCATCCTGGCGAACATCTTCCTGACCTCGAACGACTCCAAGACGGTCGCGGTCGGCCTGTACGGGATCATCTCCGGCCAGCAGGACCAGAACTACGGCCTGTTCGCGGCCGGGGCGCTGGTGACCTCGCTGCCGGTGATCGTCGTCTACCAGTTCCTCCAGCGCTACCTCGCCCAGGGCCTGACCGCCGGGTCGGTCAAGGGCTGAACGGCCGGACGCCGCCGCCCCGGACGGGAGATCCGTACGGGGCGGGCATCTGGCCGGGGCACACGACCACGTACTGGCCGGACCCATAGTTGTAGGACAGGTCCGCCCTCCCAAGGCGGGGCTGATCAGTCCGCGCGCAGGATCCGGGACACGTAGACACGAGACGGATCCTGGCCCTCGTCCACCGCGTACTCCACCAGCCCGAGATCCCGGCGTAGCGGCGCCGAGTGCATGCCGGGTCTCCCTGGAATCGGCATGCTCAGATGAGGGGAGGGGTTCTCGCGCAGATCGACGAGGAAAGCGACGACGGCGGAGAAGACGTCGGCCGACGTGCTCGGGTCGTCCTCGTCCGGGTTCTGGATGCGGTCGCTCACAGGGCCCCGAGACGGCGCAGAACTGTGGAGGCCGGGGTTCCGGGGGCGGTGCCGGACTGGATGGCGGCGTGGATACGGTCGCCCTCCGGGTCGCGGTAGAGCTGGGCGCGCAGCCACCAACGCCGCAGGACGCCGCCGATCGTCGAGTCGTCGGCCTCGCCCATCTCCCGGTAGAACTCCATCCGCTGTGCTGGTGGGAGGGCGACGGCGACGGCGTCCTGGGTCCGCGGGATGGGCTGCTGGTCGTCGTGGCGGCCGTGCAGGGGTGCTGCGCTCACCGTTCCTCCGGAAGTCTCGTGCGGGCGGGACCGGTACCAGCGTCCTCCCTCACCGGTTCGGCCGGTACCGGAGTCGTCATAAGAGTCCAGAGTGGCGTTCGGGGCCCGCCCGGCGGTGCCACTCGACCAGGCGCCCGGTTGCCAGGTCCTTCCGAATCGCGACTCCGGCGGGCGGGCGGTCGCACCGGCGCGCCCCTCGGGTGGGCGCACCACCTCCGGGTGATCCTCTGCGCGGCTGCCGTCGAGCGTCGGGGCCGGGCAGAGTTGGCCGGCCGGACGTGTTCCGTACCCGAAGGGAGCGACGCATGGGTGACCACGAGAAGCCGCCGCCGGACCCGGGCCAGGGGACCCCGCCGCCGGGCAATGCCGACGGGCAGGTGCCGCCTCCGCCGCCGGGCGGCGGGAAGCACAAGAAGTGAGTGCCGACCTGGCCGGCCGTCGTACCCGGATGGACGCGGTGATGGAGCAGCGTGGGGCGTGGCCGGCCGACTCGCCGTGGCTGCGCGAGGCCATGGCCGCGCTGCCCCGCGACGCGTTCGCGCCGGATCGGTTGTGGCGCTGGGAGGGCCACGCCTATGTGCCGCTCGACCGGCAGACCGATCCGGCGGCGTGGGCGGACGAGCTGTACGCCGGCCCGGACGCGGCGGCGGTCACCCAGGTCACCGACGGGCTTCCGTCCTCCAGCCTCTCGGCGCCCGCCGTGGTGGCGGACATGCTGGACAGCCTGATGCTGGAGCCCGGTCACACGGTGTGGGACATCGGTACGGGGCAGGGCTGGAGCTGCGCGCTCGCGGCGTGGCGGGCCGGGCCCGGCCTGGTCGTCTCCACGGAGATCGACGAGGACCTCGTCGTGCCTGCTCGCGAGCGGCTTGCCGCCGGTGGGGTCGACGCCGAGGTGTTCGTCGGCAACGGCACCAGCAGCGTGCCGCCCGGGGGTCCGTTCGACCGGATCCACGCGACCTACGCGGTGGAGACCGTCCCGTACGAGTGGATCGAGGCCGTCAGACCGGGCGGTCGGATCGTCTACCCGTGGGGACGGCTCGGGCACGTGGCGCTCACGGTGGCCGCCGACGGGCGCGGTGCGAGCGGCTGGGTGCAGGGTCTCGGGCGGTTCATGGCTGACCGGTGCGGCCGGGTTCCGGCGTCAGCCGGTTACGACGGGTATGTGAAGGTGCGAGGCAGTGGCGATCCCGGCGCCGAGCGGATCCTGGAACGCGCCCTCGCCCCGCTCGCCGGTGACTGGGACCTGCGGTTCGCGGTGCGCGTCGCCGTTCCGGACGCCGTGGTGATCACCGGCCGGGACGAGGACGGCGTCAACGCCTGGATCCACGACGGCAACGCATCGTGGGCGGCCCTGTCCGCGTGTGGCGACGGCAGTGCGGTGCTGCACCAGGGCGGTCGGCGGCGCATCGGCGACGAACTGCTGACCGCGTGGGAACAGTGGGAGGCGCACGGCCGGCCGACGCCGTACGACTACGGGATCACCGTCACGCCGGAGCGCCAGTGGGTGTGGCTGCGCGATCCGGACGGCCCTCGGTGGCCCATCGTGGATGGCGGGGGCGCTGCCTCGCCCAGGGCCTGACCGCCGGGTCGGTCAAGGGCTGAGCGGCCGAACGCCGCCGCCCCGTACCGGAGTTCCGTACGGGGCGGCGGCGTTCTGTCAGGCGGAGACGAAGAGCCACTCCGGGCCGTAGGTGAAGCGGGGGTCGGCGGGGAGCTTCACGCCGTTGATCTGCTGGGCGGTGCCGCGCAACTGGCCCATCAGCCCGATCGCCTGGAAGAGCGAGTCCGACCCGGCAACGCCCCAGGCCTGTTCGAGGGCGCGCAGCATGTCGCTGTACTGCTGGTCGAAGGTGTGCAGGAGGTCGGCCGTGGCCTGGTCGGGCTTGTTGCCGGGGTCGTTGGCCCAGCCGCCGGCGGGGACGCGGGCGACCGGGTGGGCGTCCGGCAGCGGGAGGTCGGGGCCGGTGAACTCGAACTTCTTCGTCGTGGGGTTCTGGACCAGCTTCCTGCCGACGGCGATCTCCTTGAAGGCGTAGTAGTGGGCGAGTTCGCCGGGGGCGCCGGGGAAGGGGTTGTCCGGGGAGGCGTCGGTGCCCTCGCCCTGGGTCCGGATGATGTCGAGCGCCTTCAGGACGTCGTCGATGGTGTTCATCGGGACGATGTCGTTGCCGGCGCCGTGGCTCGACCCGAGCGGGAAGCTCACCTGCCGCTGCCCGGTGAGGAGGTGGGCGAAGTTCGGGAAGACATTGACGATCCGCTGGTAGAAGGCGCCGATCGTATTGCCGTCGGCGGCGAAGGCGAGCGGGTTCTCGGGCTTCTCGATGTCGGAGAAGAGGCCCGCCGACTCGCGGGTCAGCCCGCTGAGGAAGACCTCCAGCCCGGGGTTGACGCCACCCGGCAGCTCGCCCGGGTACTTCGGCACCGTGGCGGGGTCGGTGAGGACGACGGTGCCGCCGATGCTGGTGAGCATGTTGCAGACCAGGCCGAAGTGCGACATCTCGTCGAAGACGATCTCACGGATGGTGTGGCGGACCGGCTGGCTGTTGTCCGGATCGGTGATCGACCAGAGCGCGGTGGCGTACGGCGGGATGGTCGACAACTCCAGCATGATCGCCCGCTGGAGCGCGTCCTTGAGCTCCTGCCCGGTCCAGTCCTCCTCCGGGATGTTCATGAGCTGGACGATCGCGTCGCTCCGGTAGTCCAGGATTCCGGTCGTCACGGCGTACCCCTTTCGTTCGGCTGTGCGCCGGACCGTAGCGGGGGGCGGATCGTGCGTACGCGTGTGCTGCCGGTGTGGCCCGGGAGTTCATCCGGATGGTGGGGGTCGGGCCGTTGCGGTTCGGGATGGCCCCCGAGCCGGTCGAGGCTGCTCCGGGTGGGGTGGTCGCCGGCGTTTCGAGGGGCCGGGAGGACAGCGCGTCCTGGCACCGGTACGGCGAGCCGGGGGTGACCGCGATCTACGGGCAGGGGCCGCGCCCGGTCGCGGTGGCGATCGATGCGGTGTCCGGGCCACTGGGGCCGACGGGAGCATGTGCACAGAAAGTCGGCGTCGTCGACTTCCTGTGCATGGGGCCACGCGCGGATGTGGCCGCCCCGCCCGGCGTGGGCGCCGGGCGGGGCGGGGCACTGTGTCAGTCCGAGGCCGGCGGCCGGGTGGCGTGCTTGGTGGGGCAGGGGATATTCGGCCAGGTGCGGTTGGGGCAGGCGATTGCGTAGTGGCCCGTCCAGCGGCTGTCGGAGATCCATCGGGACCACACGACGTCAGCGGCCCTGGCCAGTTGTTCGACCGCGCGGAGCCGCCGTGCCTCGATCGGCAGCCAGGGATCACCGCCCGGTGTGTGCTCCCCGTACCGTTGCGCGAGCCAGTCGGCCGCACTGGTCGGCGTCTCCCAGGTGCCCCGGAGCTGGGAGGTCGGCCGCAGCAGCCACCAGCCCGTCATCATCGGCGGTAGCTCCGAGAGCCGGAACCCGCCGCTCTCGATCGGTCGGCGCTCCGACTCCTTGGCGAGGAGTCGGCCGTCGCCGGCCCATTTGTAGCCGTGGAAGTGCAACTGCGCTTCTCCTCGGTGGCGTTGGTGCCCCGGCCGGCCGCACGGGGCTGCGGGCGGCCGGGGCTGTCAGGGGACTTCAGACGGACAGACCGAACCGCGCCGGGTCGATCCCCGCCTCGGTCAGCTCCTCGACGGTGAACAGCAGCGGCTGGTGGTCGGGACGCTTGCTGTCGCCCAGGGCGAAGACACCCGGGGCCTGCGGCACGACGCCGAGGGTCACACACGACTCGCCGTCGTCACCCCCGCCCTGGTTGCCGCCGCACGCACGGTTGAACTCGACCTGCGAGAGGTCGAGTTCGTACAGGTTGCGCTCAGTCATCGCCTGCACCTTCCGGTATCACTTCGGGGCATGGAACGGCCCCGTCCCGCCCAGGACTTGGGCGGGAAGATTCAAGGGGAGGAGCCGCGGGAGGCGGTCACGGCGAGGTACCCGGTTCGAACAGCGGCCGGGCCAGGGCCCTGCCGTCCCGCACCCCACCAGCTCGGCCAGATGGCCGATCGCCAGGTCCTTCCGGACCGGGTTGTCGCCGATCCGCTCCATGAGTTCCGCGTGGGTACGGCGACGCTTCGGCGGACAGTTCGTGTCGGCCGGCTGTGCGAGATCGGCGGCGGACATGGAGTGCTCCCGTGACTCTCGGATCGTTTCGGCGAGTCACCAAATTACGAGAGATGCGGGGAGATTCCTACGCGCTTTCCTGTTCCTGAAAGAACTCGTCTCGGATTCCTTCGGTCAGTGCGCGCATGTCATCTTCATATAGTGCCGCAGCATCGAATGCGGCGAATTTTGACAAGTAGATTCCGACGTCCCTCGGATCGTGCGTGGTGATCTCCGAATGGAACGTCTCCACGATGGCCAGGCGATCGTCATACATGCTGAAGCAGGTCATCGGGAAGTCAGGCATGAGCCTGGAGAGAGGAAGAACTCCGATGGTCACATTGGGAAGTCGGGACAGTGACACCAGGCGATCGAGCTGTGTGGCCATGGCGGCGGGAGGGCATATCCGCCACCGCAGTACATGTTCGCAGATGACGAAATGGAACTCTCGATGGCGGTCGTACAGGACGGCCTGGCGCTCCAGTCGAGCCGCGATGGTCTTTGTCTTGGCCTCTGACGACAACTCTGGGTGCAGGGCGAAAACGGCCGAGACGTATTCGGCGCTCTGGAGCAACCCGGGAATCAACTCGGACCGGCCGACTTCCTGCGCCGCGAAGGCCTGCTGGGGTCGGTTCCTGTCGGGTGACTCGGCTATCGGCAGAGATCCTGCGGCGTCTCCCGATGGCGGGAAGCCCACTCGTGCACTCTGTACCCGCGATCCGTGTTGAATCCGACCTGTTGTCCATCGCTACTCCCTCGGCTTCTTGGTCACGATGCCAGGGATCTGCATGAAGCCCTGTCCCGGTGGGAGGGAGGCGTTTCCCGTTCTGGACTGAAGATCTCGCCCAGGAATCCTGCCGGCCAACGAGGAAGCGCCACAAAGGCGTTGTGGATTTTCAGGGGGACCATACGGCTGACTTCCTGCGGCCCCCTTGCGAGGAGCAAGGGGGCCGTCGGAACCATTTGCCAAGCGTTGGCGGTGAGATGGGAGGTGCTACGGGGCGCCTTCCTGGTCCCCCAGGAACTCGTCCCGGATGTTTTCGAGCATGTGCCGCATCACGTCGCCGGACACGGCGGCGTCGGAGAACCCGTTGAACTTCCGCACGTACACCTCAATGTCGCGCGGGTCGGTGACCGTTACCTCAGCGTGCACGGTCTCGACCGTGACCATGCGGTCATCGCGGATGACAAAGGAGTGCGCCGGCACGTCGGACTGAGGTGCAGCCAGCGGAACGACCCGAATGTCGACATGGCCGAGGCGGGAAGCGGAGATGATGCGGTCCAGCTGTCCGGCCATCATCGCGGCGGGAACGAGGCGCCAGCGAAGAACGGGCTCGGTGATGACGAACTGCAGCGTCTTGGTGGCGTCGTAGAGGGACTGTTGTCTTACAAGCCGCGCTGAAACCGCCCGAGACAGCTGCTCCTCACTGAGGTCTTTCCTCCCGAATACGGCTCGCACGTATTCAGGGGTCTGAAGCAGCCCAGGAACAAGAGACGGCTGGAACACGCGAAGAAGCTCGGTCGAGTCGTCCAGCGCTTTGATCTGCTGCTGCTTGCGGTGGTGCCCCAGACGTCGGATCAGGCGCCAGGCCGTCGTCTCCGTGGCCTCGGCTCTCGCAGCGGCCATGTACTCGGCCTTGACCTCGTCGGACACGCCTATGGCCGTAAGGATGCGTTCCACGTCTGCGACGGTGGGTGGTACCTTGCCAGTTTCAATCTTGCTCAACTTGCTCGGGGACATGACAGCGCCACGGGCCACGGCCTTGGCTTCCTTGCCAGAAGCCTGCCGAAGTTCCCGCAGTGCTGCCCCGAGCCGTGTTCTGTTCACTCGCCGTGTTCGGCCCACCATTCCGTGAACGGGACGGATTTCGCCATCGCAATGTCACGGTATGCCTTGAACTGGGCGATCCGGCTGCCGGTGAGGAATCCAGTTCCGCGATACTTTCCGTTGCCGTCATAGTTCATCTCGGCAACGGTCTCGTCATCAAAGAGCCAGAAGTCCGGCGCCTCGGGAACAGGGTTCTCCTGGCCTGTGGTGTCGAGGATGAAGAACTCTTCACCAGCCGCCATGTTGCGGTGGTATCCCCACGCGAGCTCGAACCGGAGGTAATCCGTGAGCGGGCGAGAGAGGACGTGCACCCGATACATGCGCTTACCGGCCTGGGTGGCATCGGCTACGGTCGTGACCCAGCCAGCGGACTTGTAGCCCTCCGGTTGCTCCTCGCCTGCGAGGAAGGCGTGATAGGCGTCCACTCCGCCGGACTGGCTGTAGTCGTCCAGCGTTTCCAGCCGGAACGCCTCTCGATTGAAATTCGAGAACCAGTCTCCGAGGGTCCTAGATGAGGTTGTCACGGATGGCCTTTCGAACGAGTTCGATGGGAATTTCGACCAGCGTCTCGTGCGCCGGAATCTTAAGATCGTGCTCGGTCAGATGCTCGCCCTGGACGGCGAGGGTGCCTCGGTCCGTCAGGTAGAGCGTCGGGCACTCGCCCTCGTCGCAGGAACCCACAAGCCGTGTCAGCTCCACGTTGTCTCCTCGCTCGGTCTCCCGACGATGCTCCCGAGTTGAGCCGGGCGCAGGCAAGAGGTTCGCGTTTCCGATACTGGAAACCAGCTCAACTTCGAACAGGCACTCAAAAGTTCAGCTACGACGGTGCCGCTTCTGTGGCGGACCCTTGCGGGGGGCAAGGGTCCGCCGGAACGGATGGCTGTGGCTCGGCCGTGGTGGTGCGGCGTCGAAGCAAGGTGCAGGCCCCGCGCGCGGGCGGGGCGGGGGAGTTCAGGGCTGGTGGGTGGTGATGGTGATCGGGTGGGCGGTCCAGTCGGTGAGCTCGCCGATGCAGAGGGTCATGCTCCAGAGGCCGCCGCGGGTGAGGCAGCGGGCGACACCGTCGCCGCCGCCGGGGCCGATGCAGAGGCGGATGAAGTCGCGGTGGGCCGCGCGGATCGGGCGCGTTCGGACGTGCTCCCAGAGGACGGGGAGCGCGTGGTCGAGGCTCGGGAAGACGGTCGGGAGCATGATGCCGGTGATCTCGGCCCGCACGGCGTTCACGCGGCGGCCTCGGCGGGGGCGGAGATGTGGCACCAGATGAACTTGCCGATGCCGCCCGCACGCGGGCAGCAGCCCCACTGGGCGGCCAACTCCTTGACGAGGAACAGCCCTCGGCCGGATTCGTCGGAGGTGGAGGTGGTTCGGAGCGCGGGCTTCTCGCTGTCGGCGTCGTGGACTTCGATGCGCAGGAGGTTTTCGGAGAGTCCGAAACGGATCTGGATCAGGCGGCCCTGGGGCGTACGGGCGTGCTGCACGGCGTTGGCGACCAGCTCGGAAAGCAGCAACTCGCCGGTGTAGAGCAGGTATTCGACGCCCTGGTGGTGGGCGAGGAAGTGGTGCAGCTCCTGGCGGGCCGCGCCGGCGGACTTTCGGTGCCGGGGGAGCCAGCAGGCGTGTTCGGTGGGGGCGGGGGAGACGGTTTCAGGCATGGCGGCGCCACCTCTGAGGGGTGAGGGGTGAAGACGACTGAAGAAGGCATGGGGATGCCCGGGTGATGAGCCCACAATCATCACGCTGTGTCGAATGGTGAGCTACGTTGAGTAGCATGCTCCTGGGGGATTCCAAAGTGCAAGTCCCCACTTTGGAACCGGTCAAAGATTGTTGTCGGGTGGCAGGGGAGGGCAGACTGGCAGATCACAGAAGTGGGGAGGTCGCGACGGTGCCCGTGAACCGGAATCCGACAGTTCGGCAGCGACGGCTGGCTCGAACGCTCAAGGAGCTGCGGGCGGAAGCGGATCTGACGATTGCCCAGTCGGCTCGGCAGCTTGCCTGCGCCGAGAGCAAGATCAGTCGAATCGAGGCCGCGCAGTCAGGGATTCGGTTGGTGGATCTTCGGCTGCTGCTCGACCTGTACGGGGTGGTGGAGTCGGCGACCCGCAGCAGGCTGGAGGCACTGTCGCGCGAAGGTCGTCTGCGCGGATGGTGGGACCGCTACTCGGACACGCTGTCGCCGCTCTATGCCGACTACATCGCGCTGGAATCCGACGCGTCGGACATGTACAGCATCCAGACGTTCCTGGTGCCGGGACTGCTGCAGACGGAGGACTACACGCGTGCGGTGGTCCGTGCCCAGATAGAGGATGCGACCGCGGAGCAGGTCGAGCGGCTCACGAAGGTTCGTCAGGAACGGCGGGCAGTGCTGACGCGGGAGGCGCCACTTCGCATGTGGGTCGTTCTCTCGGAATCCGTGCTGAAGCATCGGATTGGTGGCCGGTCGGTCATGCGGGAGCAACTCGACTTCCTGATGGCGAGTGCCGAACAGCCGAACATCAACGTCCAGGTCCTGCCGGAGGAATCTGACGTTCACGCTGCACTCTTCGGCCCTGTTGCCATCCTGAGCTTCCCCGAGGCGACAGAGACGGATGTGGTGTACGTCGACAGCCTCCTCAGCACGCTCTACATCGAGGAGCCGGAGGAAGTGTTCAAGTACACCAACCTGTTTCGCCGTGCTCTGGCGGAGTCGCTGCCGCGCACCGAATCGGTCGCACTCATCGAGCGTGCAAAGGACAAGGTCTAGAAATGGTGAGTATGTTCCTGCCGTCTGTTTCCGCTGCCGGACTTGAGTGGTGCAAGTCCTCCTACTCCGGCGCACAGAGCGATTGCATCGAGGTGGCCAGTGGTCTGATCGGCGCTGTGCCCGTACGTGACTCCAAGGACCCGGACGGGCCCGCGCTGCTGTTCGCGGCCGACGCATGGTCGTCGTTCCTCGCCGGGGTCAAGGGCGGGGAGTTTCCGTCCCTCTGAACCAACAGCGCTGCCCCGCACGGCCACAGGCCGTGCGGGGCAGCGTCGTTTCGTCTTCTTCTTTAGAAGTCGTCGTCGAAGGCGACCGAGCCCTCGACCGCCACCTGGTACGCCGACACCCGGCGCTCGAAGAAGTTGGTCAGCTCCTGCACGTTCTGGAGCTCCATGAAGCCGAACGGGTTGGTCGACCCGTACCGGATCGGCAGACCGAGCCGCGCGAGGCGCTGGTCCGCCACGGCCTCCAGGTACTGCCGCATCGACTCGGTGTTCATGCCGGCCAGGCCGTCGCCGCACAGGTCCTGGGCGAACTGGAGCTCGGCCTCGACGGCCTCCTCCAGCATCTCCGTCACCTGCTTGGCCATCTCGTCGTCGAAGAGGTCGGGCTCCTCCTCGCGAACGGTGTCCACGACCGACATCGCGAAGTCCATGTGCATGGACTCGTCGCGGAACACCCAGTTCGTACCGGTGGCCAGGCCGTGCAGCAGACCACGCGACCGGAACCAGTACACGTACGCGAACGCACCGTAGAAGAACAGCCCCTCCACACACGCCGCGAAGCAGATCAGGTTGAGCAGGAACGCCCGCCTGTCCTCCTTCGTCTGCAGCGAGTCGATGTGGTCGACCGCGTTCATGTACTTGAAGCAGAACTGCGCCTTCTGGCGGATGGAGGGGATGTTCTCCACCGCGTCGAAGGCCGCCGCGCGGTCCTCGGGGTCGGGCAGGTAGGTGTCGAGCAGCGTCAGATAGAACTGGACGTGCACGGCCTCCTCGAACAGCTGCCGGGACAGGTAGAGCCGGGCCTCGGGCGAGTTGATGTGCTTGTAGAGGCTCAGCACCACGTTGTTGGAGACGATCGAGTCACCGGTGGCGAAGAACGCCACCAGCCGGCCGATCAGGTGGCGCTCGCCCTCGCTCAGCTTGGCCAGGTCGGCGACGTCGGAGTGCAGGTCCACCTCCTCGACGGTCCAGGTGTTCTTGATCGCGTCGCGGTACCGGTCGTAGAACGACGGGTAGCGCATCGGGCGCAGGGTCAGCTCGAAGCCGGGGTCGAGCAGCATCTTCTGGCGATCGTCGGACATTACTGGCAGGCCTCGCAGGACTCGGGGTTCTCCAGGGAGCAGGCCAGGGCGGCCTCCTCCTCCGGCGTGAGGGTCGGGGACGCCACCGGGACGGGGGCGGCGGCGCGGGCGGCGCCCGAGGCGGCCTGGGCGATCCGGGTCGCCGGGCGCGAGCGCAGGTAGTAGGTGGTCTTCAGACCGACCTTCCAGGCGTACGCGTACATCGAGCTGAGCTTGCCGATGGTGGGCGCGGCCATGAAGAGGTTCAGCGACTGGCTCTGGTCGATGTACGGCATCCGGGCGGCGGCCAGGTCGATCAGCGCGCGCTGGGGCAGCTCCCAGGCCGTGCGGTAGAGCGAGCGGACCTCGGCGGGCAGCCAGTTGAGGTCCTGGACGGAGCCGTTGGCGTCGCGCAGCGCGTCCCGGGTCTGCTGGTCCCAGACGCCGAGCTCCTTCAGCTCGCGCACCAGGTACGGGTTGACCTGGAGGAACTCGCCGGAGAGGGTCTCGCGCTTGAACAGGTTGGAGACCTGCGGCTCGATGCACTCGTAGACGCCGGCGATCGAGGCGATGGTCGCGGTCGGCGCGATGGCCAGCAGCAGCGAGTTGCGCAGGCCGGTCTCGGCGAGCCTGGTCCGCAGGGCGGCCCAGCGGTCGGCCCACTCCGGAGCGGCGCTCGGGAAGTGGTCGATGTGCAGCTCGCCGCGGGCGGCCCGGGTCTCGCCGTACGCCTCGTGGCGGCCCAGCTGCTCGGCCAGCTCGCTGGAGCGCTCGTACGCGGTGAGCATGATGCGCTCGGCGATGAGGGTGGAGAGCCGCTTCGCCTCGGCGGAGTCGAAGTCGATCCGCAGCTGGAAGAAGACGTCCTGCAGGCCCATCACGCCGAGGCCCACCGGGCGCCAGCGGGAGTTGGAGGCACCGGCCTCGGGGGTCGGGTAGAAGTTGATGTCCACCACGCGGTCGAGGAAGGTGACGGCGGTGCGGACGGTGGCGTCCAGGCGGTCCCAGTCCAGCGCGTTCAGCAGGTCGTCGGCGGTGGCGCCGGCGGCGACGTGGGCGCCGAGGTTGACCGAGCCGAGGTTGCAGACGGCGGTCTCGGAGTCGTCCGTGACCTCCAGGATCTCGGTGCAGAGGTTGGAGCTGTGCACCGTGCGGCCGGGCAGCGCGGTCTGGTTGGCGGCGCGGTTGGAGGCGTCCTTGAAGGTCATCCAGCCGTTGCCGGTCTGCGCCAGGGTGCGCATCATCCGGGCGTACAGGGTCTGCGCGGGGATGGTGCGGACGGCCTTGCCGGACTGCTCGGCCTTCAGGTACGCCTCGTCGAACTCGGCACCCCAGAGGTCGACCAGCTCGGGCACGTCGGCGGGGGAGAACAGCGACCAGTCGGCGTTGGCGTTGACCCGGCGCATGAACTCGTCCGGGATCCAGTGCGCCAGGTTGAGGTTGTGCGTGCGGCGCGCCTCCTCACCGGTGTTGTCGCGCAGCTCCAGGAACTCCTCGATGTCCGCGTGCCAGGTCTCCAGGTAGACGCAGGCCGCGCCCTTGCGGCGGCCGCCCTGGTTGACGGCGGCGACCGAGGAGTCGAGGGTGCGCAGGAACGGGACGATGCCGTTGGACTTGCCGTTGGTGCCCCGGATCAGGCTGCCGCGCGAGCGGATCCGCGAGTAGGACAGGCCGATGCCGCCGGCGTGCTTGGAGAGACGGGCGATCTGGGCGTACCGGGAGTAGATCGAGTCCAGGTTGTCCAGCGGGGAGTCGAGCAGGTAGCAGCTCGACATCTGCGGGTGCCGGGTGCCGGAGTTGAACAGGGTCGGGGAGGAGGTCAGGTACTCCAGCCGGCTCATCAGGCCGTACAGCTCGGCCACCTCGCGCACCGACTGCTCGTTGTCGCCGACCGCCAGGCCGCTGGCGACGCGGAGCAGGAAGTGCTGCGGGGTCTCGACCACCTTGCGGGTGATCGGGTGGCGCAGCAGGTAGCGGGACTGCACGGTGCGCAGGCCGAAGTACTCGAAGCGGTCGTCGCCCCGCGGGTCGACGAGCGCGTCCAGGGTCGCGGCGTGCTTGGCGACGAAGGCGGCGGTGGTGTCGCCGATCAGGCCCTCGGCGTGGCCGACCGCGACCGAGGCGGAGAAGGAGACCGAGCCCTGGCTGACCGCCTCGTCGACGATCTCCAGCGCGAGCAGGCGCGCGGCCAGCTTCGAGTACTGCGGGTCCTCGGCGATCATCGACGCGGCGGCGTCCACGGCCAGCCCGCGCAGCTCGGCGAAGTCCGAGCCGGCGTGGCGGCCGCGCAGCGCGGCGGCGGCGACATGGCCGGGGTCCACCTGGGGGAGATCGGCGCTGCGGTCGGTCAGCAGCCGGAGCAGCGCACCGCCGGGGTCGGAGACCGTCGGGTCGACGGGGGCGAAGCTGGAACCCTGGGCGGGCAGGGTGGCTGAGGCAGCGGTGGTCAAGGCGCTCTCTCCTGGCGGCGATCGGCGTCGGTGCATCGGGGTGCCGGACCGTTCGGGGCAGGGGAGCACGGCGCGAACGCCCGGTGGCGTCGCGCGACAGTGTCATCCCCGGCCCGCCCGCGAGGCCCGGACGTGGTGCAGTGCTTCGGGGCCTCTGCGGGGAGGCCGGTGGCACGCCGCCGGCAGGTACTCGGACTCGCGGGCCCTGCTTCCAGAGGCCCGCACACCGCTGCGGGGCAGTCCCGGACTCGCACCGGGTTCCCCTGCGTCGACAGCAGGAGTGAGCATACATCTAGTGGCGGTCGACTGTGGCGGCACCATATGTTGTGGCCGTCGTGTCGCGAGCCCGGACAGGCTCGGCGGGGCGTCAGTGCTTCAGGTAGACCTTGTAGGTGCTGGAGTCGCCCGTCGGCGAGGTGAACTGGGCGATCAGCCGGTACTGTCCGCCGGCGGCCAGAGCGGCCGCCAGGGCGCGGTCCGTGGCAGCCGGCGCGGTGCTGTCGAGGACGACCATGGTGAACCAGCCGTCCCGGATGGCGGCCGCGCTGCCGTCGTCGCCGTGGTGCTGCACCCCGGCGGCGTCCCGGTAGTCGGTCCCGTTGCGCGCCGAGACCCACTGCTCAGGTGTACTGACGGTGCCCAGGTAGTACTCGGCGAGTCCGTCGACCTCGGTGAGGTAGCGGCCCTGTGGTTCGGCGTGCACCCGCAGGACGGCGAGCAGCCGCCCGGAGTCTGGCCCGTTCTGGTAGCGCAGCGCGGACTGTTCGAGGCCCAGCGCGAGCAGGGCGACCCACACCAGGATGCCCAGCTGCGGGTGGCGGAAGTGCGCGCCGACCAGCCGGGTGAGGCCGACCCCGGCCAGCGGGGCGGCGAGCAGCATCCCGAAGCCGAGGTGGCGGAACATCGCCCCGGAGGAGCCCAGCGCCAGGTGGATCGCCGGGACCAGCAGCGCGGTGGCGGTCAGCGCGGTGCCCAGCAGCGCGCGCTGGGCCCGGGTGGTGGTGACGCCGCCGTTCTCCGGGGACTCGTGCATCTGCTCGCGGCGGACGTAGGCGATCGTGCCGGCCACCGCCAGGACGGTGAACAGGCCGCCCCACTGGACGGTGTCCAGGAGGATCCCGCCGACCGTGCGGCCGGCCTGGCCGCGGGCCGGGGACCATCCCGCGATCGTGCCGAGTACGCCGAAGGGGAGCAGCGCGCCGGCCGTGCCGGCGGCGAGCAGCAGCGCGCGCAGGGCGGCCGGGCCGAGCCGCCGGTGCGGCCAGGCGGTGGCCAGCGCGAGGGCGGCCAGGGCGGGCATGGCGAGCGTCGAGGCGTACGCGACCGCGCAGGCGAGGGCGGCGGCCGGTGCGGCGAGCAGGACCAGGGCCACCGGGCGGCGGGCGGTGAACACCGTGATCCAGGCCGCGAGGGCGACCAGAAGAACGGCCGGCGCCTCGGGGGCGGCGTAGAAGCCGACGACGACGGTCGACTGCACCACCGCGTAGGCGGCGATGGAGCAGATGGCCACCCGCTCGTTGAAGAGCCGGCGGGTCAGCGAGTACAGCAGCACGGTGGTCAGCAGGGCGAAGCAGAGACTGAGTACCCGGGCGCCGAAGATGCCGTTGGCGTTGGCGGCGGCGCCGGCCAGCGGCGGGTACAGCCAGGGCGAGCCGGGTGTCCGGCCGACCAGGTCGGAGGTGACGGCGGTGCCGTGCAGCAGGTGGGCGAGCTGCTGGCGGCCGGCCACCATGGTCGCGGCCTCGTCGGGGTGCGCGGCGGCCAGCAGGCGCAGCGAGAGCGCGGCCTGGACGATCAGCACGGCGAGCAGCAGACCGCGGGCTATCCAGCGGCGCCGGGGGCTGGGGGCCGGGTCCCAGCCGATCGCGGGGACCTGCGGGATGGTGTACGGCGCCAGCTCGACGGCCTGGTTGTCGTCCTCGGGGGCGGCGGTGCCCCGCTCGGCGGCGGGCCGGGGCAGGGTGTCCGCGTCCGGCCGGGGGCGGCTGCTCCCGGCGCGCGTCGCGGTGCCGCCGGGGGCAGGGACGGGGCTGTCCGGGGTCAGGGGTGGCTCGGAGGCCGCGCTCATCGTGGGTTCCTGATGTCGAAGCCGTAGCGGGGGTCGGCCACGCGTTGCCTGAAGGCGGCGAGGGTGTCCGGGACGGCCTCGACGCGCCAGTCCGCCCGCTTGACGATGTTGAACCAGACGAAGCCGATGACGTCGTCGTGCGCTTCGAGGCCGGAGAAGAGCTGGTCTATGTCCGCGCGCTGGCGTTTGCCCTGCTCCGAGGCGGTCTCGCTGATGAAGAAGGGCTTCTTGCTGAAGGTGCGGATCTCGGCCATGGTGGGCCCGTACAGGGTGTCGAAGGTCTTCGGGCCGGTGCGGGTGAAGTAGCCGGTCATGCCGGCCCAGTCGACGTAGGTGTCGCCGGGGTAGTACGGCGCCAGCCGGGTGTTGGGCGCGGGGTCGGTGATGTTCGGGCTCCAGACCCAGATGACATTGGTCGCGCCGGCCCGGTCGAAGATGTCGTGGACGTGGCGCCAGGCCGCGACGAAGTCCTCAGGGCTGGCGGCCTGCCGCCCCCACGGGTACCAGTCGCCGTTCATCTCGTGCGCGATGCTGACGGCGATGGGCAGGTCGAGCCTGGCCACGGCCTTGGCCACGCCCCGGACGTAGTCGTCGGTCTCGCCGGCCGCGATCCCCGCCAGCGAGTGGTCGAGCGGCTCCCACGCCATGTAGGGCAGGGCCCCGGCCTCGTAGATCCGGCGGACTCCCGCGGTGTCGAAGCCGCCCCGCCAGTGGGCGTAGTACTCCAGGACGTTCGGCTGTTTGCCGATCGCGGCGGTGTAGGGGGCCAGCGCGTCCATCGAGCCGGGCACGTCGGGCAGCGCGGCGCCCAGGTACTTGCCGGCCGGCTTGAGCAGCGGGGTGACGTCGTACGGGACGCCGACCGGGACGGCCTTCGGCTTCGCCGGCGCGCTCGGGGCGCCCGACGCGTTCGGGGTGGCGGCGCCGGGGGTGGCGGCGGCGGGGGTGGCGGCGGCGGCCGGCGCGGGCTGGGCGAGGTCCTCGGTGTCCTGCATCGCGAAGCCCGGGTCCTCGGGGCCGCAGGCGGTGACGAGCAGCAGTGCGGCCGTCAGCAGTGGGAGCGTCAGCCGACGGTACCGGCCGGCCCGTCGGGGGTGGGCGGACATGGCGATCACACAGCTTCCGTGGGGCGCGGTTGGACGAGGACCCGGCCCACGATGGTCGCGTAGAAGAGACCGGACGCGAGGACGAGGGTGAAGTTGAGCGGGCCCATCGTGAGCATCCGCCATATGCCGATGCCGACCCAGAGCACGGCCGTCCCGCCGCTCCAGACGGTCATGCCGATCCAGAACCGCCGGGTCTTGTTCTTCTTGGCCCCGCTGGAGCCGGTCGGCTGCCAGGCCATCCGGTTGCGGCGCACGATGTCCCAGATGGCGAAGACGTGCGCCCAGCCGTACATCATGCGGGCGGCCCAGGCCTCCAGCCGGTAGGGGTTGCGGTGCCAGAGCGGGAAGACGACGGTCGCGTAGAGCAGGCCGGGCAGCACCAGCATGGTGTTCTGCCAGCGGATCAGGTCGGGTCTGGCCAGCAGCAGCACGATCGGGATGAGCGGGGAGACGAGGGTGAACAGCGCGGTGTGGATGTAGTAGAAGAACCCGGACAGGTAGCAGGCCCGGGTGACCGGCCGCAGCTTGGTCTCCCAGAACTTGCGGCTGCCCAGCAGGCTCATCGACCCGGTGCACCAGCGGTACTGCTGGTTGAAGAAGCCGCCGACGTTGTCCGGGCAGACCCCGGCCGCCAGGGCGATCGGAATGTACTGCAGGTCCCAGCCGAGCCGGCGCAGGTCGAAGCCGGTGTGCACGTCCTCGGAGTGCCCGATCAGCGTGGTGCCGCCGTTCTCCTCCAGGGCGGCCCGCCGGTAGACGGCGCAACTGCCGACGCAGATCGCGCCGTTGTTGCGCTGCCGGGAGACCTGGACGGTCCGGTAGAACAGCTCCTGGACGGCGCCCGCGCCGCGCTCGATCCAGTTCTGGGTGTCCAGGATGCGGAAGAACTGAGGCGACTGGATGATGCCGAGGCGGGGGTTGGCCGCCATGTAGGGGAGCATCTCGGTCAGCAGGTCCGGCCGGGGGGCGAAGTCGGCGTCCAGGATGAGGACGTACTCGCTGTCGGAGTTGCGGAAGCCGAACTGGAGGTTCCCGGCCTTCTTGAACCAGCCCAGCTTGTTTCTGGTGCCGTAGACGAACTCGAAATCGACCGCCATCTGAGCGAGTTGCGGGCTGTTGCTGTCGTCGAGGACGTAGGGCGTGACCTCGCCCGGGTACTGGTCCCGCAGCCGGGCGACGTGGGTCCAGGTGTTGTGCAGGACCTCGATCGGCTCACCGGCGACGGGCAGGAAGATGTCGACGGTCGGGTAGTGCTCCGGGCGCCAGTCCTTCACCAGCGCGCGGTGCGCCGCGAGGTCGAAGGTCTCGTTGAAGCCGTGCACCCAGCGGGAGATGAGGTAGTAGACGATGGTGAAGGCCAGCGGCGGGACGAAGAGGAGGAACCACGGCGTCGCGCTGAGCAGGCCGATCTCGCTGGCCACCATGCAGGCGAAGCTGATGAGGGAGAAGCAGGTGAGGATCCACAGCCGGCTGCGGGCGTAGGTGTACTTCTCGGTGTTGTCCGGCGGCTGCGGCAACAGGCCCCACTGACTGCGGGCGGCCGGGTCCCGGCGGCTGCGCCGGCGCGAGACGGGTGCCCTGCGGCTGCCCGCGAGACGGGTGCCCTCGGTGACAGTCACGTGGCTCTACTCCCCCGGAAGCCGAATTGATCTGAACCTATCCCGCCCGGCAGCCGTTGTCGTACGGTCAGCGCGGGGACGGCAGGATCGTACGGGACCGGCCGTCCTGAATTCTCTCCCCCCTCTTCCGCCGGCCATACGGAACCGATATCGAGTTCCGATCGTGACGTGGACCGGGTGCGGGCGGAGCACCTGTGTACGGTTGTCGCCCGGCGAGCGAGAACGGTTCAGAGGAAGAGTGATGAGCGTCGTGGACGGTACCGCCGGACGGCCGGCGCGAAGACTGCGGGCGGTCGCCGCGTTCTGCGCGGCCGCCGCACTGCTGGTCGGCTGCGGTGGCGGGTTCGGGGCCTCGACGCGACCGCCGGGCGGCGAGGAGTCACCCGAAGCGGGGCGGCCGTCCGCGCAGGGGCTGTGCTCGTCCGCGCAGAACCCCTTCCCCAAGCTGCAGGTCGACGGTGGGACGAAGATCCTCGAACCGAACCCGTGGAACACCGCCGGCACCGTCTGCCTGGACGCCTCCGGGGGCACCGGCTTCACGGTGACCCAGGTGCGCGACTTCGTCCCGCACAACCCGCTGGCCCCGGGCGCCTACCCCAACATCTCCACCGCCCCCGGCGCGAGTGGACTGCCCGTCCCGGTCAGCGCGCTGGGCGACGCGACCGCCGACTGGGACGCCAACGGCCGGGTGAGCGGCTCCTTCAACCTCTCCTTCGACCTCTGGTACGGCTCCAGCCCGGACAACTGCCTGCCGGGGGAGAGTGCCGAGGTGATGATCTGGCTGGACGCCACCGACAACGTCAAGCCGGCCGGGGCCAAGGTGACGGACGCCCAGACCGTCGGGGACGCCGCCTACAACGTGTTCCAGGCGCCGATCACCGGCCCGCACAGCGTGATCAGTTACGTGCGCACAGCGCCGACCCACACCACGCGCGGCCTCAACCTGCGGCTGTTCACCGCCGACGCCATGGCGCGCGGATACGTCCCGAAGGAGTCCTACCTGTGCCGGGTGCAGGCGGGCTTCGAGGTCTGGAGCGGCGGCACCGGCCTGCGCAGCGAGTCGTTCGCGTTCCACAACCGGGTCGGCCTGCCGGCCGGCGAGATCCCGGCCGGTGCGCCCGGGATCTGCCTGCGGCACGGCGGCGGCGGGATCGCGGGCACCCCGGTGACCGTCGGGTCCTGCGGGGACCAGGCCGTCTCGACCAACTGGACGGTGGGGAACGACGGTTCGGTGCGCGGGGGAGCGGCCTGTCTGGCGCCGGCCGAACGCGGAGGCGTGATACTGGCCGAGTGCACCGGCGGGTCCGCGCAGCGCTGGGTGGCGGGGGCGGGTCAGCGCCTGCTGCACCAGGAGTCGGGGTTGTGCCTGGCGACCGCCGGGGGCGTCCTCGCGGACGGTACGCCGGCCGTCCTCAAACCGTGTGCCGACGTGGTCTCGCAGCGCTGGCGGCTTCCGTACAACGGGCTTGCGTAGGGCGGACGTCGGGTCGGCCCGGGGGAAGCCGCAACGTTTCGTCCGCGCACCCCCCATGGGCGTGGCGGGGCGGATGCCCTAGCATTCCCCACCATGAGCGATCGACCGGTACCGAGTGGCGAGCCGGGCCAGCCCGCCGGGACGCCACCGCAGCAGGCACCGGCCGGAGGGGCCCAGGCCCCCGGTCTGCCGCCGCAGCCTCCGGGCGGTGCCTTCGGGCCCGTCGCCGGGTTCGGTCCGCCGCCCGGCGTACCCCGGCAGCAGCCCCAGCCGGTGACGCCCCGTCCGGTCTCCCAGCCGGTCCCGCTGGTACCGCAGCCGGGCCAGTCGGGGGCGGTTCAGTCCGGCCCCGTCCCGCCCGGGGCGGTGGTCCCGCAGCCGGTCCAGCCCGGCCCGCAGTGGCAGCAGCAGGCAGGTTTCCCGCAGCCGCAGTCCTTCGGTGGCACACCGGACTGGGCGGCCCTGGCGGAGCGGAACGAGAAGGACGCCAAGCGCCGCCGCCGGCTCCAGCTGATCGGCGCGCTGACGGCCGTCGTGGTCGTTGCCGCGGCCGGTGCGGGCTTCCTGTTCTTCAAGCACGGTTCCGACGACAACGGCAAGCCGACGGCCTCGGGACCGAGCATCGGCGCGGTGAGCGCGTCCGCCTCCGGGTCGGCCGGTCCGGTGTCGTCGGCGAGCGCCCCTCCGGCCAAGGGCATCGACAGCCCGCCGACCGTCGGCAGCCTTCCGGCGAAGAAGGGCACGGCCGCACTGAACCTGGGCGCCGAGGCCAAGCAGGGGACGATGCCCGGCTTCTCCGGGCAGGTCCTCAAGCTGCCCAGCGGCCAGGACTCCTTCGCCCAGACCTCCTCCCAGGTCGTCGACGTGAACAAGAGCTTCACCGTCTCCGCCCGGGTGCTGGTCGACCTGCCGAACGGCAACCGCAGCGCGGTCAGCCAGGGCGACGGCCAGTACTACTCGTACTCGCTGGGCCGGGCGAACAACAACGGGCGCGACCTCTGGTACTTCAAGGTCCAGGTGCCCGGCGGCGGTTCCGCGGTGGCCTGGTCCAAGGGCGACGCGACGGTCAATCAGTGGGTCCTGCTGACCGGGGTGTACGACGACCCGTCCGGCCAGATCACCCTGTACGTCAACGGTGCCCCGCAGTCCTCCGCCAAGTCGCCCGGCGTGCCGCCGAGCGGCGCCAACACGCTGCAGATCGGGCGGCTCAGCTCCAACTCGCAGTGGAGCGACCCCTGGCACGGCGCCGTCGCCGACATCCAGACCTGGGACCAGGTGCTGCCCGAGGCCGACATCGTCAAGATCGTCGCCGGCCCGAGCTCGCCGCCGGCCACCCCGCCGACGGCCTCCTGGCTCACTGGCTGAGCCGCCGCCCGGCCCCCGTCTCCGGCCGGGTCGAGCGGCCCCGAGAACGTCCCGCGGTCGCCCCGCGCCACCGCCCCGGTGGTGCGGGCGGCGGCTGCCGCGCGCCCCGGAACACATCGTGCCCCCGGGCGCGGACCGGACGCGAAGCCCGAGATGAGGAGCAGTACTGATGAGCGCGGACGGCCGCTGGATCCGGCCCGAGTCCACCCGGCGGCCCGTACTGGCCCCCGCCGGGGCCCGGCCGGCCGGTGGCGCCGGCCCCGGTGACCGCGGGCGCGGGACCGTGATGCCGGCGCAGCCGTACCCGGCCGACCGCAGGCGCCGCAAGCCCGCCGCGGCCCGGGTGCCGCACCCGCCCCGGCCGGGGCTACGGGCCGACTGGCTGCCGCTGCTGGCGGTCCTGCTGGTCCAGGGCGCGCTGTCGTACCACCTGATCCGCAGCAACACCGCCTTCATCGACGAGGGCACCTACATCTACTCCGGCTACCAGGAGATCGCGAACCTGCGCCACGGCACCCCGGTGGCGACGTACGAGACCTTCTTCTCCGGATCCCCGCTGATCTACCCCGTGGTCGTGGCGCTGGCCGACATGGCCGGCGGGCTGACCGGCACCCGGCTGCTGAGCCTGGCCTTCATGCTCTCCGCCACCGTGGCCGTCCACCTGGCCACCCGGCGGCTGTACGGCTCGCCGGCGGCCTTCTGCGCGGCGGCGGCCTTCGCCGCGCTCGGGCCCACCCAGTTCCTGGGCGGGCTGGCCACCTACGACGCGATGGCGCTGGCGCTGCTCGCCTGGGCCGGGTACCTCGCGGTGCGCTCGGCCACCGGCGGCGGATACCCCAGCCTGGTGTCCTCCGGCCTGCTGCTGGCCCTGGCCGGCTGCACCAAGTACGCGGCGCTGCTCTGGGTCCCGGTGGTGGTCGGTACGGCGGTGCTGGCCGGGGCGGGCGGCTCGCTGCGCGCCTGGGCACGGTGGCGGCGCGGTGTGCTGGTCCTGCTCGCCTTCGTGGCGGCGGTGGGCGCGGCGGCCCTGCTGGCCGGCGAGCGCTACATCAGCGGCTTCAACCACACCACGCTCAAGCGCGCCCCAGGCCACGACGCCTACTCGTACGTGGCCGGGGAAGCGGCCCGCTGGGTCGGCGCGCTGCTGGTGGTGGCGCTGATCGGAGTGGTGGCACAACTGGTGGTCGCGCGGCGGCGCGGCGGCGACGACGCGTGGCCGGGGTTCTGGCTGGCGGCGTTGCTGCTGGTCGCGGGGCTGCTCGCGCCGGTGAACCAGATCCGCATCCACACCTGGCTGTCGCTGCAGAAGCACGTCGACTTCGGAGCCTGGTTCGCCTGCATCGTGGCGGGCGCGGTCCTGGCCCGTACGGTCCTGTGGCTGAAGCGGCGGTTCCACCTCACGGCGGGGATCGCGGCCGCGGCCCTGGTGGTCGGCCCGCTCGCCTGGGAGGGCGCGGCCCAGGGCCGGGAGATGTTCGGCGAGTGGTCGAACTCGAAGTCCTTCGTCGCCACGCTGGAGCCGTACATCGTCAAGGGCGACGACCGGTACCTGGTCGAGAACTACAACGTTCCCGCGTACTACCTGCGCGAGCAGAGCACCTGGCAGCAGTGGCACGACCTGGTGGCGGTGTTCCGCCGGGATCCGGCCACCGGCCGGCAGCAGTCCGGGGTGCCCGCCATCCAGGCCGGCATCGAGGCGCACGAGTGGAAGGTGGTGGTGCTGGACTTCACCCAGACCGCCGCCACGGACAAGGCGATCCAGCCCACGCTGAAGGCCGCCGGATACCGGGTGGCCGCCGTGGTGAAGAGCGGAGAGCACGGGCAGTACACCATCTACGTGGCGCCGGGATACGACAAGCGGTGACCGGTGCCCGCAGGGTGCGTCCCGGGGCCGCTCAGAACGCCAGGCTGTACACCATCAGGTCCATGCCCGGGTACGGGGACCAGTCGCGGCCCGGGGTGCGGTGGAAGCCGACGCGTTCGTAGATCCGGTGGGCGGCCTTCATCTCGGGGCGGGTGGAGAAGGCCATGCCGGCCAGGCCCAGCTCGCGGCTGCGGGCGATGGCGGCCCGGACCAGGCTCTCGCCGACGCCCCGGCCGCGGGCCGCGGCGGCGGTCGCGAGCATCCGGATCTCGCCCTCGTGCGGGGCGGCTATGTCGGCCCACTCGGTGCCGCCGACCGCGAAGGTCACGGAGCCGAGGACCCGTCCCTCGGCCGCGTCGACCGCGACGAGGAGCTCGGCCTCCCGGGCCCGACGGGCGGTGTCGCGCAGGAGGTCGACGTACCGGCTTTCGGGCGAGGTGTAGCCGTCGCCGACGAAGGCCTCGACGGTGATGCGGCCGGCGTCTTCGAGGTCCTCTTCGCGGGCCGGGCGGATGACGATGTCCATCCGGCCAGTGTGCCGGAGCCCGCCGGAGCGGAGCGGTGCGGGGTCGGCGGGCCGCCGGGGAGGCCGGCGGCGCCGGGGGAGAGGTCGGTGGCGGGACCGGTGGCGGGGTCGGCGGAGGGGCGCAGGGAGGCGGCCGGCATGGTGCCGTACAGCCGGTCGGGCCCTGCCGGGTCGGCGGGGTAGCCGCCGGGGCGGTGCCAGTTGTCGCGGCCGGTGCCGTTGCGGGTGAGGTCCCGCCCGATCAGGGTGCCGAGCAGGCCGAACCCGCCGACGGCACCGACCAGGGCGAGGGCGCTCGCGAGCGTGTCGGAGTCCATGGCTCCACTCTCGCCGCGTCCCCAGGTGGCCGCGAGTGGCAGGAACGCCCCATCCCGTCGAAATCCTGCCACCCAGGCCCTTCCCCGCGGCCCCCTCGCGGGGGCATTCTGGGCGGCATGCTGAAGAACGTGGTCGCCGTGGTGCTGGAGGAGCTGCACCCGTTCGAGCTCGGGGTGGCCTGCGAGGTCTTCGGCCTGGACCGCAGCGACGACGGTCTGCCTGCGTACGACTTCGCCATCGCGGGCGCCCGCCCCGGTCCGCACCGCACGCACGCCGGCTTCTCGGTCGACGTGCCGCACGGTCCGGAGCGCCTCGCCGGGGCCGACCTGGTGATCGTCACCGCGACCGGGGTGCGGCCGCGGTACCCGGAGCCGCTGGTGGACGCCGTCCGGGCGGCCGTCGAGGGCGGCGCCCGGACGCTCTCCATCTGCAGCGGCGCCTTCGTGCTCGGCGCCGCCGGGCTGCTGGACGGCCGCCGCTCCACCACGCACTGGCGGCACACCGAGGAGCTGGCCCGGCGCTTCCCGCGTACCCGGGTCGAGCCGGACGTGCTCTACGTGGACGACGACCCGGTGATCACCTCGGCCGGGACGGCGGCCGGCATCGACGCCTGCCTGCACCTGGTCCGCCGGCTCCAGGGCGCCGAGGTGGCCCGGGGGATCGCCCGCCGGATGGTGGTGGCGCCGCACCGGGAGGGCGGGCAGGCGCAGTTCGTGTCCCGGCCGCTGCCCGGGGGCGACGGCGACTCGCTGGCCCCGCTGCTCGACTGGATGCGCCACCACCTGGACCAGGAGTCCACCGTGGAGCAGTTGGCCGCCCGGGCGCACATGTCGCCGCGCACCTTCGCCCGTCGCTTCCAGCAGGAGACCGGGACCACCCCGCACCGCTGGCTGGTCGGGCAGCGGCTGCTGCTCGCCCAGCGGCTGCTGGAGTCCACCGCCGAGCCGGTCGACGCGATCGCGGCCCGCTGCGGCTTCGGCAACGCGGCCACCCTGCGGCACCACTTCGGGCGCCGGCTGGGGACGACCCCGCTGGCCTACCGCCGCTGTTTCGCCGAGCCGGTCGGCCGCTGACCGGCCGTCACCCCTCACCGCCCAGGTGCCCGGTGTCGTTCCAGTGCGCCGGCCGCAGCCGTCCGCCCTCGGCGCGCCAGAGGCTGGTGGAGCAGTTGCGCACCGGCTCCAGCGCGGTCAACTGCGCCTCCGTCAGCCGGTCCAGCGCGAAGCGGAGCATCAGCACCGGGCAGTCGTGCGCGACCACCAGGACCGGCCGTCCGGCCTCCTCCTCGCACAGGTCGCGCAGCAGACTGCGCATCCGCAGCGCCACGTCCGCCCAGGACTCGCCGCCGGGCGGGCGGTAGTACAGCTCGCCCATCTTGCGGCGTCTGGCCGCCTCCGCCGGGTACGTGGTCTCGATCGCCGTCTTGGGCAGCATCTCCAGCACGCCCAGCTCGCGGTCGCGCAGCCGCTCGTCGTAGCGGACGGCGAGCGAGACCGGCACCGCGCCGAGCCCGGCGGCCTGGGCGAGCGCGATCCGGGCGGTCTCGGCGGTGCGCACGTACGGGGAACACCAGACGCTGCGCGGGCGGTCGGCGCTGGGCAGCCCGGCCCACCAGCGGCCGAGCGCCTGGGCCTGCTGCTGGCCCTGCATCGAGAGCGGGATGTCCGCGTCCCGGCAGCTGATCGGCACGCTCAACGCGCCCACCGCCTCGGCCAGCTGGAACTCCACGTTGGCGGTGGACTCGCCGTGCCGGGTGGCGATCAGCACGGACGGCAGCCGGGTGACCGCGGCCGGTGCGGTGCCCGGTGCGCCGTGGGCGGGGTAGGTGCCGTGGACACCGTGCGGTGTACCGGGAGGGTAGGTGGACTGGTGCTGACCGTTGAGGGTGGTGCCGAGTTCTGCCATCGCCGCTGCTCCCCGTGGGTCGATCAGTTGCCGGCCGGTCGCCGGTCCGGTCTGGTGGTGCCCGGTCTGCACGGCCGTTCATACATATGATCGCGCCGCCTTCTCCAGTGTTCACGGAGAAGACGGCGCGATCACAGGGCGCGCGTGGGGCGTATCAGTGCGCTGCCACGGGCTCCGGCGCCTTCTTCAGCTCTTCGTCGCCGGTTTCGGCGCCGTAGTCGGCCGGGTGGGTCTCGTCGGGGCCCTCGGGCGCCTTGAGCGCCCGCAGCGCCAGCGTGAGCACCACCGAGACCAGCAGGTTGAGCACGAAGGCGGTCAGGCCGATGTAGCCCAGCTCGCCGATGCCCGGGATCCCGGCCGCGTTGCCGCCGAAGTGCTTGGCGGCCGGGCCGGCGATGCCGTAGGCCTGCCAGGTGCCGTAGACCATGCCGGCCGCCCAGCCGGCGAACAGCGCCCAGTGGTGGAACCAGCGGGTGAACAGGCCGCCGACGATCGACACGAAGGTCTGCAGGATCCACAGGCCGCCGAGCAGCTGGAGGTTGATCGCCGCCTGCTTGTCCATGGTGAGCACGAAGACCAGCGCGCCGACCTTCACCAGCAGCGAGGCGGTCTTGGCGACCCTGGTCTCGTCGGCGGGGGTGGCGGCGGGCCTCAGGTACTCCTTGTAGACGTTGCGGGTGAACAGGTTGGCCGCCGCGATCGACATGATGGCGGCCGGCACCAGCGCGCCGATGCCGATCGCCGCGAAGGCGACGCCGGTGAACCAGTCCGGGAACATGTCCTCGAACAGCTGCGGTACGGAGAGCTGGGCGTTGTAGCCCTTGACGCCCTTGCCGACGCCGGCCGCGATCGCCATGAAGCCCAGCAGTGCCAGCAGGCCCAGCATCAGCGAGTACGCGGGCATGATCGCCATGTTGCGGCGCACGGTGTTGCGGGACCTGGAGGCGAGCACGCCGGTCACCGAGTGCGGGTACATGAACAGCGCCATCGCCGAGCCGAGCGCCAGCGTGGCGTACGTCCACTGCTTGTTCCCGGGCACCGTCAGCGAGCCGGCCGACCCGGAGGCGGCGAACTTCTCGCCCGCCGCGTCGAAGATGTGCCCGTAGCCGCCGAGCCGCAGCGGGATGTAGATCACCGCGACGATGATCACGAGGTAGATCAGGGTGTCCTTGACGAAGGCGATCAGCGCCGGCGCCCGCAGTCCGGAGGAGTAGGTGTACGCGGCCAGCACACCGAAGGCGAGGAACAGCGGCAGGTCCTTGACGAACCAGTTGGCGTTCTCGCCGCCGCCGACGCCCAGGACGTCCAGCACCGCCTGGATGCCGACCAGTTGCAGGGCGATGTACGGCATGGTGGCGAGGATGCCGGTCAGCGCGACCACCAGGGAGAGCGGCCGGGAGCCGTACCGCCCGCGCACGAAGTCCGCCGGGGTGACGTAGCCGTGCACCCGGGAGACCGACCAGAGCCGGGGCAGGAAGAGGAAGACCAGCGGGTAGGCGACGATCGTGTAGGGCACCGCGAAGAAGCCCGCCGCGCCGGTCGCGTACACCGCGGCCGGGACGGCGACGAAGGTGTACGCGGTGTAGAGGTCGCCGCCGAGCAGGAACCAGGTGACCCAGGTGCCGAAGCTGCGGCCGCCCAGGCCCCACTCGTCCAGGTGCAGGGCGTTGTCGGCCCGGCGCCAGCGCGAGGCGAGGAAGCCCATCACGGTGACCAGGACGAAGAAGAGGACGAAGACGGTCAGGGCGGGTACGTTGACGCCGTTCATCGCGCGTCACCCGCCTTCCGGGCGGCCTTCCTGGCCTTCTCGTCCCGGTCGACCAGCAGATAGGCGGCCACGGTGAAGACGGCCGAGACGGGCACCCAGAGCAGCTGGTACCAGTAGAAGAAGGGCACCCCGCCGACCGCGGGGCCGGTCTTGTCGTACGAGGACACCCAGAGCATCGCGACGATCGGTACGAGCAGGGCGAGTCCGGCCAGCACCCGCTCCGGGGTCACCGCCGGGACGGGTTCGGGTGGCTCGGGCATGACAGGTTCGGTGGCATCGAGGTCTGACGACATGGTTCGGCTCCGCTTCGGAGGGCTCACCCCGTCGGCGCCGCAGCCCGGAGGGTCGCACACCCCCACGAGCCCGCCGAGCAGCACCACTGGTGATCGGCAGTCAGTACGGCTGCGCAATCTAGGGCATGGTGTGACCCGTGTCATGGAAATGGCGGAATTTCACGCCATCCGGACGAGCCCCGCGCCCCGGCCACACACCTCGCGCCTCCCGCCGTGCTTCCTGTCGTACTTCCTGCCGGGCCGACGCAACGGGCACCGGTACGCACGCCGTGTGCGCCGGTGCCCGGGAGCAGGAAGGGGGAGTGCCGCGGTTACTCCGGCCGCTTGAGCCGGGTGATGAACTTGTACCGGTCGCCGCGGTAGATCGAGCGGACCCACTCCACCGGGTCCCCTTCCGCGTCGAAGGAGTGCCGGGAGAGCTGGAGCATCGGCAGGCCGAGGTCGGAGCCGAGCAGCCCGGCCTCGCGCGGGGTGGCCAGGGTGGTCTCGATGGTCTCCTCGGCCTCGGCCACGGTGACCCCGTACACCTCGCGCAGGGCCGTGTACAGGGAGTTGTGCTTGGCCAGGTTGCGGCGCAGGGCGGGGAAGCGCTTGGCGGACAGGTGGGCGACCTCGATGGCCATCGGGTCGCCGTTGGCCAGCCGCAGCCGTTCGATCCGCAGCACCCGGCCGCCGGGCTTGATGTCCAGCAGCGGGGCCAGCCGGTCGTCGGCGGTGATGTAGCCGATCTCGATCAGCCGGGAGGTCGGCTCCAGGCCCTGGGCCCGCATGTCCTCCGTGTAGGAGGTGAGCTGGAGCGCCTGGGCCACCTTGGGCTTGGCGACGAAGGTGCCCTTGCCCTGGATGCGCTCCAGCCGGCCCTCGACCACCAGCTCCTGGAGCGCCTGCCGGACGGTGGTGCGCGAGGTGTCGAACTGCGCCGCCAGCGCCCGTTCGGGCGGAACGGGGGTACCGGCGGGCTGGGTCTCGGTGAGCTGGAGCAGATGGCGCTTGAGCCCGTAGTACTTCGGCACCCGCGCGGTCGGGTCGGTGCCGGCCAGCGTCGGGAGGCTCTTCGCCTGGGGGTCGTTGACCTGGGCCGTGCTGCCCCCGTCGCTGCTCATCGGACCTGTCTCCCGCTTCTCGCGCGGCCTTTGGCGGCGCAGCCATATCGTTAACGGCTCACATCGTTGCATGTATGGCTACGGAACGAATACCTCATCACGCGATGAACGATGTGCGGTGTCGGCTTGATAACGGGTGGTCCGGATTGGTCCAACAGCCGTTGACAGGCCCATTGGTCTAGGCCAAGCTCCAGGCATCTGGTCTACACCACTAGGCCGGTAACTATGAATCCCCCCACCCGTTCGCTGGGGTCCGCGGCACCTTTCCTCCCGCTTTACGTGGGCTTGCCGCTGCCACCCGACGGGGGTAACTCAGGCATCCCTCAGGAGGATGGCGTGAAGCGTCAGCTCATCGCGGCAGTCGGCGTCGCAGCTATGGTTGTCGGCCTGGCGGCCTGCAGCTCGGACGGCAAGAAGGAGGAGGGCGGCAACAGCGGCTCCTCTTCCGCTGCGGCCGGCGGCAAGAACTACAGTGGCAAGACGCTCAAGGTGTGGCTGATGTCCGGCTCGGCCCCCAAGGGCTGGGACGAGGCCGTGAAGACCGAGTTCGAGACCACCTACCCGGGCTCCAAGGTCGAGTACCAGATCCAGGAGTGGACCGGCATTGGCCCCAAGGTCACCGCCGCGCTCTCCGAGGGCTCCGTCGACGTGCTCGAGGTCGGCAACACCCAGACCGCGGGCTACGCCGCCACCGGTGGTCTCCTGGACATCACCAAGGACAAGGACGCCCTGGGCGGCGCCGACTGGAACGCCAACCAGAGCGAGTCCGCGATCCTGGACGGCAAGCAGTACGCCGCCCCGTGGTTCGTCACCAACCGTGTCGTCGCCTACAACAAGGACCTGTGGGCGAAGGCCGGCCTGACCGACACCCCGAAGACCCTGGACGAGTTCTACACCGACCTGGAGAAGCTGAAGGCGACGGCCGGCGTCACCGACCCGATCTACATGCCGGGCCAGGAGTGGTACACCTACTTCGGCCTCCTCACCAGCGAGGGCGGCAAGCTGGCGAAGAAGGACGGCGACAAGTGGGCCGGCGGCCTGTCGTCCCCCGAGGCGCAGAAGGCCTTCGAGACCTACAAGAAGCTGCAGAGCTACTCGGTCACCGGCCCCAAGGACGGTGACGAGGCCAAGCCGCAGCAGAAGGACGTCTTCGCCAAGGGCGACATTGGCGCGATCATCGGTCTCGGCTGGGAGGTCCCGACCGAGAAGGAGATGCCGAAGGAGAAGATCGGCTTCTTCCCGCTCCCGGGCAAGACGGCCGACAAGGCCTCCGGCGTGTTCCTCGGCGGCTCGAACCTGGCCATCGCCCAGGCGAGCAAGAACAGCGACATGGCGAAGGACTTCCTGAAGATCGCCCTGAACGACAAGAACGAGGGCACCGTCGCGGCCTCGGGCAACATCCCGAACAAGAAGTCGCTGGACGACAAGGTGGTCGGCGACTTCGCCGCCGCCGCCAAGGTCGCCGCCTCCTCCGGTGGGATCACCCCGACCACGCCGAACTGGGCGAGCGTCGAGAACAACCCGAACCCGATCAAGGAGTTCCTGACCGGCGCCCTGACCGGTGACTACGCCGCCGCCGCCAAGAAGGCCGACGACGAGATCGCCAAGCGTCTGAACGCCAAGCAGTAGTAGTCGAGCGGCGTCGCTCACCGGCTCCCGGCGGGGGGCCGGTGGGCGGCGCCTGTCCGTCGTGGTCAGGTTGTCAGGAAGAGAGAACGATGGCTGTGCATTCGGAGCGGGTGCAGACACAGTCCCCGGACACAGGGAAGGCTGCTGTGGCCAGTATTGAGACGAGCGCCGCCGGCGGCGGCGTCAAGGGCACCCCGAAGAAGAGCACCAGATCGGCGGGCGGCCCGGGCCTGGGCACGCGGCTCGCGCCGTACCTGCTGCTGTTGCCGGCCACCGTGGTCACCCTGGGCCTGCTGGGCTGGCCCCTGCTGAAGACCGTCCTGGTGTCGTTCCAGAACCTGAACGCGCGCCAGCTGGTCCAGCACCTGACCGAGTGGAACGGCTTCGAGAACTACACCGAGCAGCTGACCAACGCCGAGTTCTGGGCGGTCACCGGCCGGACGGTCGCCTTCACCCTGATCAACGTGCTGCTGATCATGGTCGGCGGCTCGCTGGTCGGCCTGCTGCTCAACCGGCTCGGCAAGAAGATGCGGCTGCTGCTCTCGATCGGCCTGCTCCTCGCCTGGGCCATGCCGGTGGTCGCCGCGACCACGGTCTACACCTGGCTGTTCGACATCCGGTTCGGTGTCGTCAACTGGTTCCTGGACCGGCTGGGCTGGCACTCGATGGCCGACTACAACTGGACCGGCACCCAGTACTCCACCTTCTTCGTGATCATCCTGCTGATCGTCTGGGGCTCGATCCCCTTCGTGGCGTTCAACATGTACGCAGGTCTGACCACCATCCCGAAGGAGCTCTACGAGGCCGCCCGGATGGACGGCGCCGGCGCCGGCAAGATCTTCACCTCGGTGATCTTCCCCAGCCTGAAGCCGTTCTTCCTGGCCACGACCTTCCTTGAGGTCATCTGGGTCTTCAAGGCCTTCACCCAGGTCTACGCCATCAAGGCGGGCGGCCCCGACTCGTCCACCCGGACCCTGCCCGTCCACGCCTTCCTGGAAGGCACCGGCGCCCAGCACTACGGCACCGGTGCCGCGATCGCGGTGCTCACCATCCTGATGCTGGGTGTCCTGATGGCGTACTACTTCCGCATCATTCTCAAGCAGGAGGACGAGCTGTGAGGCGCTCGCTCATCGGACGTACCTGGCCGAACGTGATCGCGGTCGTCCTCTTCGTCTTCTTCATCTTCCCCGTCTACTGGATGGTCATCACGGCCTTCAAGCAGCAGAAGGACATCGTCAGCCGGACGCCTGTCTTCCTGCCGCTGGACGCGACCCTCGACCACTTCAAGACGGCGGTCAACGCGCCCAAGTTCTGGGAGTACGTCACCAACAGCTTCACCGTCACGGTCGTCGCGGTGCTGATCTCGCTGGTGATCGCCACCCTGGCGTCCTTCGCCATCGCCCGGATGAAGTTCCGCGGCCGCAAGACCTTCGTCCTGGTCGTGATGGCGGCGCAGATGGCGCCGTGGGAGGTCATGACCATCGCGGTCTACCTGATCTCCCGTGACAACGAGATGCTGAACAGCCTCGTCCCGCTGACCGCCTTCTACATGATGATGGTCCTGCCCTTCACCATCTGGACGCTGCGCAGCTTCATCGCCGCCGTCCCGAAGGAGCTGGAGGAGTCCGCGATGGTGGACGGCTGCACCCGCACCCAGGCCTTCATGAAGGTGATCTTCCCGCTGCTGGCCCCGGGCCTGATGTCGACCTCGCTGTTCGGCTTCATCACCGCGTGGAACGAGTTCCCCCTGGTCCTGATCCTCAACAAGACCGACGGGCAGACCCTGCCGCTCTGGCTCTCCTCGTTCCAGACCAACTTCGGCACCGACTGGGGCGCGACCATGGCGGCCTCGACGCTGTTCGCCCTCCCGGTGCTGATCCTCTTCGTATTCCTCCAGCGCAAGGCCGTCGGCGGCTTGACCGACGGTGCAGTGAAGGGCTGACGCGACGTGAGCATCCTTGTCCCCACCCTGCCGGGCAGCGACCAGCTGCACCGCGACGCGCTGACGGTTCTCCAGCCCGGCTTCGTCGGCACCGAACCGCCGGAGTGGATCCGCCGCCACCTGGCGGCCGGCCTCGGCTCGGTCGCGCTGTTCGACCGCAACGTCGTCGACCTCCAGCAGCTCTCCGCGCTCACCAAGGCGCTGCGCGAGGAGAACCCGGACCTCCTGATCGCGATCGACGAGGAGAGCGGCGACGTCACCCGCCTGGAGGCGGGCTCCGGTTCGTCCTGGCCGGGCAACCTCGCCCTCGGCGTGATCGACGACCCGGCGCTGACCCGGGACGTCGCCCGTGAGCTGGGCCGGGCGCTGGCCGCGGCCGGCGTCAACTACAACTGGGCGCCCACCGCGGACGTCAACTCCAACCCGCGCAACCCGGTGATCGGCGTCCGCTCCTTCGGCGCCGACCCCGAGCTCTGCGCCCGGCACACCGCCGCCTGGGTCGAGGGCCTGCAGTCGGCCGGCGTCGCCGCCTGCTCCAAGCACTTCCCCGGGCACGGCGACACCGCGGTCGACTCGCACCACGGCCTGCCCGTGATCGACGTCGACCTGGACGTGCTGCGCAGCCGCGACCTGATCCCGTTCCAGGCCGCGATCGCCGCCGGGACCAAGGCCGTGATGACGGCCCACATCATGATCCCGGCGCTGGACCCGGCGCTGCCGGCCACGCTCAGCCCCGCCGTGCTGCGCGACCTGCTGCGCGCCGCCCCGGCCGACGGCGGCCTGGGCTACCAGGGCCTGATCGTCAGCGACGCGATCGAGATGGGCGCCATCGCCGACACCTTCGGCATGGGTGAGGGCACCGTGCTGGCCCTGGCGGCCGGCGCGGACGCGATCTGCGTCGGCGGCGGTCTGGCCGACGAGGAGACCGTGCTGATGCTGCGCGACGCCATCGTGGCGGGCGTGCGGGCCGGCCGGCTCTCCGAGGAACGGCTGGCGGACGCGGCCTCCCGGGTGCGCGCGCTCGGCAGCTGGGGCCGGATCCAGGCCCAGGGCGAGCGGCTGGAGCCCGACCTGGCGGTCGGTCTGCGGGCCGCCCGCCGGGCGCTGCGGGTCGTCCGGGCGCCGGGCCAGGAGGCCCTGCCGGTGACCGAGCGCCCGTATGTGGTCTCGTTCTCCGACGAGCCCAACATCGCCGTCGGCGCCGTGACCCCGTGGGGCGTGGCCGACATGCTGACCGACCGCTTCCCCGGCACCCGGACCCGTGAGGTCGGCCCGGCGGACGCCGCCCCGGAGCAGCTGGACGCGCTGGCCGCCGAGCTGGTGGCGGAGGCCGAGGGCCGCCGGCTGGTGCTGGCGGTCCGGGACGCCCACCGGTACGCGTGGATGTCCGCCGCGCTGTCCCGTCTGGTGGCGGCCCGGCCGGACGCCGCGGTGGTCGAGATGGGCCTGCCGCAGTCCGAGCCGGTCGGCGCGCTGTACATCGCCACCCACGGTGCCGCCCGGGTCTGTGGTCTGGCGGCCGTCGAGGTGCTCACCGGACAGTCGGGAGCGATCGGCTGAGTCCTGGTCGGGCCGGTCACCCAGAGTGCCGGCAGACCTTTTCGAGCGGGCCCGTCATGCGCATGTCGCATGGCGGGCCCGTTTCGTTAACCCCGCGTTGACCTGCGAAGTCGCCCCCTGTCGGTGTTCCCTCAAATCCGCCTTAAGCCAGCCTTAAGTTCTACTTAGGGTGACACGGCGACAACTGATCGCCACGCGGTACAACAGCTCTGCAACGTCCTTTGCGGTCTGGCCATTTGGCGTTGACACCGCTTGTGGTCTAGGCCAGGCTCCACTCCATCCGGTTCGAACTTCAACCTCACCGGATGTGGTATCAGCCCCACCCGAAGCTCTTCGCCGCCCCACCCCGGTCTCTCCCGGCGGGCGCCATCACGCTGCCGGCGGGCAACAGGCACTAGCACCCTCGGAGGATGGCGTGAAGACGCGTCAGCTCATGGCGACATTCGGGACCCTCGCACTGGCGGCCGGGCTGACGGCCTGTTCGTCTGGGGGGTCGTCGTCAGGGGACACCAAGGACGGCGCCTCGGCGGACCCGAAGGCCGCCACCGGCACGGTCACCGTCTGGCTGATGGACGATGCCCAGAAGAACTGGCCGGACCTCGTGCAGCGGGTCAACGACGAGTTCGCGGCCAAGTACCCGAACGTCACGCTGAAGCTCTCGTACCAGGGCTGGGCCGACAAGGTCGGCAAGCTGGACGCCGCGCTGGCGGCCGGCAACGCCCCCGACGTGGTGGAGCTCGGCAACACCGAGACCATGAAGTACGTCCTCTCCGGCGCGCTGGCCCCGGTCGACCGGACCACGTTCGACAACTCGGACAGCTGGATCAAGGCGCTGGCCAACACCTGTACGTACCAGGACAAGCTCTGGTGCGTGCCGTACTACGCGGGCGCCCGGGTCGCCATCTACAACTCCGCCGCCTTCCAGTCGGCGACCGGCAGCGCGGACTTCCCCAAGACCGAGGACGAGCTGCGGGCGGCGCTGGACAAGATCGCGGACAAGAACAAGGCCGACCGGACCTTCTCCCCGCTCTACCTCCCCGGCCAGTACTGGTACGCCGCGATGAGCTACGTCTCCGCGTACGGCGGCACCATCGCCAAGTTCGACAGCTCCGGCAACTGGCACGGCACCCTGCACGACGCCAAGTCCCAGCAGGGCATCAGCCACTTCGTCGACCTGGTGCGCAAGTACAACAAGGGCGACCTGTCGGTGAACGAGCAGAACCAGTTCGAGTCGATGGCCCGCGGGCACGCCGCGTCCTTCTACGGCAACGGCTACGAGGCGGCCAGCGTGACCGCGCCGGTCACCGGCGACCCGAGCCTCAAGGACGCGGTCAAGGTGGCGACCATGCCGGGCCCGGACGGCAAGCCGCTGCCGACCTTCATCGGCGGCTCGGACCTCGCCGTCACCGCCAAGTCGCCGTCGGCCGAGCTGGCCACCGACTGGATCCGGATGTTCACCAGCACCAAGTCGGAGCAGGCGCTGGCGGACAAGGACATCCTGCCGAACAACCTGACCCAGCTGAACCAGCTGAAGAGCAAGCCGGCCACCGCCGCCGCGGCCAACGCGGTGCCGGACGCCTGGTTCACCCCGCTGGCCCCGGGCTGGGGCGCGGTCGAGAAGCAGAAGATCCTGCCGGAGATGCTGAACGCGATCATCAAGGGCAAGTCGGTGGACCAGGCCACCAAGGAGGCCGACGCCGCGATCGACCAGCTGATCAACAAGCCGTCCTGACCGGCGGTCGTACGTCCGGGGGCCCCTGCCGCGTGGGCGGGAGGGGCTCTCGAATGTGCTCCACGGGGGTGGCCCCCGTAGGATTGCCGCAGGAATCACCGCAGCGAGTGTGCGGACTCGCCGCCGTAGAGGTCCCCACCGGGCATCCCCGCCCGGGTGGGGTCGAACCATCTCATCGGAGGCACATCCAGATGTCCGACACGCAGACTGTTTCCGTCCCCGGCCGGATCATGGCGGCGGAGATGGCCGAGCAGCCGGCCGTCCTCCAGCGCATCCTCGACGAGGGCGCCCCGAAGATCCGCGAGATCGCGGCCCAGATCTCCGCCCGCAACCCGCGCTTCGTCCTGCTCACCGCGCGCGGCACGTCCGACAACGCGGCGCTCTACGCCAAGTACCTGATCGAGATCCTGCTCGGCAAGCCGGCTGGTCTGACCTCGATGTCGACCACCACCGCGTACGGCGCCAAGCCGGACCTCACCGACGTGCTGGTCATCACCGTCAGCCAGTCCGGCGGTTCGCCGGACCTGGTGGCCTCCACCAAGGCGGCCCGCGAGGCCGGTGCCATCACCCTGGCGGTCACCAACAACGCCGACTCGCCGCTGGCCGAGGTCTCCGAGTTCCACATCGACGTGCTGGCCGGCCCGGAGAAGGCCCTGCCCGCCACCAAGACCTACACCGCCGAGCTGCTGGCGCTCTACCTGCTGGTGGAGGGCCTGCGCGGTGGCGACGGCGCGGCCGCCAAGGAGCTGCCGGCCCTGGCCGCCGGCATCCTGGCCCGCCAGTCCGAGGTGAAGGCCCTGGCCGAGCGCTACCGCTTCGCCCAGCGCCTGGTCATCACCTCGCGCGGCTACGGCTACCCGACCGCCCGTGAGGCGGCGCTGAAGCTGATGGAGACCACCTACATCCCGGCCTCCCCGTTCTCCGGCGCCGACCTGCTGCACGGCCCGCTGGCCATGGTCGACAACGTCTCCCCGGTCATCGCGATCGTTCCGGACGGCAAGGGCGGCGAGGCCCTGCAGCCGGTGCTGGACCGCCTGCGCGGCCGCGGTGCGGACCTGGTGGTCATCGGCCAGCAGTCGCAGGTGGACGCCGCCTCGGCGGGCTTCGCGCTGCCGGCCGGTGTGCCCGAGGAGGTCCAGACGATCCTGGAGATCCTGCCGCTCCAGCAGCTGGCCTACGAGGTCACCATCGCCCGCGGCCAGGACCCGGACGCCCCGCGCGCCCTGGCCAAGGTCACCGAGACCCACTGACGCCGGGCCGGCGCCCGCGCCGGAAGACGCCGAACCCCCGTCCACAGGCTGTGGACGGGGGTTCGGCTCTGAGCGGCGGAACATGGTTCGAAGGAGCGGGCGGACCCGCGGGAGCACCACCGGAAAGCACTACGGGCCACGGCGCCGACACGGGACCCTCGACCCTCCCTCCTTGCCCGCCAGCGGGAAGGAGGGGCCCATGGCACCGCAGCCGGAGCTGTCGTCGGGTGGTCCCGCCGCGCAGCTCCCCGCCGGAGGCGAGAAGCACTACGGGCCACGGCGCCGACACGGGACCCTCAACCCATGCGGCACCGCAGCCCGGAGCTGTCGTCGGGCGCCGGTGACGATCGAGAACTGTGCGGGGTCCTCGCTCGGCGGCGTCCGACCGAGGAGCGGCCTCGCGCGGTCAGGGCAGTTGCGCGGTGGGCCTCTCCTTGGTGCCCTTTCATTGTGGACTAGACCAATCTGGCTTGTCCAGGCCTCGCCGAAAATTGGTCTGGACAACTCCTCCGGCGGGCCGGTCCCCGCCCGCCGCCGGCCCGCCGCCCGGTGCTGGCGCGCCCACCCGCCCGGGCTGGAGCTACCCTCGCCATGTGCCCTCGCTGAACGAACTCGTCCGCCGCCACACCACCCTGACCGGTGCCGATGTGGAGTGGCTCCACATGCTGGTCTCGGAGTGGCAGCTGCTCTCCGACCTCTCCTTCGCCGACCTGGTCCTGTGGATCCCGACCTGGGACGGCATCCGCTACGTCTCGGTGGCCCAGATGCGGCCCAACACCGGCCCCACCTCCTACCAGGACGACATGGTCGGCCACCTCGTCCCGCGCGGCCGCCGGCCGCTGCTGGACGCCGCCTTCGACGAGGGGCGGATCGTGCGCGAGGGCGACCCGGAGTGGCGCGAGGAGGTGCCGGTCCGGGTCGAGTCCATCCCGGTCCGCCGCGAGGGCAAGGTGCTCGGGGTGATCGCCCGGAACACCAACCTGCTGACCGTCCGCACCCCCAGCCGGCTCGAGCTCACCTATCTGCAGAGCGCCTCCGACCTGGCCCAGATGATCGCCGCCGGAACCTTCCCGTACCACGGTGTCGAGCAGGCCGACATGGACGCCGCCCCCCGCGTCGGCGACGGCCTGATCAGGCTGGACGCCGACGGCATCGTCACCTACGCCAGTCCCAACGCGCTCTCCGCCTACCACCGCCTCGGCCTCACCACCGACCTGGTCGGCAGCCACCTGGGCCGCGCCACCGCCGAACTGGCCCCGCCGTCGCGGGCGGCCGTGCACGAGGCGCTGGTGAAACTGGCGAGCGGCTGGGCGCCCCGGCAGGCCGAGGTGGAGGTGCAGGGCGGTGTGGTGACCCTGCGGGCCATCCCGCTCCGGCCCAAGGGCACGCAGACCGGTTCGCTGGTGCTCTGCCGGGACGTCACCGAGCTGCGCCGCCGCGACCGCGAGCTGATGACCAAGGACGCCACCATCCGGGAGATCCACCACCGGGTGAAGAACAACCTCCAGACCGTGGCCGCGCTGCTGCGGCTGCAGTCCCGCCGGATGGACTCGGACGCCGGCCGGGCCGCGCTGGACGAGGCGGTCCGCCGGGTGGGCTCGATCGCGATCGTGCACGAGACGCTCTCCCAGGCGCTGGACGAGCAGGTGGCCTTCGACGAGATCGCCGACCGGGTGCTGGCGATGGTGATGGAGCTGTCCCAGGACGGCCGGGTGGCGACCCGGCGCTCCGGCAGCTTCGGCATCCTCTCCGCCGAGGTGGCCACCCCGCTGTCGATGGTGCTGACCGAGCTGCTGCAGAACGCGCTGGAACACGCGTTCGGCCCGTCCGCCTCCGGCAACCTGGAGGTCAGCGCGCTGCGCGGGCGGGCGCCGGCCACCGGGATGGGCTGGTCGGACAGCTGGAACGGCGGCACCAGGCCGGAGGAGTACCTGCTGATCACCGTGCAGGACGACGGCAAGGGCATGCCGGAGGGCTTCGACCCGCAGCAGGCGGGCAATCTCGGGCTGCAGATCGTGCGCACCCTGGCCACCGGTGAGCTGGGCGGCACCTTCGACATGGTGGCCGGACCGAACGGCGGCACCAAGGTGATCCTGGAGATCCCGGTGCGCTGAAACCGGTGCGCCGAGAAGCACGGTGGGGCGCGCGCGTCCGGCGAGGGCGCCGGGGCGCGTGCTCCACGATCCCCGGGTGGGATGGGCCGTCCGGGGAGCCGTACCCGGACGCGGACAGAGAAACGAGGCCCTGCCGACCGGGGGGGGGTGGGTCGGCAGGGCCTCTCGACCCGTTCCGGCCGTCGGGGGGAGTCGGCCGGAACGGGGGCTCTGGGTGGTGCGGCACCGCACCGGTGCGTTGCACACGGTGAGCGCCTCAGCTCCACAATATTGCTCTAAGTGAACAGTATCAAGTGGCTGGGCGGCCCGGTGTCGCGAGACCGCGCCGAACGCGGTCCGTCGTACGGAAGGCTTCGCCAGGAGGTGCAGGGAAGCCCTTGATCATGTGTTGATCGATACTGCGGTCACTGCTGGTAATGCGGCGTGTGATCAGGCGGTGCGGGCGCGGTTGCGGGCTGCGCGGCGCTTCATCGCGCGACGCTCGTCCTCGCTCATGCCACCCCAGACGCCGGCGTCCTGGCCGGTCTCAAGAGCCCACTGCAGGCACTGTTCCATGACCGGACAGCGGCGGCACACGGCCTTGGCTTCCTCGATCTGCAGCAGAGCAGGACCGGTGTTCCCGATCGGGAAGAACAGCTCCGGGTCCTCTTCGCGGCAGACAGCGCGGTGGCGCCAGTCCATGGTCGTCCAACTCCTCCTGCCGGCGGGGCGACCCGGTCGGCATAATCGATGGCTTGTGAATGTGAACGCTTTCACGAATCCCGCAACAGCAAAAGAGACCAAAGGCCCATCGGGCCCGGGTGGTCTGTGCTGGGAGGGATTTGGCGATTCGAGGGACACCCCGCGGTCGGCCCCCGTCAGAATCTGAGGTTGCCGTCGCTGCGATGCGTCCCGATCGCCATGTAGAGGTTCGCAAACCTCAGGCCCGGATACAACCCCCTTCAGGGAGGAATTTTTGATTCTTCGGTGTCGCCTAGCTCACAGCCGGTACTTCTATGGAGTGAAGGGGGCTTGTGCGTTCGAGAAGAAGGGTAAAGCCCCCTTCTAGTCACACAATCACACGCAGTGCCCGCCGTACGCCTGTGAAACTGACGCGACTCCTGTCTCCAAGGTGGTCCCCGTCGACCTGGAACGGAGCCGGTTCCTCTGAAACCAAGGTGAAGTGCCTGACGTCGTGATAGGAGACGACATGCTTTCCGGACGGACCGGAAGAGGTGCCGTCGCCGCTCGAAGGCCCGTACGACCGCAGGATCTGACGGACCGTTCGAGCAGTGCCGAACGCGGTCATCCGGGTGATGCCGAAGACGTCGAGGTCCGTGTCGAAGGAGGCGAGGGGTGAGGGATAGACCGGGCGGTTCCCCAGGAACGTCCACGGCGAGGTGTTGCTGACTATCGACAGCACCAGCTCCGGCACCGGCGCGCGGCCGGGGAGTTGCAGGGTGATCGGGCCTGATCTGCGCTGCTCACGCTGGGTGACGAAGTGCCGCAGGGCCTGGCCGACATAGAGCGCGTGGGTGGACCTGCGCCCCGCCCGTCGCTGCTCCTCGACCCGGCCGACCACGCCGGCGTCGAAGCCGAGGCCGGCCGTGAAGGTGAACCAGCGGTCCGGCAGTCCGTCGGTCATCGCCTTGCCCAGGCCGATCGGGCGCTCGCGGCGGTGCTCCAGGGCGTCCAGCAGGGCGCCGGTGGCCTCCACCGGGTCGTTGGGCAGGCCCAGCGCGCGGGCGAACACATTGGTCGAGCCACCGGGCACCACGGCCAGCCGGGGGAGCTTCTCGCCCGGGCCGTGCGCCAGCAGTCCGTTGACCACCTCGTTGACGGTGCCGTCACCGCCCAGCGCCACCACCAGGTCGACCGTGCCGTCCTCGGCCGCCTCGCGGGCCAGGTCGCGCGCGTGCCCCCGGTACTCGGTGTGGGCCACCTCCAGCTTGAGGTCGCTGCGCAGGGCATGGATCAGCACGTCCCGGGTGCGGCCACTGGTGGTGGTCGCCTTCGGGTTCACGACCAGGAGAGCGCGCATGAGCAAAGCCTACGGGTCGGTACGGACCGACCGGCGGCTACCCTGCTGGAGTGACCGCAGAATCCTCCGCACCCGTACCCGCGGCCGGCTCCGTCCGGCCGGTGTCCCTGGCCGTGGGCGCCGCCCTCACCGCGCTGGAGGGCGCCGCCCTGGCCGTCGTCGGCGTCTGGGACATGGTGTCCGCGCTGTCCGGTGAGTCCAAGCAGCTGGCGCTGAACGAGTTCGGCGGCGCGGTGATCGTGCTGCTCGGCGTGTTGCCGGTGCTGGCCGCCCGGGCGCTGTTCAAGGGGCGGCGCTGGGGCCGCAGCCCGGCCGTGCTGACCAACTCGGTCTGCCTGCCGGTGGGCTACTACATGTGCCAGAGCGGCGGCGCGATGGTGGCCGTCGGGGTGGCCGTCGGCCTGCTCGGGCTGGTCGGCATCGGCGCCCTGCTCGGCCCGAAATCGACGGCGGCCCTCTACGCTCCGCACGAGGGCTGAGCGCAGAGGGCCGTTCCGGCGCCGCTGGGCGGTCGTCAGTTCTACTCCTCCACCAGGAGCTTCTCCCGGAGCTGGGCCAGCGTCCGGGCCAGCAGCCGGGAGACGTGCATCTGTGAGATGCCCACCTCGGCGGCGATCTGCGACTGGGTCATGTTCCGGAAGAACCGCAGCACCAGGATCTTCTGCTCCCGGGGCGGCAGCTGCGCCAGCAGCGGCTTGAGCGACTCCCGGTACTCGACGCCCTCCAGCGCCTCGTCGGTGGCGCCCAGGGTGTCCGCGACGGCCGGCGACTCGTCGTCGCTGTCCGGCACGTCCAGCGACAGCGTGGAGTACGCGTTGGCGGACTCCAGGCCCTCCAGCACGTCCTCCTCGGAGATCCCCAGGTGCTCGGCCAGCTCGTGCACCGTGGGGGAGCGGCCGTGCCGCTGGGAGAGCTCGCTGGTCGCCGTGGTCAGCGACAGCCGCAGCTCCTGGAGCCGGCGCGGTACCCGGACCGCCCAGCCCTTGTCCCGGAAGTGCCGCTTGATCTCGCCGACGATGGTCGGCGTGGCGTAGGTGGAGAACTCGACCCCGCGCTCGTGGTCGAAGCGGTCCACCGACTTGATCAGCCCGATGGTGGCGACCTGGGTCAGGTCGTCCAGCGGCTCGCCCCGGTTGCGGAACCGCCGGGCCAGGTGCTCCACCAGCGGGATGTGCATCCGCACCAGCTGGTTGCGCAGCTCGACGCGCTCCGGGGAGCCGTCGGGCAGCGCGGACAGACGGACGAACAGCGCCCGGGCCGCCTCGCGGTCCGGCGCCCCGGTGCGGTGCGGGGTCTGGGCGGGCACCGCACCGCGCAGCGCCTCGGCTGCGGGGTCCGCCGGGTCGGCCGCGGCCGGCGGGGGCACGGGGACGGGCGACGGATCAGACGTCGGCTCGGTCGGCTGGCTCATCCGGTGGGCGTCCTTCGGGTGCGCTTCGTCGTTGGCGGCGAGGCCGGGAACGCTCGCCTGGGTCGGTACGGCAGGGCCCGCCGTCGCGAGGCCGGTACGGTCCAGATCACTCACGGCCATTCCCCCGTTCCGTTCCGGGAGCACCGGGACCGTGGGGCGGCCCCGATTCGTCTTATTGGTCGTACCGCGTGGTGGGCGGTACCGGGAGCCGTCCGCCGGGCCCGGGTGGGGGGTACCGGCCGGACGGCCCTTGTTCGGTGCTGCTGCTGCGGCGGCCCTAGTGGGTGGCGGAACCGCCGCGCTTCTTGTGCAGGCTGATCGTCACGGTGTTGTCCTCGCCGACCGAGGAGTCCACCTCGCCGGCCAGCGCGGAGAGCACCGTCCAGGCGAAGGTGTCCCGCTCGGGGGCCCGGCCGTCCGTGGTCGGGGCGGAGACGGTGACCTTGAGCGAGTCGCCGACCAGCCGGAACTCGCAGGACAGGACCGACCCGGGTACCGCCTGCTGGAGCAGGATGGCGCAGGCCTCGTCCACCGCGATCCGTAGGTCCTCGATCTCGTCCAGCGTGAAGTCCAGCCGGGCCGCCAGCCCCGCCGTCGCTGTTCGCAGTACCGAGAGGTAGGCCCCGGCCGCGGGCAGCCGGACCTCCACGAAGTCCTGGACCCCGGGCTCGCCGTCGATCTGGGACACCCTCACCTCCTGGGTGACGCGCTGTGCTTCCGGGCCGGTGGCCGCGGCACTGTCTGTTGCTTGGCTCAACTGCTTCGCCCCAACTGTCCAGAGGGGTGGTGCGGTACGTGTACCGGTCATACCCCGCGAGGGGTGGCCGGACGCCGCGCATCCGCCCGAGACGTTACCGCTTTTGGCCCCGGCGCGGGAGTCACTCATGGTAGGGCGCCGCGACACAGGGTGTCAGTGCCCGGACGGAACCCGTTCGTACGGCCGGGCGGGGCCCGTCTGTTCGGCGGCGTACCGGTGGGCGCGGCCCCGTCGGCACGCTGTGTTCAGCGCGCGCCGACGGCGGTGAGCGCCTCTCCGGTGAGCCGGTAGACGCTCCAGCCGTCCATCGGCACCGCGCCGAGCGACTTGTAGAAGTTGATCGAGGGCTCGTTCCAGTCGAGCACCGACCACTCCATCCGCGAGTAGCCGCGTTCGACGGCGATCCGCGCCAGCTCCAGCAGCAGGGCCTTGCCGTGGCCGCCGCCGCGGGCCTCCGGGCGGACGTACAGGTCCTCCAGGTAGATGCCGTGCGTCCCGCGCCAGGTCGAGAAGTTGAGGAACCAGACCGCGAAGCCGACCGGCTCGCCGGTGGTGTCGTCCTCGGCGATCAGGCCGAACAGCGCCGGGGCGGCGCCGAACAGCGCGTCCCGCAGCTGTGCCTCGGTGGCCACCGCCTCGTGCGGGGCCTTCTCGTACTCCGCGAGTTCGCGGATCATGGCGTGGATGACCGGGACGTCGGTGACTAGGGCGGTGCGGATCATGTGACGAGCCTACTTGGCCCGTTCGGGCCTAGGCCTCGTCCCAGGCCTGGATCGAGGTCTGGTCGACGATCCGGCCGTCCCGCAGGTCGGCGACCGAGGTGGCCAGGACCCGGACCCCGTCGGGGTACTGGCAGGCCTCCATGAAGGCGATGTGGTCGCCCTGGACCACCACCTGTTCCAGGGTGTGGGTCATCTCCCGGCCGTAGATGTCGCGCAGCATCGCGCCGATCTCGCTCCGGCCGTGCATCACCAGCGGATGGCTGGGCTGGGTCTTGTGGTCGACCATGCGCACTTCGGCATCGTCGGCGTAGAGCGCGAGGAGGGTCTCGGCGTCCCCGCGTTCGATGCCCTCGCGCAGGGCGGCGGTGTCGAAGTCGGAAGGTGCCGCCATGGTGCTCATGTTCTCGCTCCTCCGGTCGGATTCCGTCGGGCTCGTACTCCGAGCGTACGCCCGCCCGGCCGGGCCGGACCGGCCCGTGCTCAGGCCGCCGGCGTGGACCGCAGATAGGCCGCGAGGGCGGTGATCGCGGCGGGGTTGCGCGGGCTCTCCACCAGGTCGACGTAGTCCAGCACGAAGATCCGGTCGTTCCTGACCGCGGCGACGCCGGCCAGCGGCGGGAAGGACTTCAGGAACTTCCGCTTCGCCTCGGCGTCGGTGTCACCGTAGTTGTTGATCACGATCACCTCGGGGTCGCGCTGCACGACGCTCTCCCAGCCGACGGTGGTCCAGGAGTCGGCGACGTCGCCCATCACGTTGCGCCCGCCGGCCTTGGCGATGATCTCCTCGGGCGCGGCGTACTTGCCCGAGGTGTACGGCTTGTCCTCACCACTGTCGTAGAGGAAGACGCCCGGCCGGTGCTCGGGCTGCGGCACGGCGGCGACCTGCGCCCGGAAGTCGGCGATCAGCTTGTCGGCCCGGTCGCGGACGTCGAAGATCTCGCCGAGGTTGGCCAGGTCGGTGTAGAGCGCGTCCAGCGGCGACATCACCCCGCGCTCCGGGCCCTTGCCGCTGCGGCAGGACTCGCTGAGCACGTAGGAGTCGATGCCGAGGCCGGCCAGCACCTGCGGGGTGAAGCCGTCGGCTTCGCCGAAGCCGTAGTGCCAGCCGGCGAACACCAGGTCGGCCCGGGCGTCCAGGACGAGCTCCTTGGTGATCGGCTGCTTGGAGAGCCAGGCGGTCTGCTGGTAGCCGTCCTTCCACGGGACCTTGGCGAGGTCGCCCTTCTCGTCGGGCATCACATAGCCGGCCATCCGGTCGGTGAGGCCGAGCGCGAGCATCAGCTCGGTGATGCCCACGTCGTTGGTCACCGTCCGGGCGGGCTTCGCCTTGTAGGTGACCTTGGTGCCGCAGTTGTCGACGGTCACCGGGTAGTGGTCGGAGCCCGCCGCGGCCTCGCCGCTCGGGGCGATCTCGGCCCCGCACGCGGTCAGCGCGAGGGTGAGCAGGGCGGTGGCGGCGACGGCCTTGGTGCGCATGGGAGTTCCTCGGGTCGGGGGGAGGGGGCGGAAAGGGCGGGAGGGGAAGCGGGGTCAGCGGAGCCGGTCGAAGAGCAGCTGGACGGCGCCGGTCTCGGGGTGCCGTACGGGGGTCGCGCGGACGCCGAACACCTCGGCCAGCAGCGCGGGGCGCAGCACCTCGACGGGCGGTCCGGAGGCGACGATCCGGCCGGCCCTGATCACGTACAGCAGGTCGCAGTGGCCGGCCGCCAGGTTGAGGTCGTGCAGCGCGGTGAGCACCGTCGGCCCGGCCGCCCGGACCAGCGCCAGCACCTCCAACTGGTGGGCGATGTCCAGGTGGTTGGTGGGTTCGTCGAGCACCAGCACCCGGGGCTCCTGGACGAGCGCGCGGGCGATCAGCACCCGCTGCTTCTCGCCGCCGGACAGGCTCAGGAAGCCCCGCCCGGCCAGGTGGTCCGCGCCGACCCGGGCCAGCGCCTCGGCGCAGCGCCGGTCGTCCCCGCCGGTCGGGCCGGCGAATCCGCTGCGGTGCGGCAGCCGGCCCATGCCGACCACCTCGGCCACGGTGAAGTCGAACTCGGCGGAGTGTTCCTGCGGCAGTGCGGCGACCCGCCGGGCGGCCTCGCGGGGGGTGAGCGCGTGCAGGTTCTCGCCGCCCAGCCGGACGGCGCCGGCGGCGGGCCGCAGTGCCCGGTAGACGCAGCGCAGCAGGGTCGACTTGCCGCTGCCGTTCGGTCCGACCAGGCCGACCACCTGTCCGGCGGCGGCGTCCAGGGTGATGTCGTGGACCAGCCGGGCGCCGGCGATGTCGACCGAGAGCCCGTCGACGGCGATGTCCAGGGCGGTCTCGCTGGCGGTCTCGATGGCGGTCTCCGGGGTGTCCGTGGTGTCGGTGCTCGGGTCGGCGTTCGCGCCGGTGCCCATCAGCGGCCTCCGAAGGAGTAGCCGCGGCGGCGCATCAGCAACAGGAAGCAGGGCACCCCGAGCACCGCGGTGACCACCCCGACCGGCAGCTCGGCGGGCGCCAGCAGGGTGCGCGAGACGATGTCCACCCAGACCAGCAGCAGCGCCCCGGCGAACGGCGCGACCAGCAGCACCCGGCGGTGGCCGGCGCCGACCAGCATCCGCACCAGGTGCGGCACCATCAGCCCGACGAAGCCGATCGCGCCGCTGACCGCGACGACGGTGCCGGTGACGGCCGCCGTCACCACGAACAGCTGCCGGCGCAGCCGGTCGGGGTCCACACCGAGCGAGGCCGCCGTCTCGTCGCCCATGGCGAGCGCGTCGAGGCGCCCGGCGGAGAGGGCGAGGCAGGCCAGGCCGGCCAGCACGGTGACGGCGGCGATCGGCACCGAGCCCCAGGTCGCCCCGCCCAGGCTGCCGAGCAGCCACATCATGGCGCTGCGGGCCGCCTCGCCGCGCGCGGCGCCGAACACCATCAGCGCCGTCACCGCGGAGAAGCCGTAGGACATCGCGGTGCCGGTGAGCACCAGCCGCAGCGGGGTGAGCCCGTAGGCGGTCCGGGCGGCCGCGTACACCAGCAGCATCGCCAGCAGGGCCGAGCCGAAGGCGGAGACCGAGAGCGCCCAGACCCCGAGGGAGGCGAAGGCGCCGAGGAGCAGGACGGCGTTGGCGCCGACCGCCGCGCCGGAGGAGATGCCGAGGACGAACGGGTCGGCCAGGGCGTTGCGGACCATGGCCTGCACGGCGACCCCGGTGGCCGCGAGCCCGGCGCCGACCACGGCGGCCAGTACGGTGCGCGGCAGCCGGATCTCCCAGACGATCACGTACGCCGCCGCCTCCTCGGCCTCCAGCCGACCGCCCGTCAGCCCGGCGCCCAGCAGCCGCAGGACCCGGGACCAGCCGAGGTCGGAGGAGCCCAGGGCGACCCCGCAGACCAGCGACAGCAGCAGGGCCGCGGCCAGGCCGGCGGCCAGGGGCGCGGCGGGTATTCGACGGACCGGTGCGGTCACTGCGGTGCTCACGAGGGGGGCGCGCCTTCGCCTCGGGCCGTGGGCGGCGCGGGGCGAAGCGCCCGGGCCGTGGCGGGGCCGGGGCGCCATCCCCTCGCATTCCACGGCGAGTTGTCGGGAGGTCGGCGCCCCAGGGCGATCGGGCTCACGGGGCCGGGGCCCCGTCCACCGTTGCGGGTCAGCGCCGGATTCGGACCGGACTTCCCCCATGGGACGCCCTGGCAGCATAACAAGCGCTAAGGCCAGGCAACCCTTACAGGTGCCGCCGGGCATGTCCCGGAAACGCGCGACCGCCCCCGTCCGGTGTGGTGGTCCGGGCGGGGGCGGTCGACGGAGGCCGAGCGGCGGTCAGGCCTGCTTGGTCTCCCAGAAGATCTTGTCGACCTCGGCGATCAGGTCGAGCAGGGCCTGGCCGGTGGCCGGGTCCGTCGACGCCTTGGCGGCCGAGGCGGCCTTCAGGGTGTCGTTGATCAGCTGGTGCAGCTGCGGGTACTTCTCGAAGTGCGGGGCCTTGAAGTAGTCGCTCCACAGCACCGAGATGTGGTGCTTGACGGCCTCGGCGCGCTGCTCCTTGATGATGACGGCGCGAGCGCGGAAGTGCGCGTCCTCGTTGGCCTGGTACTTCTCCTGGGTGGCCTTGACCGACTCGGCCTCGATCCGCGCCTGCGCCGGGTCGTACACGCCGCAGGGCAGGTCGCAGTGGGCGTGCGCGGTGGCACGCGGTGCAAACAGACGAGAGAACATGGGAGTCCTTCCTTAGATCGTCTTCCCGCGCCCGAGATTACCCTTCCGGTCACGGGGTTTCGCGATCGGTCGGTGGGCCTAGGGCAAAAGGCGGACCCGGAACCGGGTGAATCCGGACACCGGCGGGTGACGGTCCGTACGGCAGACTGGGACGCGGCGAGCCGGGAGGAGGAGCCGTGACGCGGATGGCGGAACCGGAGGGCGGCACCCGCGGGGGTGCCGCACCGTTCGGACTGATCGACGTGGCGGGGGACTCGATGGTGCCGACGCTGCGTGAGGGCGACCGGTTGCTGGTCCGGTACGGGGCGCGGATCAGGCCGGGCGCCGTGGTGGTGGTCCGCCACCCGTTGCAGCAGGACCTGCTCGTGGTGAAGCGGGCCGACGGCCGGCGCCCGAAGGGCTGGTGGCTGCTGTCCGACAACCGGCTGGTCGACAGCGACAGCCGCAGCTACGGCGCCGTCCCGGACGAGCTGGTGCTCGGCCGGGTGCTGCTGCGGCTGCGCCCCCGGCCGGCCTGGCTGGCCCCGGGCCGCCGGCTGGAGCGCCTGCTGCTGGGCCCGCTGGTCCGGGTGCCGGGCCTGGCCCGCCGGCTCGGCGTCTGGGTCCGGCCGGAGGATCTCTAGCCCGGAGGGCCGCTAGCCCTGCCCGGCCAGGACGGCGGCCTCCTGGCGCTTGCGGGCCCGGTACGCGGCGACGTTGGCGCGGGTGGCGCAGCGGTCGGAGCAGTACCGCCGGGAGCGGTTGGTGGAGGTGTCCAGGTAGGCGTTGCGGCAGGGCGCGGCCTGGCAGATGCCGAGCCGGTCGGCGCCCAGTTCGGTGAGGTGGACGGCCAGGCCCATGCAGGCGACCGCGCTGAAGTGGGCCGTGGCGGTGGGCGAGTTGTCGGCGAGGTGCAGGTGCCAGCGCGGGCGCCCGGCGTCGTCCAGGTAGTCGTGGCCGGAGACCAGCGGGCTGACGGGGTACTCCATCAGCAGGCTGTTCAGCAGGTCGACACCCCGGATCTCGTCCCCCTCGGCGGCGGCCTCGAAGACCCCGCGCAGCCGGGTCCGGACGGCACGCAGCCGGGGCAGGTCGGCTTCGTCGGCGAGCGCGGCGGCACGTGTGTTCTCGGAGAACAGGCCGCGGACGGCGTCGACCGAGGTCAGCGTGTCGGTGCCGCGCTCGGGCTCCTCGGTGTTCACCAGCCGGACGGCGAGGTCGGCGTACGAGGCGAGCTCCACGGTGGTCCTTCCAGAATCGGTAACGGGCTGACTGGCTCCAGCCTATTACCTGGGCGGGGCAGGCGTCGGGGGGGGGGGGGGGGGGGGCCGGCGGGGGCGGCCCGCGCGCCGCGCCGGCACCCCACCAACCCCCCAGGCGGGGGGGGGGGGCGGGGGGGGGGGGGGGGGCCGCCGG